>JAYRTJ010000092.1:0-13760 GCA_041919675.1 Rhodospirillaceae bacterium | reverse complement strand
CCAGGCACATATACAAGGTGCCGGTGCAGGTCAGGCGCACCCGGTTGCAGGACTCACAGAAGTTGTGGGTCATCGGCGTGATGAAGCCGACGCGGCCGCCGGTCTCGCGCACGCGCGTATAGCGGGCAGGGCCGCCGGTGGTGTCGGCAATCGGATCGAGAGTCCACTTCTGGGCGAGCTTCGCGCGCACCAGGGACAGCGGCAGATACTGCGCGGTCCGGTCGCCGTCGATCTCGCCCATGGGCATGGTCTCGATGAACACGAGGTCGAAGCCTTCCCGGCCGCACCAGCCCACGAAGTCGATGAACTCGTCCTCGTTCACATCGCGCATGGCCACGACGTTGATCTTCACCTTGAGGCCCGCGGCCTTCGCGGCGCGGATACCGTCCATCACCTGGGCGTGGTTGCCCCAGCGCGTGATGGTTTTGAATCGCTCGGGATCGAGCGAGTCGAGCGAGATGTTGATCCGCTTCACGCCGGCTTTCACCAGGCCCTCGGCATGTGCGGGAAGCTGCGTGGCGTTGGTGGTGAGGGTGAGTTCGTCGAGGGCGCCGGTCTTCAAGTGGCGGCCAAGACCGTTGAACAGCTCGAGAATGTTTCGGCGCACAAGCGGTTCGCCGCCCGTGATGCGAAGTTTGCGCACCCCCAGCTCCACGAAGGCCGAGCACAGCCTGTCCAACTCCTCCAGCGAAAGAAGGTCCTTCTTCGGCAGGAAAGTCATGTTCTCCGCCATGCAGTACACGCAGCGAAGGTCGCAGCGGTCCGTCACGGAGACGCGCAGGTAGCTGATGGAACGGCCAAACGGATCGATCATCGTCCTTAGATAGCTGATTTCAGGGCCGGAGCGAGTCGTCTTCGACCACGACCAGTCTTACCACGGCGAGGTTCAAGGTCACCTTACCGGCATTTTCGAAATTCGCCGTGACTCTGTTACCGACCGCCGATTGCACCTGGCCCAGACCCCACGCGGGCTGGTCCGGATTTCTTACAAGCATACCGGGCGCGAGGGCGTCATGCATGCAACAATTCCGCTATCTACCTGTAATTCGTTGATATTTCTGTTTTAGATGCTTTCGAGCCCGCTGTCTGCCCTGCTAAACTCCCGCCCGTGTGGGGATTGGGGTTTTAGGGGCTATGAACGATTCGGACCTGGAGCTGGCGCAGCTTCTGTGCACGCGCCTTTGCCATGACTTGGCGGGTCCCATCGGCGCCGTCGCCGCGGGAGTCGAGCTGATCGGCGACGACCCGTCCATGGCGGACGCCGAGACCATCGGCCTGATCGGTGACAGCTCGAGCGCCGCCTCGCGCAAGCTCAAGTTCCTGCGCGCCGCGCTTGGCCTCGCCCAAAGCACCGCCGGCGATCTCAAAGGCCTGGTTGAGGACTACATCACCACCACCGCCGGCCCCGGCGCGCGCATCGAAGTGACCTGGCCCGCCGCCGCCGTTCTCGACAAGGCCGCGCGCGCCTTCGGTCCGATGTGGATCCAATCGGTCCTCAATCTCTGTCTCCTGGCTCTCGAAGCGCAGCCGGGCTGCCGCAGCCTCGAGATCGCGGCGGACACCGCCGCGACCGTGAAGCTCTCGCTCACCGCGCGCACGGCCGCCGGACGCGCGGTCAACGCGCGCGCGGATTTGCGCAACGCCGCGCTTGGACAGAACGAAGGCGCGCTGACCGCGAAAACCGTGCAGGCCTACTTCGCCGGCAAGATGATCCGCGGCGCGGGCGGCACGATGACGCTGTCGCCGCTGGCCGATGGGCTGGCCGTGATCGTGGATGTGCCGGCCGTGTCATGAAGCTCTGCCTGGTGGTCGATGACTCTCGCGTGATCCGCCGCGTCGCCGCCAAGATCGTTCAGGATCTGGGCTTCGACGTCGAGGAAGCCGAGAATGGCCGCAAGGCCCTTAACGCCTGTGCGATTCGCATGCCTGATGTGTTGTTCATCGATTCCGAGATGCCCGATTTCGGCGGCGTGGAGACCGTGAAGGCGCTGCGCAAGATGCCCGGCGGCGACAAGGTCGTCGTCGTCTTCTGCGCCACCGAGAACGAGCCCGCCTTCATCCGCGAGGCGCTTGCCGGCGGCGGCAACGAGTACATCATGAAACCCTTCGACAGCGAGATCGTGCGCAGCAAGTTCCTGCTGCTCGATCTGCTCGGCTAGGAGGGTTCCCCCTGTGATTCCGGACGACTTCGAATATGCCGCGCGGCTGATGAAGGAGCGTTCCGGGCTCGTGCTGACGCGCGATAAAAGCTATCTGCTCGAGAACCGCCTGATGCCGGTGGTCCGCCAGCATAATTTCAAGTCGTTCCACGAGCTGGTCGCGGCGCTGCGGACCGGCGATCCGGCCCTGCAGTCGAGCGCCGTCGACGCCATGATGGCCAAGGACACGGCCTTTTTCCGCGATTGGAAGCCCTTCGTTCATTTCTCGAAGATCGTGCTGCCGAACATCCTTTTCGCGCGGCGCGACCGCCGGCAGTTCCGCGTGCTGTGCGCGGGCGTCTCCACGGGGCAGGAGGCTTATTCGATCGCCATGGCCGTCCGCGAAGCCGGGTCGCAATTCTCCGGCTGGCGCGCCGAGATCGTGGGCGTGGATCTGTCCGACAGCGCCATCGCCGCGGCGGTCAATGGGCACTACAGTCAGTTCGACGTTCAGCGTGGATTGCCGATCAAGGCGCTTTTGCGCAACTTCACCAAGAACGAGGGCGGCTGGCAGCTCAACGGCGACGTGCGCGATATGGTGAAGTTTCAGACCTGGAATCTGCTCACCGATATTTATCCGTTGGGCCGCTTCGACGCGATCTTGTGCCGCAACGTCATGGTCTATCTCGACTTGCAGGCGAAGATCGATCTTCTCCAGAAGATCAGCCGCAGCCTCGCCGACGACGGGGTTCTCTATCTCGGCGCGCAGGAACCGCTCACCGGCATCTCGGCGGCGTTCCGTCCCGTGAACCGCGATCTCGGCATCTATGCCGTGCATCGCCTGGACAAGGTCCAGCTCAGCTCACTGGCCTTGCCGCAAAAACACTAGAGCGGCTTCCGACGACGTGGGAACCGGTTCGTCGCAAAAAAACGCGACAACTTCCATGAATCGAGAGCGAAATCCGAGATCGGATTTCGCGCTCGGCGTCATCCGCGCCGGTAGAGGCTTTCCACCGCGAACGAATGCACCGTCTCCGGTGCCGACAGGGGCGCGGCAACGGCCGGCCCGCCGATATAACTGAATCCCGAACTGATGGCCGCGACGGTCAGGCTCGCGCTGCGGATCCCGTGCACGAAGGGATGCAGCTTCTGTTTTCCAGCCGCCAGGGTGAAGGCGTCGAAGAACGGCAGGAGCTGGCTTTCGCTCCACGGATAATCGCCCAGGTCGATGCTGATGCCGTGGAAGTTCAGCTCGCGGAAGGCGTCCAGGCTCGAGAAGTCGAACCCGATTCGCGCCAGCAGCGCCCGGCTGCGCGTGCGCAGGTATGAGGTCGGCTCCCGCAGGCGGAAGTGCGATGTCTTCTGCGGAATCTCCAGCAGCTCGAACACGATCAGGCTTTGCGCGTCCGCGGGCAGCGGCCCGCCGGCCTCCAGCAGCGGCGCGATGTAGCGCATATGATCGAGGGTCGAGAAATGGATCGGGACGACCAGAAGCGCCTTCTGGCCGGTTTGCAGCAGACCTTGAACGCCCGCCACGGCGTTGGCGTAGACCATCGCGTCGACCTTCGCCTTGGTGACGACGCTGACGTCGCTGTTCATCGCCCCGGCGGTTTCTTTCAGCGAAAGGTCCTGGCCGTTCATCGACAAGGCGCAGCGATACCCGGTGATGAGTTTGTTGCGCACATGCCAGACGGGATGGAAGCCGAGGTTCATCCGCGCCATCGCCAGGCGTTCGGAATCGGTCAGCGCCAGTTCCTGCGCCGGCGCGGCCTGGCCCACGTCGATCATGCGCTCGAAGGCGCGGGTGGCCGCTTCCTGCGAGATCGGCTCCGAAACGGGTTTGGCGGCGGGCGCGCCCGTGATGCGGCGGTGGACGCGGGACCGCGGCCGCGCGGTTTGCGGATCGGCTTTCTCGAACTGCGCGGCGGCGGGATTGATTTTGCGAATCGCGCGCGCCATGTGTTCGGCCAACAGCGAACAGCGCAGCGCCCCGGCCTCGGGCGTCAGGCGCGGCAGGATGACGAGGTACACGCCGTCCGCCGCGATCCGGTAGCTCTCGCCCTCACGCAGTTCCTCGTCGAAGATCCGCCGCGCGATCTTGTCGGCCTTTTTCATCAGCGCCGCGCGCTCGCTGTACTTGTGAACGATCAGGTCTTCGAGGCGGATGGTATGACGGCGGGCCGCAGCGCGTGAAGGCTCGGACATTAAAAACTACTCCCCTTTGGGACTGAAGAGGTACCCGTCCCCATGCGCGGTTTTGATGTATTGGGGGCGCCTTGCGTTCTGCTCGATCTTTCGGCGCAGGCGCGTGACCGTGACGTCGATCGAGCGGTCGAACGGGATTTCACTTCCCGCCGGATGCAACAGGTCGAGGATGCGGTCGCGCGTGAGGATCTGGTTCGGATTCTCGATGAAGATGCGCAGCAGGCGGCCTTCAAGGGCCGTCAGTTTGACGGGCTTGTCGCCGGTATGTTTCACCGTGCGCGTCGAAGGATCGAAGGTCCAGCGGCCGAACACCAGCGGCGAGGGCGGCTCATGCACCTGTCCGCGGATGAGGCTGTAACGCCGCATCACGCTGCGCACGCGCGCGAGGAACTCCCGCGGCTCGAACGGCTTGACGATATAGTCGTCCGCCCCCAACTCAAGGCCGAGCACGACGTCGATCGTGTCATGGCGGCCGGTGAGCACGATGGTTCCGAAGCGGCGATCTTTCTCGAACGACTTCAACACGTCGAAGCCGCTTACGTCGGGAAGGCCGATGTCGATGATGGCGAGATCGATGTCGCCTTGTTTCAGAAGCTCGATGGCATCGCGGCCCCGCGCGACGGCGCGCAACGCAAAACCTTCCCCGCTCAGGACCTCTTCGATCGTCAGAACGACCGACGGATCATCCTCGGCGATTAAAACGGTCTTCACGCTTGTCGGCGGCATGGTCACAACGGGCACTCGGAAAGGCGAGACGGCGTCCGGCGCGGACCGAAGCGTCCCGTCGCATGCAGGAAGGGTGATGGTGTGTACAAACATTGCGGCGATGGACCGCGAACTCCCCCAAGGCTTTCTCCAGTAGCACCCCGATATTTCGGAAGTTTGTCGTACAAACTATAGATAGAAATACTTTAGAAATATTCACCTAACAATTGCGTGGTAGGAAATTACCGGCGGGCGCTTCGTGGAGAGGAGGCGCCCCGCGCACCCGGAAGCGGGGGCTAAACCCGCGTGGAACTTGAAAAACGGCAGGGCTCAGTAACCCAAGACACCAGCAGGGGGATACCGCCTTGGAAAATACCATATCGAATCGAAACGAAAAAGCGCAAGGCGGGGAACCGCCGGCGGTCCGGGGCCTCCGCGCCCTGGTCGTGGACGACGACGCCCTCATTCGCACCGTCCTTAATGCGAGTTTGAGCCAGCTCGGCTTCACCGTCTCGGAGGCGGGCAACGGCCTCGAAGGGCTGGCCCTCGCCGCGCAGACCTATTTCGACGTGATCTTCATGGACATCGTCATGCCCGAGAAAGACGGGTTGGCCACCACGCTTGAGCTGCGGCAGCGCGGCGTCACCAGCGTGATCATCGTCATCACCGCGCACGACAAGATCGGCGATACGATGCTGCTGGAAGCCGCGCGCGGCTTCGGCGCCACGGACGCGATCAAGAAGCCTTTCGATCCCATGGGCGTCGCACGCATGGCCCACGCCCGCGTGCTCGCGGGCGTATAAAGACAAATGGCGCGTGCTCGCGGGCGTATAAAAGCCAAATGGCGCGTGCTCGCGGGCGCATAAAACAAAAAGGCGCGGGTCCTGAAACCCGCGCCTTTTCGGTTTAACGCAATATCCTTAGGCGTTGACGGCCTTCTTGATGCTGGGCGGGGCGGCTTCCGCCGCTTCGCTTTCGCGCAGCACATAACCGCGGCCCCACACCGTTTCGATGTAGCTTTCGCCGCCGGTCGCGGTCGCCAGCTTCTTGCGAAGCTTGCAGATGAAGACGTCGATGATCTTCAACTCCGGCTCGTCCATGCCCCCATACAGATGGTTCAGGAACTGTTCCTTCGTCAGCGTCGTGCCCTTGCGGAGCGCGAGCAGTTCAAGAATGCCGTATTCCTTACCCGTGAGATGAAGCGGCGCGTCGTCCACTTCCGCGGTGCGGGCTTCCAGGTTCACCGTCAGGCGGCCCACTTGGACCTTCGGCTGAGCATGACCCTTGGAGCGGCGCACGATCGCCTGGATACGGGCGATCAATTCATCGCGGTTGAACGGCTTGGTCAGATAGTCGTCGGCGCCGACGCCGAAGCCCTGAACCTTCTTATCGGCTTCCTGCAGGCCCGAAAGGATCAGGACCGGGGTCGCGATCTTTGAGCTGCGCAGTTGCCGGATCACATCCATGCCGTCCATATCGGGCAGCATCAGATCCAGGATGATCAGGTCGTAATCGTAAATCTTGCCGAGATCGAGACCGTCTTCCCCGAGGTCGGTCGAGTCGATGACCCAATCTTCCTTCCGGAGCATGGCGGTGATGGCTTGAGCGGTTGAGGGATCATCCTCAACGAGAAGAATACGCATGATGTTGTGCCCCCGAGTAACCCCGCACACTACATTCCGTTAAGGAGATTAACATGGGTCGGTAACCCTTCCTAACGAAACCTTGCCGCGAAACCGGTCCTTCTGGCCGTCCCGCAGCGGTGCAATGTCTTAAGGATTTCTCATTAACCTTTATCAAAGGTTAACGTGAATAACCTTCCCGGTAATTTTTGCCTAGTTTTTTTGGGAGTTGTTAACGCCGGCCCGGCTAGGCTCTCCCAATCAGCCTATATGACGGTCTTGAGGTCGGTTTAAGTGGTTAATATCTCAACATTATTGAGCGAAATTGATCGAATCCCGACCTACCGGGTTTTCGGGAAGGTCGCCGCCGTCCAGGGCCTGCTCATCGAGGTCTCCGGGGTCCAGAACAACCTGTCGGTGGGCGACCGCTGCAACGTCATCACCCGGGACGGCCGCAAGGTCATCTGCGAGGTGGTCGGATTCCGCAGCGGCCGCGCCCTCGTCATGCCCTTCGGTCCGCTTGAAGGAATCGGTCTCGGATGCCGCGCCGAAATCGCCGACGCCGCGCCCGCCGTCTATCCGGACGATTCGTGGCTGGGCCGCGTCATCAGCGCGATGGGCAAGCCGGTCGACGGCCGCGGCCCGCTCAGTGTCGGTCCCAGCGCCTATCCGATCAAAGCGCCGCCGCCGCCGGCGCACGACCGCAAGCGCATCGGCAGCAAACTCGATCTCGGCATCCGCGCGCTCAATACTTTTGCGACGAGTTGCCACGGCCAGCGCATGGGCATCTTCGCAGGCTCCGGCGTCGGTAAATCAACCGTGCTCTCGATGATGGCGCGCTATACGAACGCGGATGTGACCGTTGTCGGTCTGATCGGCGAACGTTCGCGCGAAGCGCGCGAGTTCATCGAAGACGACCTCGGCGAGGAAGGTCTCGCGCGCAGCGTCGTCATCGTCGCGACGTCCGATGAACCCCCGCTCACGCGCCGTCAGGCCGCCTATCTCACCATGGCCGTGGCGGAGTACTTCCGCGATCAAGGCAAGAACGTTCTCTGCCTGATGGACTCGGTGACGCGTTTCGCCATGGCCCAGCGCGAGATCAGCCTCTCGGCGGGCGAACCGCCGGCCACGAAGGGCTACACGCCCACCGTCTTCGCCGAACTGCCGAAACTGCTCGAGCGCGCGGGTCCCGGCAAGCGCAAGAGCGGCAACATCACGGGCCTGTTCACCGTGCTCGTCGAAGGGGACGATCACAACGAACCGATCTCGGATGCCGTGCGCGGTATTCTCGACGGTCATATCGTGCTCGAGCGCCCCATCGCCGAGCGCGGCCGCTATCCGGCCATGAACATCCTGAAGTCCATCTCGCGTACGATGCCGGGCTGCAATACCGACGAGCAGAACGCGCTGATCCGCCGCGCGCGCAAGCTCATCTCATCTTATGAAGACATGGCCGAACTGATCCGCCTCGGCGCCTACCGCAAGGGTTCGAACCCCGAGGTGGACGAAGCCATCTTCTATTATCCCCGCATCGAGGAATTCCTGCGCCAGGGCAAGGACGATCACACCGATCTCGAGACGTGCTACAAACTCCTCGCCGAAGCGATCAAGCCGAACTCCGCGCCGGTGATCGAAGCGCAGCCCGAAGGCGCGCAGATGCGCATGGCGCCGCCCGCCGGCGCCGGACCGCGCCCCGTCGGCGTGCGCGTCCGTCCGCCCGCGCGCTGAGGCTTAGATGGCGAAGAAGGACCTTCATAACCTCATCCGCCTACGCAAGTGGGACGTCGATGAAAAGCGGCGCAGCCTCGCCACGCTGCTGCGTCACGAGGAAGCCGTCATCGAGCGCCAGCACGCGCTGGAAGCCGAAATTCAAATGGAAATGGCCTTTGCGGCCAATGCGCCGGTCGAACTGCGCGGCACCCTGCCGGGCTACATCGCGCTCAGCGACGAGAAGCGCGAACGCCTGGCGCAGGCCTTGCGTGAAGTGCAGACCCGCGTGGCTTATGCGCAGGACGAACTCGCGGAAGCCTATCGCCGCTCAAAGACCCTCGAGGTCACCCAGGCCAATCGCGATCGGGAAGAAGAGCTCGAGCTTGCGCGCAAGGAAGAAGAAGACCTCAACGAGATCGGCCTCAATCTCTTCCGCCGCCGCGCGGTCGCGGAAACCGCCTAATCCTTCGCCGGCGCCGCCGCGCTGAAGGCGCCGACGTCGTTTATGGCGTCAAGCGGAACATCGGGCGTGAGTTCACCCACGACCATGAAGCCCGCCGTGCCGTCGGACGTCACGACGCGCAGCCACCGACCGTCCGGCGCGGTTTCCGTCGCCAGCACCAGCGTGCCGGTCTTCAGCATCGCTTCCATCTGGTAGCTCGCGCCCGGTCCGGTGCGCACCGCCGCGCCGTCTTTGGTCACGCTGTACACGCGTCCGACGGCTTCTTCCTTCAGATCCGGCCCACGCGCCGCGGACGCGGTCAATTTCGCATACAGGTTCTGCGCCATGTCGGTCAGCGGCAGGGGCGTAGAGGTGACCGCGAAGGTGCTGAGGCCGCCGAGGATCAGCGCCAGCGGCAGGATCTGCACCATCGGCGCCCAGCCCGGTTTCGCCCAGCGGTCCTTGATGGCGCGCGCCGCGTTTCCCATCGAGGCCGACAGCGGGGCGAGGAATTGCTCGACTTCGCCGCGCAGGTTGGTGGCTTTCGCAAAAGCCAAGGCCTGTTCTCCAGCGCTGCGGGCCAGCTCCATTTCACCGCGCGCGCGGAACGCCCGCGCCTGGCGCAGGAGCAAACGCGCGTTGCGGTCGGCGGGCTTGCGTCCGCCGCGCATGTTGTTGACCAGCGCCTTCACGGTTTCCTTCGGTCCGTTCGGCCAAGCCCACCATCCGGCAAGCCAGGTCACCAGCGAGGCGCGCACGGCGGCGCGATCGGCGCAGCTGCGGCAGAACACACCCGCGACCGTACGCTTCTGCACCTTCTTCAAGCGGCCCCACACCAGGTCGAACACGACATAGCGCGGCTGCGCGGTGATCTTGCCGCAGCGGCACAGCGCCGGCTCGTCGACCGACGCGGTTTTAGGACGCGAGGCTTGAGGATTGGGTTTGGCCTGTTCGGCGCGTTTCGGCTCGGCGCGTTTCGGTTCGGGCTTGGGTTCGGCTTTGGGCTCGGCTTTCCGCGCGTTCTTCCACGGCCGGTCGTAGGCCGCGCGCGTTTCCGGATCGCTTAAGGTGTCATAGGCTTCGTGCAGCCGGTGGAACTGCTTGGCCGCGATCGGCGAGGGATTGAAGTCCGGGTGAAGGCGCTTGGCCTTGTTGCGGTAGGCCGACTTGATAGCGTCCGCGTCGGCGTCCTCGGCAATGCCGAGCGCCACATAGTATCCCTTGGGATCGCGGGTCAGGTTGCTCATCGGGCCCGTTTGCCAAAAACCTGGAAAGAAGCCGTTAAGAGCCCGATTTTAGGCCCAGAATCCGGCTTTATCAGGTGAATTTGCGACATTTAGCGGGTCGGCGAACTTCTTGGTCACCTGGAAGGTCAGCCCGCCTTTGAGGCCCATGGCCCCATTCGCATCGGTGAAGATGCCGAGCAGGTCGCGGCGCATGTCTTCGGGGATGGCATTCTTGGTCCGCAGCACCATGTCGAAGGCCCGCAGCTCTTTCTTGAACATGCCGTCGAGCTGCATGGCGCCGAGGCGGGACAGAGTGAGATCGATCAGGAAGCGCGTGCCGCCGCCTTTCTTGCCGCCGCCGCCGTCCGCATCGCCGTCCCCCTCGCGGCGCGTGATCAGCGCGACGCGGTCGATCTGCCCGCCCGCGTTCCACGGCACCGGCAGCGCGCGCCATTCGGCGCCACCCGCGTCGCGCGCGCGCGCGGACAACTCCGCAACTTCGCCGGACAATGTCCCCGCGAGATGCGCCCCGCGCGGACCGGCTTTTTCCAAGGCACGCAGCGTGGTGTCGCCCGGCCACTGGCGTGCGTCGCCGGTGCGCATGGCTTGCACGAAGGAGATCACGGCGGCCGCCGTGCGCGGCCCGCCATCGGGGATCGCTTGCGCGAGCTGCTGCGCGGCGACGGGATCGCTGCGTTGAAGCACACTCATCGATTCCACCAGGGTTGGCCAACCGGTGTAGGCGCCCGCCGGTCCCGCCATCGGCATCGCACTCGCGGGCAGCGGCAAAGGCAGGGGCGCGCCGATCCGCGGCGGCGTCGCGGCGGCCACTTCGACCACGATCTTCGTGCCCACCGGCAGATTGGCGCGCACGTTGAGTTGAACTTGCCGGTCTTCGAATGCGACGACCGGAATGGACTCGGCGTTCGCGATGACCGTGCCCGTCACGGTCGCCAGCGGCGGCGCGGCTTGCACGGCGCCCGGCGGCTGCGGCGTCGCGGGCGGCTGCGCGCTTGCCAGCACCAGACCCGGCTGTGGCGGCGGCGGCGTAAGCGCCGGTGCGGTCACGACGGGCGCACGCGGCGCGAGGAGCGCTTGCGGTTGAACGATGGGGGCTTGCACCTGCGGCGGCGCCGTGACGGGCGCGGCATTGGGCAACTGCACGCTCACGATCTTCAACGCGAGCTCGCTTCCGGGTCCGACCGGAAGGCTTGCCAGCGTCGGCGGCGGTGTTGGCGCCGCGGGCTGCGCCGGTGTCGGCGCTTGCGCGGCGGGCGCCGGTGGGTGAGGGGCGGCGTCCACCACGATCGGCGCTTGTATGATGACGGCGGAAATGGTTCCGGCTTGCACAAACGGCGCGGGCCCGCTCGGCATCCATGTTGCCGCGAGCGGAAGCGGCTGCGGACCGCCGAGGATGTGAGTCTGCGCAAGCGCGAGGGGCAGCGCGGGCGCGGGCGCCGGAACCGGATTTCGGTTTTGTGCGAGGTATTGCGCGGTCGCGGCGCCGTCCACGGTCGTGATCCGCACCGTCACTTGTTGCGCCGTCGCGCGCACGACTTCCAGCTCGACGTGCGCCTTCTCGGGCAGCGCGACGGGAAGACGCACGGCGATATCGCCCACGGCCGTATGCAGCACGACGGCTTGCTGCGCGGGCGCGTTCGGCGCGGCGGCGGGGAGGGGCGCGTTGGGCGGCGGCGGCAGCACCATCGCTTCGATCGTGGTCCCGACGGGCAGCGCCGCGATGGCCGGCGGCGGCTGCGCGATCACGATCGTCGGCGCCGCCGCTGCCGCGGCCGGCACTTGCGGCAGCGCAACGTTGGGCGGCGGGACGGTGGTCATGGCTTTCGCCTGTTAAGGCGCGAGCAGCCGCTCGGCGATGGCTTCCACATCCATGGCAGCCTCGGACGATGGCGAGCGGATCAGGATCGGGGTCTGGTTGCGGATGCACTCGCGGACTCTTGCGTCGCGGCGGATGATGCCGGCCAGAGGCGGCGAGATCTTCAAGAAGCCCTGGCAGGCCTTGAACAGCGTCTGATAGGTGCGTTCGCCTTCGCGCGTCGAGTTCGACGCGTTCACCACGATGCGAATATCCGTCTGCGGACGTTCCATCGCCGTGATCTTGATGAAGGCGTAAGCGTCGGTGAGCGAGGTCGGCTCGTCGGAGGTGACGACGAGGATCGTGTCGGCGGCCTTGGCCAACTGACGCACCGATTTTTCAACGCCGGCGCCGAGATCGAGCACGATGTGGTCATAGCGGCCCGCGAGCAGGGCGAGATCCTCGCCCATGATCTGAAGGCGCGAGAGCGGGATATTGGCGAGCGAACCGGAGCCCGAACGTCCCGCGATCACGTCGAAGCCGCCCGGTTCGTACTGCATCGCCGCCTGGTTCAGCGAAAGTTTACCCGCGACCACGCTGCCGAGGTCGTACTGCGGCATGAGGCCGAGTTGGATGTCGATATTCGCGAGACCCAAGTCGCCGTCGAACAGCAGCGCCTTTTGTCCGCGGCGCGCGAGGGCGTGAGTGAGGGTGATGGAGAAAAACGTCTTGCCCACGCCGCCCTTGCCCGAGGCGACGGCCATCAAGCGTCCGCGCTTGGCCGTCACGGCCGGCCGGCCGGCGAGACGCGGGCCGGCGCTCGCCTGGCCGGCCGTGGGCGCGGGACCCAGCGAACGCACGCCGGGGGGAACAGTCGTCGTCATCTCTTAACCTCGGAACGTATGCCGGTGGGGCGCAGCACTTGCGCGGGCGGCTCTTCCACACGCGGCTGAAGCTCTTCTTCGGGCGGCAGTATAAGCCGCGCCATGGAAACGGGATTGACCGCGCACAAACCGGTGGCCACATGCGGGTTCAAACTGACTTCGCTGAACATCAACTGACCGGCGTCGGCCGCCGCCAGGATTGCGCCGAGGCGGCGCGTCATATCGAGCCGCGTGGCAAGCAGGCGCGTCGCGCCCGAGGCGCCGAACGCCTCGCCGATATCCGCGGCTTCCTGCGCGTCGCCGCCGGCGGCAAGCACGAGAATAGGCTCCACGTCGGCCGCGTTCACGAGATTGCGCAGGTAATCCATGTCGTGCTGGCTGAACGGGTTCAGGCCCGGGCTGTCGATGAACACCAGGTCATAGCGGCTCATCATCTCGTTGACCGCGAGACCTAGCTGATCGGGGCCGCGCACCTGGCGCAATTCGACTTCAAGGATGCTGGTGAAGGCCTGTAACTGTTCGATCGCGCCGGCGCGGATCGTGTCCGCCGTGACGACGCCAACCGGGCGTCCGGCGAGGCGCGCGCGCGCGGCGAGCTTCGAGCAGGTGATGGTCTTGCCGGAGCCCGGCGGGCCGACCAGCATGAAGGGGCGCGGAGACTTGCGTTCCGGCAGCGGCGCGAAATCGAAATGATCTTCAAGGGCCGTCGCGCAGGCCATGGTGGGCGAGCCGACTTCGACGGCGGTCGCGGCCTGCACCATCTTCTCGACCAGGCGCGCGGGCACGCCGTGGTATTCGAGGGCTTCACGGACTTTTTCGGCGAACGGAGTGGTGTTGCGGCCCGACAGCGCGCTGGCGATGGCCTCGTCGTCGGCCGGGTCTTCCAGCGCGGCGGTGATGCGCACGCCTTGGCCGTCGGAGGCCCGCTGGGTCGAGACGATGATGGCATCGTCCCCCAGTTCCTCACGCACCATGCGCATGGCTTCCGCCATGGTCGGCGCATTGTACGACT
>JAYRTJ010000091.1:0-13879 GCA_041919675.1 Rhodospirillaceae bacterium | reverse complement strand
TTGTGCCCATGCCCGGAGCGCGCTCGGTTTCGCTTCACGTGCGCCTCGCGCTTCTGGTGGCCGGCACCGTCCTGCCGGTCCTGGTGTTGGCAGGCTTTATCGTCTACAGCGGATATGAGCGGACGCGCAATGAAGCTGCGGACCGTGTCTTGCAGATCACGAAAAGCGGTATGGCGGCGGTCGACCGCGAACTGCAGAACCAACTTTCCGCGCTGCAGATCCTCGCGCTTGAACCCGAGCTCGCCGAGGGCGAGTTCGAGGAATTCCGCGACGATGCCGATCGCTTCATTCAGGTCCGCTCGGGGTATGTGGTCGCCATCAGCGACGCGAACGGCAATCACGTCTTCAACAGCCGGCGGCGCGGGCTCCTGGCGCCGTGGGTCAACCGCGATGCTTACGACGTGGTGATGAAGACCAGGAAACCCGCCGTCTCCGACATTTACGTGGGCGGGATCACCAACGAACCGACCTTCACGGTGAATGTGCCGGTCATGCGCGATGGCGAGGTGGCCTACGTTGTCGGTTACAGCCCGCCGCGCGATATCTATTTCGAGATTCTGCGCCGCCTCGCGCTGCCCGAGAGTTGGGTGGTTTCGCTGTATGACGCCTCCGGCCACCATATCGCGCGCCAGCCGCGCCTTGAACGGAACCAGATCACGTCGGCGCCCAGCCATCTCAAGACCGAAGTCGCCAAGGGCGGCAGCGGCCTCGCACCCGCCCGGTCCCTCGAGGGCGAACCGGTCCTTGCGGCCTTTACGCGGTCGGAGGAAACCGGCTGGGCGCTCGTGATCGGCATACCCGAAGCAAGCCTGGACCGCCCCGCGCGCGATTCCCTCGCCCTGACGGTCGCGACCGGCGCTTTCATGCTGCTGGTGGGACTTCTCTTCGCCAGTAAACTCGCCACCCAGCTCGTGCGCGCCGAGAGCAACCGTTCGCTGCTGATGAACGAGCTCAATCACCGCGTGAAGAATACGCTGAGCGCCGTGCAAGGCATCGTCGCGCGCGGTCTTCCCGATATTCCCGAGACCGCGGCGTATCGCAGGGCCGCGGAATCGCGCCTGCTTGCGCTCTCCAGCGCCCACAACATCCTCAGTAACCAGAAATGGGAAAGCGCGGTTCTCGCCGACATCGCGCGGTCCGTGGTTGAACCTTACGGCACGCGCGAGCGGCTGCACTTGGAAGGCCCCGAAGTGATTCTCGTCCCGCGCATCGCGATCCCGGTGGCGATGATCCTCAACGAGCTGGCCACGAACGCCGTGAAATACGGCGCGTTGTCGGCCGGCGCGGGCAGTTTGCACCTGCTGTGGTCGTATGCCGCGCCGGATCGCTTGCGGATCGACTGGCGCGAAAGCGGCGGTCCGGTTGCGCATCCGCCCGGAAAGTTGGGTTACGGCACGCGCTTCATCGAACGTGCGGTTAACGCCGAGCTCAAGGGAACTTACGCCTCGGCCTATCCGCCGGAAGGTTTTACCTGCACCATTGAAATTCCGCTCTAGGACCGCGAACCCGCATATGACTGGTACACTGGCGGAACTTCAGGGCGTCGATGTCCTCCTGGTGGAGGACGAAAGTCTCGTCTCGTTCCTGATCGAGGACATGCTGCTTGAGCTGGGCGCGGGTTCCGTGCGCCACGCCAACCGCCTCGAAGGCGGCTTCAGGCTTGCGAACGAAAAGACGCCGGGGCTCGCCGTGCTCGACGTCAATCTGGGAGGCGAGGCGATCTTCCCCCTGGCCGAAAAATTGACTCAAGCCCGCGTGCCGATCCTGTTCATCACCGGCTACGGTCGCGACGGCCTGAGCGGCGCCTGGGCCGATTATCAGGTGCTGCAAAAGCCCCTGACTCTCGCCCAGCTCGAGGGCGCGGTGCGCGCGGCCCTCGGCGCGCGAGGCTGTTAGCCGACCAGCGCCAGCGCCTGGTCGAGATCGCCCACGAGATCCTCGGCGCTTTCAATGCCCACCGATAAACGCACGACGTCCGGTCCCGCGCCGGCGGCGACCTGCTGCTCGGCCGTGAGTTGGCGGTGCGTGGTGGAGGCGGGGTGCAGGATCAGGCTGCGCGTATCGCCGATGTTGGCGAGGTGCGAAAACAGGCGCACCGATTC
Organism: Rhodospirillaceae bacterium; assembly: GCA_041919675.1. GTDB lineage: Bacteria > Pseudomonadota > Alphaproteobacteria > Rhodospirillales > Rhodospirillaceae > SHVO01. The sequence continues at coordinate 11,777 of JAYRTJ010000091.1, read as the reverse complement.
CACCAGCTTCGATCCGGCTTCGAAACCGCCCTTGAGGCCGAACGTCATGACGGCGCCGGCGCCGCGGCGCAGATATTTCCGGCCCAGCGCGTAGTACGTGTTGCCGGGAAGCCCCGCGTAGGACACCCACGCCACCTTCGGATGTTTTTCCAGGAATTCGGCGACGACTTGCGCGTTCTTCACATGGCGCTCCATGCGCAGCGCCAGAGTCTCGATGCCCATGATCGTCAGGAACGCGTTCATGGGCGCCTGGGCGGGGCCGAAATCGCGCAGCGCCACCGCGCGCGCCTTCGTGGTGAAGGCGAAGTCGCCGAAATTCTCATAGAACTTGAGACCGTGATAGGCGGGCTCCGGATCGGTCAGCGATGGGAACTTGTTGCCTTGCGCCCAGTCAAAACGCCCCGATTCGATCAATACGCCGCCCAGCGAGTTGCCGTGTCCCGCCAGAAACTTGGTTGTCGAGTGAAGCACGATATCGGCGCCGAAGGAGAAGGGCTGGCAGAGGAACGGTGTCGCCAGCGTGTTGTCCACGATGAGCGGAATGCCGGCCTCATGTGCGATATTCGCGATCGCCTCGATGTCGAGCACGATCCCGCCGGGGTTCGCCAGGCTTTCGATGAAGATCGCCTTGCACTTCGGGGTCAGCGCCTTGCGGAAATTCTCCGGATCGTTGGGATCGACGAAGTGACAGGTCCAGCCCAGCTTCTTGAACGAGAGGCCGAATTGGGTGAGCGAGCCGCCGTAAAGATTGCGCGAGGCGACGAATTCGTCGCCCGGCGAAAGCAGCGTGAAGAAGGTGATGAATTGCGCGGCGTGACCCGAGGCCGTCGCAACGGCCGCGCGCCCGCCCTCTAAGCTCGCCAACCGCTCTTCCAGCACCGACACCGTCGGATTGGAGACACGGGTGTAGAGATAGCCGAAGTCATGGAGATTGAAGAGCGACGCGGCGTGATCGACGTCTTTGAACACGTACGACGCGGTCTGATAGATCGGCGTGATGCGCGCGCCGGTCACGGGGTCGGGCATGGCGCCCGAATGCACGGCACGGGTTTCGAAACCGTAGTCGCCGGCCGCCACGGGGCGCGGCGCGCCGCGTACGGCGCCCGCCGTCGGCGCCGCGGGCGCGCGGTTCGAGATCAGGCGCGAGTTCACCCCGCTCCAGGACAATTCGCCCGCCAGGCGGCTGAATTCGATTTTCGGGCAGCGGTTCATGATGACGGTAAGGCCGGCGGCTTCGCCTTTTTGGGCGGCCTCGTCGTTGCGCACGCCCAGCTGCATCCATACCACCTTGGCGCCGATGGCGACGGCTTCATCGACAATGCCCGGGGTGTATTCGGAAGCGCGGAAAACATCGACCATATCGACCTTGTCCGGAATGTCTTTCAACGAGGCGTAGACTTTCTCGCCCAAAAGGTCCTGACCGGCGGTCTGGGGATTGACCGGAATGACGCGGTAGCCCTTGGCCTTCAGGTATTTCGCGACGAAATAGCTGGGACGGTTCCAATGCGAAGAAGCGCCGACCATGGCGATGGTGCGCACTTTCTGCAGGATCGAACGCAGGAAGTCGTCGCTGTAATTCAGAGGCTCGGTCATGGGTCCCCGCTTGTGATCATAGGCCTTGGATTTCGTGCCTGACGCCGTAGGCAATCTTCAAGGTTCAGTCAAGCAAACCCCAATTGCGACGGGCCTCCACGGGAGGAATTTCCGCCGCGCGCGCCCCGGGCAGCCGATTTTTCCGGTCAGGCCGCGCGCGTACGGCCGGGCTTGCCCTCGTCGGCCACCTGTTCGGCGGCATCGCGCATGAACATTTCTTCCAGCTCCTTGGCCGCGCTCTTGGCCAGGCTGCGCATCTTTTCCTCGTCGTTGTAGTGCGTGTGATGTTCGGCCAGGCGGCGCTCATCGTGCTCCTGGAACGTCTTCACGGTGCGCTCGGCCTCCTTGGCGCTGATCCCAAGTCCGCGCAAAACTTCTTTCGTGAGGTCCAAAGCCGACAGGAAGGTCTCGCGCCGAAGGACGCGCACGCCGAGATCCATCAGGCGGTGCGTGTGCTGGCGGTTGCGCGAGCGCGCATAGATTTGCAAGTGCGGGAAGTGCCGCGCGACGGTCTCGGCGGTCCGCAACGACGCCTCAACGTCGTCGATCGCCAGCACCAGGATCTTCGCGCTCTCGGCCCGCGCGGCGCGCAGAAGCTCCAGCCTCGACGCGTCGCCATAATAGATTTCCGCACCGAAGCGCTTCACGAAATCCACCTGTTCGGCGCTGGCGTCGAGCGCGATGAACGGGATGCGCTTGGCCGCGAGGATGCGCCCGGTAATCTGTCCGAAGCGTCCGAAGCCCGCGATGATCACCGGATGGTCCGTGATCGGTGCGACGTCGTAGTTGGGGTCCGCCGGGGGCACTAAGCCGCGTGTCAGCCAGTCGTAACCGACGCGCGCCAGCGGCGTGGCCGCGATGGAGAGGCTGACCACAAGGACCAGAAGATCGTGCACATCGCGCGTCAGCAAACCGGCGCCGATCGCCGCGGTGAAAATAACGAAGGCGAATTCCCCGCCTTGCGGAAGGGCGAGTGCGAAATCGCCCGCGGATTTTTTGTTCAGGTCCCAGATCCGCCCGGAGCCGAACAGGACGGCGCCTTTGACGATCATCAGGCCGGCGACCAGCAGCGCCACATCGCGCGCATTCTCTTTCATCAGGCCGAGATTGAGGCCCATGCCCACCGACATGAAGAAGAGGCCGAGCAATAGACCCTTGAACGGCTCGATGTCGGCTTCCAGTTGATGGCGGTATTCGGTGTTGGCGAGCAGCACGCCGGCCAGGAACGCGCCGAGCGCCATCGAAATGCCGACAGAATTCATCAGAAGGGCGGTGCCGCTGACGATCAGCAGAGCGGTGGCGGTGAAGAGCTCGGGAATGCGTGTGCTCGCAACGATGCGCAAGACCGGCCGCAGGAGGAAATGGCCGCCGATGACGACCGCGGTCAGCACCGCTGCGACACGCGCCGCTCCCAGCAAAAGCGAAGCCGTGTCGCGCTCGATCTGATCCGGGGCCAGGAACGGCACCGCGGCCAGGAGCGGGATCGCCGCGATATCCTGGAACAGCAGCACCGCGAAGGCGGCGCGCCCGTGGCGGTCTTTCAGCTCGCCGCGTTCGGCCAGCGTTTGCAGCACGAAGGCGGTCGAGGAGAAGGCGAGCGCCACGCCGATCACAATGGCGGCTCCGGCGCCCAGGCCGAAAGACACGCCCGCGACGGCCAGCAGCGCACCCGTCACCAGCACCTGCGCGCTGCCCAGCCCGAACACCATGCTGCGCATGGTCCACAGGCGCGTGGGGTTGAGTTCGAGCCCGATGATGAACAGCAACAGCACAACGCCGAATTCGGCGAGGTGGGCGGCCGCTTCCACATCGGCGATCAGCGACAGGCCGAACGGGCCGATGGCCGCGCCGGCCGCGAGATACCCCAGCACCGCGCCCAGACCCAGCCGGCGGAAAATCGGGACCACGAGGACCGCCGCCCCGAAAAACACCGCGGCCTGGGTAAGCGTTTCCATGGGAGATCCTGTTCGAGGGACGGCGCGAAGGACGCCAGTATATCTCGAGGCGCGGCGTCATCCGCAAGCGCACGGGGTTGACTTTCCGCCTGGAGGGCCCATGTTCAGGGCATGAACCTTTGTGCGCACTTCCTGGACCACGGTACCGCCGGTCGCCTCATCGTAGGCGACGGGGCCTAAGAAGCTGCGCGCGCGCCGCCCGGCGCGCATCATAAAGCGCCGCTTCTTAGGCGCTCTCCTTTCCACACCACATCATAATATTGGCGCCTCAACCGCGCCGGCCGATCCCTTTTTTTGGAGGATTTTCCATGCTCGCTTCTTACGAGCCGCCTTTGACCGTTCTGAGAGCCGATTTCGAGAAACTTTCAAAACTCGCCGACCTTGCCGGCGACACCCCCGTCGGCCGCTATCTCGAACACGAATTGGAGCGCGCCGAGGTCGTACCCGAGACGTCCAAGCCCGTTGTGCGGCTCGGCGCGCGCGTGCGCTACCACGACCTCGCACGGCCGGGTCCGGTGCTGATTACATTGGTCATGCCGCACGAAGCCGATATCACTGAGGGCAAGGTGTCGGTGCTCACGCCCGTGGGCGCGGCCCTGATCGGCCTCGCGGAAGGGCAGCGCATTACCTACGCCATGCCCTGGGGGCAGGAACGCACGCTCGCGGTCGTGAAAATCGAGGAGCCGGTGGGCGCTTAGCGGACCGGCACATTCTTTTTCGCCCTCCCCCTTTCAGAGGGAAGAATAAAATCAGCCGCTAAGGTCCGACGCGTCGTGCACTTTCTTGAGGCGCGGCTCGTTGGATTGCCAGGGGTTCGCGGTCGAGGGTTCGCGGAATTCGCTTTCCACCTGGGTGATACGCCGGCGCAGGGCTTCGACTTCGTTCAAGAGGGCCGTGATCGCGCGCGTGGTCGGATCGGCCTTGTCGTCGCATGAGCCGTACGGAACGAAACTGTCGACCTGCACGGGGCCGCGCGGCAGGGCTTCCTGCGCGGGGATGCCGACGACCGTGACGCCCGGCGGCACATCGCGCACGGCGACCGCGTTGGCGCCCACGCGCGCGCCGTGGCCGACGGTGATCGCGCCCAGCACCTGCGCGCCCGCGCCGATGATCACTTTGTCTTCGATAACCGGGTGACGGCGCAGACCGGTTTGAGCCGTGGAAACCCCGCCCAGCGTCACGCCGTGATACATCGTCACGTCATCGCCGATGATCGCGGTCTCGCCGATGACGACGCCGGTGCCGTGGTCGATGAAGAACCGCTTGCCGATCGTGGCGCCCGGATGGATCTCGATGCCCGACAGCCAGCGCCCGATTTCCGAGACAAGGCGCGCGAGGAACGACAGGCGCAGGCCCCACAGGACATGGGCCAGCCGGTAGAACGCGAGCGCCCGCAGGCCGGGGTACAGCAGCGCGATTTCGAATAGCGAACGCGCCGCGGGATCGCGCGCTTTGATCGAGCGCAGCATTGAAACAAGGCCACCGGCCATTCCTCACTCCACCACATCCAGCCCCGGGGCGTTCCACATAGGGAGTCGCCGGGTAAATTTCGAGTCCCATGCCGGATAGCAGAAAACCCGAAAAGAGGGAAAGAAATATCTTCCTAGCCTGGACAATCATCTCAAAAAGAGATGAATATTCCCCTTATTAACAGCTCCATCGCCTTTCGCCGATTGTGCTGTGCACCCAAGACGGGGGCGTAACCCGCCCCAAGGAGTCGCCATGCTCGATCCCATCGACCGCAAAATTCTGGCCCTTTTGCAGAACAACGCCGGTCTTTCCATCGCCGAGATCGCCCAGAAAGTCGGGCTCTCTCAGACGCCGTGCTGGAAACGCATTCAAAAGATGGAACAGGCGGGCATCATCAAGGCGCGTGTCGCGCTGCTCGACGCAAAAAGGCTCAATCTTGGACTGACGGTGTTCGTCATCATCCGCACCAGCCAGCACGACGACGTGTGGCTGCAGAAGTTCGCCCGTGCGGTGAAGGAGATGCCCGAGATCACCGCCATCTGGCGGATGGCCGGCGATATCGACTACCTCCTGCGCGTCGTGGTGAAGGACATGGACGCCTACGATTCGTTCTACAAGCGTCTGATCAAGCGCGTGGCCTTGAGCGACGTCAGCTCGACCTTCGTGATGGAAGAGATCAAATACTCGACGGCGCTGCCGCTCGAGCTGTCGACGCCGATGGCGCCGGTTCCGGTCGCCTAAGGATCTTTCCGGAAGACGCCGTAGAAGTATCCGCCGCCCGCGAACGAATACGCGTCGGCCATCATCGCCCGCGCTTTCGCCGAGGCGTCCGCTTCAAAGGGCGCCGGCTGCATCCAGTTGAGGAAGTGCACCCCTTGTGCGCCCAGCGCCAGCTCCAGCGCCGACGTGCTCAGTGTGCCGAAGCTTTGATTCAGCATCTCGTGGAAAAAGATGGTGTCCTGGGTGCCGCACACTTGTTGCAGGACGCCGTTCATCAAACGGTGATCGCCGGCTTGGCGCGCGATGGTGTTCGCGATGACGCGGATTTGGGCGCGCGCGGTGCGCACCTGCTCCGCGGGCGACTCCGCGTTGTCGGCGCCGGCGCGCAGCACCTTGTGCAGTCCGGCCATCAGCAGCGGCACCGTGCCGGCGTAGTAGCTGATGACGGCAAGGCCGCCCGGCTTCAGGCAGTCGGAGATCAAGCGGAGAAGATGCCGTTGCACCGGCGGCGGCGTCACATACAGGACCCCGACATGATAGATCAGGTCGAATTTCCCGAGTGTATCGGCGTCGAGATCGAGAAAGTCGGCGCACATGAAGCGGCACCGTGAGCCGAAGCGCGCCGTACGCGCTACCGCCTTCACATAAGCCGATTGCGACAGGTCCGTGCCGACGATCTTCCCGGTCGTGAGGCCCGCCGCGCGTTCAAGCTGCGCGCCGGTGCCGCACCCCAGATCCAGAATGTCGATATTGCGCGCGTCGCGCGCCTGGCCGTAGCGCGCGGCGAGCGCGAAGACATGTTCGGGATCGAGGCCCGGGCTCGCCGGCTCGTCATAGGGGACGAGGTCGTAATTGCCCGCGATCAGCATATTCAGGCCGCGCAGGATATCGTCGTCGCTGGCGTCGCTCGGCATTGGCGGCCTTCCCCCTTTAAACACCATCTGCATTGCATTTTTGGTCGGGCGTGAGAAGCTGAAACGTCTTCCGCACCACTCTTGCCGGCCTTCACATGACCGCTCTGTCTCTCGAAACCATCACCAAGCGTGAAACCTGGGCCGCGCTCGCGCCGCGTCTGCATATTGAAGATGAAAGCCTGCTGCGTGCCGCGCGGCCTATCGTATTGGACCCGGCCCGCGTCATCGCCATCCGCGAACAGCTCCTGCTCGACGGTTATTTCCAGCAATCGGACGTGCCCTTGAGCGTGGATCTCGCGCTGATGGCCGAGACCGTGCGCAAATTTTCGAACGAGGGCCTGTCTCCGGTCTTCACGTTTCTTTACGACGAATTCTGGCTCCCGTTCTGCCAGCTTGATTCCCTGCTTCGCGACCTCCTCGGCGGCTACGCGATCCTGCCGGATTTCTGGGTATGGAACGTCGATCCGCAGAAGGGCGATTCCGGCTGGACGCCCCACCGCGACAAGGGCGGCGCCACCTTGCGTCCCGACGGCTCGCCCAATTCGATTACGGTGTGGATTCCGCTCACCGAGGCCACGCCCCTGACGAGTTGCATGTACGTGGTGCCGGCGCGGCACGACCCCACGTATGGGACAAATCGCGAGGGCGAGTGGCGCTTCGAGCTTCCCAGCATCCGCGCGCTGCCGGCCAAGCCGGGCGATGTGCTGGCGTGGAACCAGGCGGTGCTCCATTGGGGCAGTAAAAGCTCGCCGCTGGCCACGGAATCGCGCGTCAGCATGGCGGTGGAGTTCCAACGGACCGACGTCCCGCCGATGAACCCGCCGCTCCTGAAACCCGCGCAACTCATGCCGTTCGATCAGCGGCTGAAGCTGATCGCCAAGCAGGTGCTTCAGTACCGGCACATGTACAAAGTCGCGCCGGAGCTTGAGCAGCTGATGATGAAGCTCGTCGTATAATCGGTTTCGTTCTGGGGGTGTATATCCCCTAAAACGCGGGCAGCTTCACCAATTTGTGGCACAGGCGCGCGGTCTCCGGTTCCGCCTTGGCGGCGGCTTTGCCGTGCGCGGTTTTGAGGGTGTCGCCGGCTTTTTTCATCAGGCGGCGCTCGGCCGGTGCCGCGCGTGCGGCCACGAGCGCGAGCGTACGTTCGGCGACATCGAGATCGTTCAGGTGGCCGAGGCTGTCTTGAACCCGCTTGAGGAGGGCGTTGGCGCGCTGGGTGCGCTTTTCCGGCAGCACCGGCGCCAGGAACTCGAGGCTATAGCGGAGCTTCTTCACCGCGATGCGCAGTTCGTGGCGCTCGGGCACCGTGAGCTTGTCGGCGCGGGCGGCGACCAGCTGGATCTTCTTCATGCGCTTGTTCAGCGCTTCACGGGCAAAGGCGCCGACGTCGGGGATCTCCGCGCCGTCGGCATACCAACCGCGACCGTCCAGCCATGTTTCCACTCGGGCGGCGAACCGCCGCATGCGCCGGCCCCGCAGCGCGTTCATCGCGGCGGTGTGCGCGCGGGCGCGCGCCGCCCGCACGGCATTGCCGAGCGCGATCGCGGACTCATCGTTCTTACGGCTGCGTTTCTCGAGATCGGCGAGGAAGACATCCAGATCGCGGACCGCGCCCAGTTGATTCGCGAGCCATTTGCCCTCCGTATTCAGCCAGTCGCGCTGGTTCTCGGGCACGAGGGCCTTGAACAGCGAGAGCGCGGAGCGGAAGCGGCGCAGCCCAACGCGCACCTGATGCACGCCTTCGGCGTTACGGCCGTCCAGCGCGGCCGGTAAATTGCGTTGCCAATGATCGCGGCAGCCCGCGATCACCGCGGCGATCGCATCGCCCAAGGTCGATCTGGTCTTGAAAGTAATGGGAGCGGCCTTGCTCCAGCGCGGTGCGCGTTCCGGACGCGTGAAGCGTTTCTTGCCGGCGGCCTTGCGCGCGCGCGCGGGTGCGCCCGGCGCGGCGCGCGGCCTTGTCTCTCCGAAGTGCGTGTGCGCGCGAAGGACCATCCCCGAGACTCATGCGCGGCGCCGGGGGGCCGTTTTTTTTCACGGTTTGGGCCGGCGAGCCGCGCCGAAACTGTCTCAAAGTCCGGGATGTTACGCAGCAGTTTTATGACAGTGTCATAGAACAATAATGTTGCGTTATCTCAATGAGTTAGATTGCGAGCTGGGGATAAGTCGGGGGCAAGCTGTGGATAACTCAAACGCGGGTTGCTCAGCTGCACTTGGAATACCCGCAACTGGTGCAGGTATCGCAGTCTTCCTGCCTCAGAAGCGCGTAGGTCCCGCATTTCGGACAGGCCCGGAATCGGCGGTCGCGTCCGCCGGCGGCGGCGCCCTTGAGGTTCACGATCTTGGATTCACTTTGTTGGCGCGTGGATCTCTCCTGCGCGAGAAAGCCCGTGTCGATCATGTGCTTCTCGATCACGTCGCCGATGGCCGCGAGCAGCGACGGCACATAGCGGCCGTTCATCCACTGTCCGCCGCGCGGATCGAACACCGCCTTCAACTCCTCGACCACGAAGCCGACATCGCCGCCGCGCCGGAACACCGCCGAGATCATGCGTGTGAGCGCAACGGTCCAGGCGTAGTGCTCCATGTTCTTCGAGTTGATGAACACCTCGAACGGCCGGCGGATGTTTTTCCCGCGTCCGTCGGGCGACAGGATGTCGTTGACGGTGATGTAGATGGCGTGATCGCTTTCCGGCCAGCGCAGTTTGTAGGTGCGCCCCGGCAGCGTTTCCGGGCGCGCTTCGGGTTCTTCGTTCGCGCCGAATGCGGGAAGCGGCGCGGCGCGTTTGACTTCCAGAACCGCGCCGCGCACGGCGCTTGGGCGGTAGGTGGTGCAGCCTTTGCACCCCATGTCGTAGGCGCGCATGTACACGTCCGCGAAACGTTCGAATGGGAAATCCTCCGGAACGTTGATCGTCTTGGAGATGGAACTATCGATATAGTCCTGCACCGCGGCCTGCATCGCCAGGTGATCGTCCGGCGCGAGAACTTGGGCATCGACGAAATACCCGGGCAGCGGCGCCTCACCGTTCTTCTCGCGGAAGACACGATAGGCGTAGTCGCTGACCTCCTGCTCCTTGCGCGTCCCGTCGGGCATCAGCACATGGCGCGTATGCGCGAAGCTGAAAACCGGTTCGATGCCCGAGGACACATTGTCCGCGAACAACGAGATCGTGCCGGTCGGCGCAATGGAGGTCACCAGGGCGTTGCGAATGCCGTGTTTGGCGATCCTCTCACGCAAGGCCACGGGCAGCGCGGCGACGGTTTCGCCGGCAAGGTAAGCTTGTGCATCGAACAGCGGGAAGGGGCCTTTTTCGGCGGCAAGATCGATCGAGGCGCCGTAGGCGGCGTCGCGGAACAGTTTCATCCAGCGGCGTGTCGTCGCGACGGCTTCAGCGCCGCCGTAACGCCGGCCGCACATGATCAGCGCGTCCGCGAGGCCTGTCACACCCAGACCGATGCGGCGCTTTTGCGTCGCCTCGGCGCACTGCGCGGGGATCGGGTAGTTCGAGGCCTCGATCACATTGTCCATCATGCGTACGGCGAGCGCGATGGTCTCGGTCAGCCTCGCCTCGTCGAGGCGCGCCGACGGCGTGAACGCGCCGTCGATCAGGCGCGCGAGATTGATCGAGCCGAGCAGACAGGTCCCATACGGCGGCAGCGGTTGTTCGCCGCAGGGATTGGTCGCGCTGATGGTCTCGGCGTAGGCGAGGTTGTTCCGGGCATTGATGCGGTCGATGAAGATCACGCCCGGTTCGGCATAGTCGTAGGTCGCGCGGACGATCTTGTCCCACAGCGCCTTGGCTTTCAGCGTGCGCGCCGTCTTTCCGCCGAAGGACAGCGCCCAGTCCTTGTCTTCCTTCACCGCGGTCATGAACGCGTCGGTGACCAGCACCGACAGATTGAACATGGTCAGTCGGCCCGGTGTCTGTTTGGCGGTGATGAAGTCTTCGATGTCCGGGTGGTCGCAGCGCAAGGCCGCCATCATCGCGCCGCGCCGCGCGCCCGCGCTCATGATGGTGCGGCACATGGAGTCCCACACATCCATGAACGACAAGGGACCGGACGCGTCCGCGCCGACGCCTTTGACGGGCGCGCCCTTGGGCCGCAGAGTCGAGAAGTCGTAACCGATGCCGCCGCCCTGCTGCATCGTCAACGCGGCTTCCTTGAGGTGGGTGAAGATCGAGGACATATCGTCTTCGATCGTTCCCATCACGAAACAGTTGTGGAGGGTGACCTTGCGGCCTGTGCCCGCGCCCGCGAGGATTCGGCCCGCCGGCAGGAACACGAAATCGGTCATCGCGCGTTCGAAGCGCGGCGCCCACGCGCCGGGATCCTTCTCCTGCGCGGCCAACGCTTGAGCGACGCGCGCCCACGTATCCGCCACCGACCGGTCGATGGGCGTGCCGTCGGCCGCCGTGAAGCGGTATTTCATGTCCCAGATCTGCTGGGCGATGGGTGAGGCCGTGCTCATGGGATAAGTTCCCTACACGTAGGTGCTTGAATTTTAATTAGCAACGCACGGGGCCGAATAGGGTTCTGTGCGAGCGGTCTGTAAGTCATTGATTTGAAGTGTTAAGCTCGAGTCGGAAAAGCCGGGGAGGGCAGGAATGGCGAAGCGGAAGCAACCAGGAACCGATCTCGAACCCGTGGCCGGGAACGGCCTTTTGCACCGGCGCATGTTCTTACGCGCCGGCGCGGTCGCTGGGGTTCTCGGGGCGGCCGGCCTCGCGCAGGCAGAGCCTTTGGCTGTGCCCGAATGGGTGACCAAACCCGGCAAGCGGCCGCAGCCCTACACCCAGCCGTCGCCGTTCGAGCAGGGTGTTCAACGCATACTGCCCGATCAAAACCCGCTCTATGAGCCGGGCTCCGCCTCGGGCCGCACGCCGCACCAGTTCCTCGAAGGCATGGTGACGCCGAACGGGCTTCATTTCGAAGTCACGCACAACGGCGTGCCCGAGATCGATCCCGCGCGCCATATGGTCGTGATCCACGGCCTCGTCAAACGTCCGCTCAAGTTCACCGTGGACTCGCTGCTGCGCTATCCCATGACCTCGCGCCTCCACTTCATCGAGTGCGCGGGCAACAGCGCGTCCCTCTACGGCTCCACCGCCGTGAAGGG
>JAYRTJ010000090.1:0-13982 GCA_041919675.1 Rhodospirillaceae bacterium | reverse complement strand
ACATCGTCCAGCTCACGGGGCAGGTGGACTCCTTGCGCGATGCCTATATCGCCGAGGATCTCGCCGCCTCCGTCATCGGTGTGCGCCGGGTCGATAACGATCTGGTCGTGAACTAGTCAGAGTGTTGCCATGATCACCTTGGTCGTTTTCCTGATGGTTCTGCTCGGCGGTCTGATCAGTCTCGCCACCCTTCCGCTCGTGGTTTCGCTTCCGTTGATGGTCGTGATCGGCGCTTTCGCGATCTTCGTGATCGCCGAACTGTGGCGGTCTTATCAGGACCTCGAGTCCGCGCGCGCGCTCGATAACGTGCGCGTGCCGCCGGCCGTGCGTCATGCCGCGGCCCCGGTTGCCGGCCGCGAGCTTATCGGCGAGTAGCCGCGTCCTGCTGGCGCGGACCTCGCGGACCCCTCGCGGACCCATCGCGGACTTGGGGCGCGAGGCTAACCGGCGCGCCCGTATTTCTTGTCGGCGCTTTCTGCGAGGCCCGGGATGGAATCCGTGTCGGCGGAGCCGCACACGACCATGTTCCGTCCCTGGTTCTTCGCTTGGTACAAGGCATCGTCCGCCGCCTGCATCCACTCTTCTTGAGTCTGCTCCGACCAGTATTCCGCGACGCCGATGGATATCGTAACGGGCCGCTGCTCGATGAGATGCGTTTCGCCAATCAATTTGCGCAGGGCTTCGGCCTGTTTTACGGCGGCGCTGGCGCGTGTGTCGGGCAGCAGCAGCAGGAACTCTTCGCCGCCCATGCGGAACAGACGGTCGAGTTTGCGTGACCGGTTCTTGATCAGGCTCACCATGCCCTTCAGCACCTTGTCGCCGACATGGTGGCCGAAGTCGTCGTTGACCCGCTTGAAGTGATCGATGTCCAGCGCCAGGATCGAGACCGGCGCGCCGGTGCGGCGGTTGCGCTCGATGGCTTCCGTCAGCGAGATGTCCATCTGGCGCCGGTTGTAGGCGCCGGTGAGGGGATCGGTCAGCGCCTGTCCCACCAGTTCCTGCTGAAGCTGGCCGATGATGTTGAGGATGATGTTGATGATCACCACGGTCAGGGCAAGCGTCACCACGAACCGCGCCGTGATCTCCGGGCCGACGTAGACGTACGCAACCCCCGCGGCCAGGACGCTCAATATCAAGCTGCCGACGTTCGCCGCGCGGCGCGGCAGCACGAAGTAGCAGAACAGGACCGCCGGATAGGTCCACAGGGCGCCGTAGAAGCCTTGTTCTTTCAACGACAGCACGATGCTGGCCGCCATCGGAATGAGCAAAAGGCCGAACGGGAGGGGCGCGCGCTTCTTCTTCTGTATCGCGATCGCGTCGACGCCGAGGATGAACACGACCATGAGGATCGCGCCGCCGAGGAGATAACGTCCCTGAACGAGGTCGTTGACCGCAAAGGGCGCGAGGAAGATCACGCCCGCGATCGCCATCAGGCGCACGATGCGCTCGCGATATGCGGCGAGAATGTCGCGGCCAGATTCACCGCCTGGTGCGGTCTCGGGATCGCTCATGCATTCCCCGCGGCCGTGAGCCGACTTCGCCTAAATCAAATGGCCTTGAATCATAGCACCTGGAAGGCGAGGCGTCCTCCCAGTTCCCTCAACTGTTCGGGGTCATCAATCCCAGGCCAGGCCGCCCGTCAAGGTTGATAATTGTATGATCGACCGCTTTGGTAGCCCTGGACGGCCCCGGCGGGGCTCTCTACATTAGTCATATGAATTACATTGCATTGGGTGCGGCCCTGGCCGCCGGAACCGCCGCCGTTTCCAACAGCGCTTTCGCGCAGGACGGTATCCCGCAATTCATTCCCGCCGAAGTCAGCGTCTTTGAAGACAAAGTCGTCAACGGCAAGAAGATCTACAAGTTCGCGACCAACGACGGCCATCCGTTCTACACCCGCGACAAGGACGAGCCGAACAAGTCCACCTGCACGGACGAGTGCAAGGAAGATTGGTCGCCCGTGCGCGCCCGCGCCAATGCAAAAGCCGAAGCCGAATGGACGCTGTTCGATCGCGGCAACGGCTATATGCAGTGGGTCTACAAGGGCAAACCGGTGTACCAGAACGTCGCTCAGGCGTTGGGCCAGGACGTGAAAATCCCGGCCGGCTGGACCGAGCTGAAACCCTAGTTTTCAGCGCCGGCGCGGGACCCGGAAAGTTCCCGCCTTGACCACTTAAACTTATCCACAAAAGCCTGTTTCAGGCCTGCAAAAAGCGGGCTTGGGCCGCAGATTCCGCAAGGGTCCGGGCGGTCCAAGGCGCTATAATTCGCCTGCTTTTCCGCGGTCTTTTTGACGCGGGCTTTTTGACGCGGGCATGCGCGCGAAGGAGACACGAAACGACGCGAGACGGCGCGGGGGACATCCGGGGGCGAATTGAACATGAGCACACGGAGCGAGCATGATGATCACGAGAAGGCCCCCCGCCTTGAAGAACAAGGGCGCCGGCGTCCGTAAAGGAACGCACCAGCCACCGCGCCCGGCGCGATTGAAGCGCGCCTACGACGAGGACGACGACAGCTTCGACGTCCCCGAAACCGCCCTCGGCGGCGCGAAGGATTAGCGCGCGTTGAAGCTCCCACTATTTTGCAGTGCGTTCCCCAACTTTCCGTCACGCGCCGCGTTAACACGGCAGGGGCGATCTCGCATCCCGCAGAGTTCAGACGAAGGAGACGGCCTTGGTCTTTCCGCAAGCGCAGGCGCGCCGCGCGATCCGGTGCGACGACACGGCGTCTGTCGTTGAAGCCGTCGAAGCCGGTTGGATGCAGCACCAGGCAAGCAAGCCCGGGGTCGTGCTCGGTCTCTATGAATTCCTCAGTCATCTCCTGACCCACGAAGGCTGCGTGGTCGACGCCACGGACGGGCTCGAAATCCTCGAACACTGCCGCCGCCGCAATCTGCCCATCGTCGACATCTTGCATGTGATCGAGGCGCGCGTGCATGAGGCGGGCTACACCGGCGGGCGTCTCGGCCTTGCCGATTTCACCGCCGCCGGCCGTCTGGTCTATGTCTTTTACGATGCCGCGCGCTTCAAGAGTTTCGAGGACCTGAAGCGGTCCGTCGCCCACCGCGTCGCGCTGTCGGTGACACCCGTGGCGGGACCGGTTGTTCCGCCAACGTCGTGAGCCCCGCCCGGCCGGCCGCCCCTCGCGTTTTTCGGTCCCCCCGCATTCAGTTTTTGAGGGAATAGAACCTCAAACCGCCCTAAAGTTGCCTCCCTGGGCCATAACGACGGGAGAGTATCCATATGAAAGTCGACGGAAGCTGCCACTGCGGGGCCATCGCCTATACGGCCGAGGTCGACCCGGAGAAGTGCTCCATCTGCCACTGCAACGATTGCCAGATCACCGCCGGTTCGGCCTTCACCTTCAGCGTGCCCACCGTCGACGCCAAGGTGAACTTCACCAAGGCCCAGCCCTCGATCTACATGAAGATGACCGCCGACAGCGGCCGCCCGCGCGCCCACGCGTTCTGCCCGACCTGCGCCACGCGCATCTATTCGGCCAGCGTCGCGCCCGCCGCCCCGCAAATCACCCTGCGCGCCGGCCCCTTGAAACAGCGCCGCGAACTCACCCCCAAACGGCAACTCTGGTGCAGCGCCGCCCTCGACTGGGCCCAAGCCCCGGGCGAAAAACTGCACGGGCAGTAAGCGCTATTTTAGTCCTCCCCCGGCGAGGGGGAGGTCGGGAGGGGGAGGTCGGGAAGGGGTCGTTTTCGATGTCTCATAAGTTCGACTGCAAACACACCATCCACCGTCATCATCATCACTTCGGCTGGGACAACGCTCTTGCACCCGTAAAGGCACTCGCCCCCGGCGACACCCTGTTCCTCGAATGCACGGACTCCAGCGCCGGCCAGTTCAGTCCCGCCAGCACCGCCGCCGCGCTCGCGGCCCTCGACTTCGGCAAGGTGAACCCGGTGACGGGCCCGGTCTTCGTCGACGGCGCCGAACCCGGCGACATCCTCAAGATCACGCTGCTCGGCTTCGAGCCCTCCGGATGGGGCTGGACCGCGCTGATCCCGGGCTTCGGTCTCCTGACCGACCAATTCCCCGATCCTGAACTGCATGTCTGGAAATACGACAGCAACACTCTCGCGCCCGCGCTGTTCGGCAAGACCGCGCGTGTGCCCTTGAAACCTTTCGCCGGCACCATCGGCGTCGCGCCGGCCGCGAAAGGGCCGCACTCCGTCGTTCCGCCGCGCCGCGTCGGCGGTAACATGGACATTCGCGACCTCAACGCCGGCGCGACCCTTTACCTGCCCGTCGAAGTGAAGGGGGCGCTGCTCTCCATCGGCGACACCCACGCCGCGCAAGGCGACGGCGAGGTGTGCGGCACCGCCATCGAAAGCCCCATGAACGTCGCCGTCAAACTCGACCTCGTGAAAAACACCCCGCTGCCGAGCCCAAGGTTCACCACGCCGGGCCCCGTCACCGCGCATCTCGACAAGAAAGGCTACGAGGTCACCACCGGCGTCGGACCCGACCTCATGCAAGCCGCAAGAGCGGCGGTCTCGAACATGATCGATCTCCTGGTCGCGCAACACGGCTTCGCGGCGCCCGACGCCTACATGCTGTGTTCCGTGTGCGGCGATCTCCGTATTTCGGAGATCGTCGATATGCCGAACTGGATCGTGAGTTTTTATTTTCCAAGAAGTGTCGTCGAATAACGACGACAATCCGCGGGCGCGCCGAAGCTTCAGCGAAGGCGGCGGTTAATTTGCAACGAGCTCAAAACACCGCCGCCCGTCTTTTCCGGCCACGGCGCCCGGATGCGCGTCGCGCAGCCGCGCACAGACTTCGATCCGCGTGGGATCGATGACGCGGTACCCGTAGATCTCGAACGTTTCCGGATCTGCGGCGCGGATATTGCGCGCTTTCTTTTGGACCTCGTCCAGCGTCTGCGGAAGGGTGCCCTCCTTTTTGTAGATCTCGACCGCCGCGTCCGCGATCCGCTGGAGATCCTCCAGCCGCCGGTCGTCGGCGCCTTGAGGCGCCTCCCGCTCGGCCACTTTTTCATTCATCAACCGCACGCCCACGGTCAGCGTCATCGTCAGGATCGCGGCGACAATGCCCATGAAAAGGATGCGCCGGGGCGGCCAAGTTATTGGATTCATTATAATTAAAGGCCAGAAATCGCGTCGAGGGGTGGGGGTCGCCCGCTCTTTCATAATCGCTTTTGCCATTGACGAAAATCAATTCGAGACGGGGGCTCAATGAATATGTATCCCGCATACATATAAACCCCTGTTTTATGCGCCTAACTCAATTCACCGACTATTCCTTGCGCGTCGCGCTTTATCTCGCGGAAAACCCCGGCCGGGTCTGCTCGGTGCGTGAGATTTCCGAGTGGTTCGGCATTTCGCGGGATCACCTGGTGAAAGTGGCGCACAACCTCGCGCGGCTCGGTTTTGTCATCAGCACCAAAGGGCGCGGGGGCGGCTTGCGTTTGGCGCGCCCGGCCGAAGAGACCAGCTTGGCCGAAGTCGTAAAGGCGGCGGAAAGCGACTTTCATTTGGTCGAGTGCTTTGACGCCGGCCGCAGCACATGCCGCGTAACCCGCGCCTGCGCCCTGAAGCATGCCCTGCAGGACGCGATGCGCGCCTTCTTTGCCACGCTGGAGGGCCGCACGCTGGCCTCCGTGGCCTCTCCCTCTCGTCTTTTCACAGCGCAACCAAAGGAGCAAAGCCGTGAACGTACCCGTGAAGTCCCTGTTTGACCGCCTTGGCGGAGCCAACGCCGTCAATACCGCCGTCGATATCTTTTATCGCAAAGTCCTGTCCGACGACCGCGTCGCGCCTTTCTTCGACAACGTCGATATGGACCGCCAGATTCCCAAGCAGAAGGCGTTCCTGACCATGGCGTTCGGCGGACCGAACAACTATACGGGCCTCGATATGCGCAAAGGCCACAAGCATCTCGTCGCGCGCGGCCTGAACGACAGCCACGTCGACGCGATCATCGAACTGCTCGGCAAAACCCTGAAGGAACTCGGCGTGGCGGATGGCGACATCGCCGAGGTCGCGGCGATCGCCAACAGCGTGCGCAACGACGTGCTCGACCGCTAACGCGGCCGGGTATCGTCTTTTTTCCGAGGAGAGAGCAGCATCATGTCGGCACGTATTGGCTACGGAGACGCGCAGTTCGAGGCGCGAGCGGACGAGAGTGTCCTCGATTGCCTGACGCGTAACGGAGTCAGCGTGCCGCATGCCTGCCGGTCCGGGGTCTGTCAGTCGTGCCTCATGCATGCGGACGAAGGGCAGATTCCGGAGGCGGCGCAAAAGGACCTCCAGCCGACCTATAAGAAGCAGGACATGTTTCTGGCCTGCCAGTGCCGGCCGGAAGGCGATATGCGCGTCAGTTTACCCGCGCATGGCCTGCTCGACATTCACGCCGTCATCAGCGCAAAGGAAATGCTGAACCACAACGTGATGCGCGTCCGGCTCGTGACGCCCACGCCTTACGAATGCGAACCCGGCCAGTATATCACCTTGCTCAACGCCGACGGGCTGGCCCGGAGTTATTCCGTCGCCAACAATCCGGCTGCGGATCATTTCATCGAGCTTCACGTCCGCCTGTTCAAGGACGGCGCCATGAGCGCGTTTCTCGTCAGCGCGAACCTCGGTGACTCCGTGATCGTGCGTGGGCCCGCCGGAAAATGTTTCTATGTGGCGGAAGGGCAGCAGGATTATCCGATCATGCTCGCCGGCACGGGCACGGGGCTTGCGCCGCTCCATGGTATTTTGCGCGCGGCCCTCGCGCAGGGGCACACCGGCCCCATTCACATCTTTCACGGGGTGATCAGCGAAGGCGATCTCTACCTCGACCGCGGGCTTCAGGACCTGGCGGCGCAGCATTCAAATCTGCTCTACACGCCTTGTGTTCTCAACGGCACGGACGGGAAGGGTTATTTTGCCGGGCAGATCGAGACGGCGGTGATGACCGCGGTGCCGGCCGAGAAGGATACGACGCGCCTGTTTCTGTGCGGCGCGCCGGAGTTCGTGAACGGGATGCGCCGCAAGGCCTTCCTCGCCGGGCTTTCCTCAAAGTACATTTTCGCCGACCCCTTCCTCCCGGCAAAACCGGCGGCGATCGCGGCCTAACCCCCTTTTCGCCGGGTTGGTTTCGAGGCTAGTCTTTCCCCTATATTCCGGGGGAGGGGCCTATGAAGAAACTGTTTGTCGGCGTTCTTGCGGCGGCGTTTTCGCTGAGTGCGTTCGCGGCATCGGCCGCCGACGCGCCGAAGCGGCCTTACCCCAAACATGAACTCGACCCCGGCTGGCCCAAGCAGTTTCCCCGCAACATGATCATGGGCGATCCCGCCGGCGTGGCTGTGGATCCGTCCAACGATCACGTATGGGTGCTCTCCCGCCAGCGCAACGTGAATCCCGAGTGGCTCGGCCTCACCAAGTCGCCGCCGACGTCCGTCTGCTGCGCCTACATGCCCGCGGTCGCCGAGTTCGACGCCGACGGCAATTATATCCAGGGCTGGGGCGGCCCCTTCACGCCGACGGCGGACGCAGCCGCCTACGACTGGCCGGAAGGCGAGCACGGCATCACCGTCGACTACAAAGGCAATGTCTGGATCTGCGGTTACGTGAACAACCGCGAAGCCAAGAAGGACGACAATCACTGCCTCAAGTTCACCAGGGACGGCCGCTTCCTGTTGCAGATCGGCAAGCCGAACATGAGCAAGGGCAGTCTCGATACCGAGAACCTCAACCATGCGACGAAGGTGGTCGTGTGGCCCAAGACCAACGAAGCCTTCATCTCGGACGGTTATGTGAACCGCCGCGTCATCGTGGTGGATGCGGACAGCGGTAAGTTCAAGCGCATGTGGGGCGCTTACGGCAACAAGCCCGACGACAGCGCGCCGCGCGAACGCAGCTTCGACGGCCCGCCGCCGCAGCAGTTCAACAATGTGCACGGCATCGAGATCGCCAACGACGGCCTGGTTTACGTCAACGACCGCCAGAACAACCGCATCCAGGTCTTCGACCTTCAGGGCAAGTTTCAAAAAGAAGTCTTCATCGACCGCGCCACGCGCTCCAGCTTCGGCACGTCCTTCAGCCTCGCGCTCTCGGCCGACAAGGAGCAGCGTTTCCTTTACGTCGCAGATCTCGCGAACTTCCGCGTGACGGTCCTGGACCGCAAGAGCCTGGACGCGATCCCCGAAGCCGCCTTCGGCCACGCCGGTCCCTATGCCGGCCAGTTCCTGCGCCTGCATCTCCTGGCGTCCGACACCAAGGGCAACATCTATACGTCCGAGGCCAACGGCGGAAAAATCCAGAAGTGGCTGTTCAAGGGGCTCGTCCAGTAGGCCGGTGGCGTCACCTCGGGCTATGCCGCCTGGCAAATGTCGCGTGCCTTCGAATTTGAGGAACTATCGGTCGCCTCGATCCATGAGGCCTTCGCCGACGGCGGCCTGACGTGCCGCAAGCTCGCCGAGGCCTATCTCGCGCGCATCGCGGCCCTTGACCGGCAGGGCCCCAAACTCAACGCTGTCATTGCCGTCAATCCGCGCGCACTCGAAATGGCCGAGGTCCTGGACGCCGCCTGGCGCGAGAACCGCGCGGCTTGCGGCCCGCTCCACGGCATCCCCATTCTGTTGAAAGACAACTTCGATACCGCCGATATGCCCACCACGGGCTCGGCGCTGGCGCTCAAGGACTCCCGGCCCGGGAAGGACGCCCACACGGTCGCGCGGCTGAAGAGCGCCGGTGCGCTCGTGCTCGCCAAAACCACGCTGACCGAACTCGCCATGGGCGGCACGACGGCGGGCTCCTTGCACGGACAGACTCTCAATCCCTACGATCTGACCCGCACGCCGGGCGGCTCCAGCGGCGGCACCGGGGCGGGGATCGCGGCCAACTATGCGGTCTTCGGCACCGGCAGCGACACCTACCAGTCCATCCGTTCGCCGTCCTCGGCCTGTTCACTTATGGGCTTGCGCGGCACACGCGGCCTGGTCAGCCGCGGCGGTCTCATTCCGTTTTCCTTCACCCAGGACGAAGCCGGCCCCATCGCACGCAATGCCGGCGATCTCGCGCGGGCGCTCGATGTCATGGCGGGGTTCGATATCGCCGACCCCATCACGGGCGCCGCCGCCGGCCATATCCCCCGGACCTACACCGCCTTCCTCGATCCCGGCGCGCTCAAGGGCAAGCGGTTCGGCGTGCTGCGTCAGGTGTTCGGGACGGATGTCGTGCACGCCGAGGTCAACCGCGTCATGGCGCGGGTGCTCGACAAGCTTCTGGAACGCGGCGCCGCCGTCACGGAGATCGAAGTCCCGGACCTCGACGCCCTTACATGCGACATCGGCCTCGCCGACTACGAACTGAAAGCCGGGCTCGATAAATATCTCGCCGGTATCGGCGGACCGGTGAAGTCGTTCGACGATTATGTCGCGCACGGCAGTTTCGCGCCGGAGGTCGCCGCCCAGGTGAATGCCGCGCGGACGAAGAGCATGTCGGACCCCGGCTACAACGCTGTTTTCATGAAACGCGGCCATTTGCGCAAAGCGCTGCAAACCGCCATGACCCGGCACGCACTCGATGCGCTGGTCTATCCGCATCAACGCCGGCTGGTCGTGAAGGTCGGCGAGGAGCAGCTGGACCGCAACGGCGTGCTCGCCAACGCCAGCGGATTGCCGGCCATCACTGTGCCCGGCGGCTTCTCGTCGCCCAGCGCCGAAGCGCCGCTCGGCGTGCCGGTCGGCGTGGAATTCCTCGCCCGCGAATGGAGCGAAGGCCCATTGCTCGCCATCGCCTACGCGCTCGAACAGGCGGCAAACGGCCGCCGCCCGCCGAACCTCTAAATTCACCGAAAACAACAAATGCGTCCGGCGTTCTTCTATCCCTTCCCCTGAAAGGGGTGGGTGAGGGAGGGGTCGTTTTCTTGTTTTTACCCTCTGCGATCCAAAAAACGGCCGCTACAACAACTCCCCGATCTGAATCGCATTCAGCGCCGCGCCCTTGCGCAGGTTGTCGCCGACCACGAACAGCGCCAGGCCGTGTGTCACGGTCGGATCCTTGCGCACGCGGCCCACGAACACCGGGTCCGCGCCGGTGGCTTCCAGCGGGTTCGGGACTTCGGTGACCACCACGCCCGGCGCCTTCGCGAGAAGGGCGAGGGCCTGTTCCGGCGAAATCGGGCGTTCGAACGCGAGGTTCATCGACAGCGAGTGACCCGTGTACACCGGCACGCGCACACAGGTGCCCGACACTTGCAGGTCGGGAATTTCTAAAATCCTGCGGCTTTCGTCGCGCAGCTTCAGTTCTTCTTCGGTGTAGCCGTCTTCCACGTAGACATAATTGAGCGGCGAGACGTTGAAGGCGATGCCCTGGGGCCACTTCTTCTTGTGCGGACCGAGATCGACGGCGTCGCCCTTGCGCGACAGGGCGGCCGAGGCCGGACCCGCCGCCAGGATCTGCGCTTCCAGTTCCTGGATCCCCGCGAGACCGCCGCCGGACACCGCCTGATACGTGCTCGCGACGATGCGCGTCAGGCCGGCCGCTTCATGCAGCGGCTTCAGCACCGGCATCGCCGCCATGGTGGTGCAGTTCGGGTTCGCGATGATGCCCTTCGGCAGGTTCTTCAGCGCGTGCGGGTTCACTTCCGACACGACCAAAGGAACGTCCGGGTCCTTGCGCCAGGCCGAGGAGTTGTCGATCACGACGGCGCCCGCGGCGGCCACTTTCGGCGCCAGCGCCTTGGAGGTCGAGCCGCCGGCCGAGAAGAACACGATGTCGAGGCCCTTGAAGTCCGCGGTCGCGGCGTCTTCCACGGCGATCTCGCGATCCTTCCAGCGCAGCGTCTTGCCCACCGAACGCGCGGAGGCGAACAGGCGCAGCGTGCCGATCGGGAAATTGCGTTCCGCGAGGATGGACAGCATGAACTCGCCCACAAGGCCGGTGGCGCCGACGACGCCGACGTTCTTGGGGGATTTAGAGGCGGGCATTTCTTCTCTCCTGTGTGATCCGCTTTGGCACGAGCCTTGAAACAAAAAGGCCCCGTGAAACAACACCCGTGAAACAACAAAGGCCCCGTCCGATCCGGCGGGGCCTTTGTTGCGTGTGTGCTTATTTGCTCTACTTAACTTACGCGCACGCCCTCGACGCCCCACCGGTGGCGGTCGTTTTGGTCGTCGTGGTCGTTTTCGGCGTCTTACGCATGGCGCGCAACATACCGAGTTTCGTCCGGAAGTAAAGCTTTGCTCTTTCTGGTCGTCCTTGGCCCAAAGGGCCGGAGCGCCGCCGCGCCAGCAGTGCGCCCAAGCCTAGCGCCATCAGGGCGCTCGCCGGTTCCGGCACGCCGGCGGGCGTGGCTTCGCCGAGGTCGAACGTTGCGGTGATGTTCATGGCGAAGGTAAAGACGGCTTCGGCGCCCGGCAGAAAGTCGATCAGTTCCGCATAGACCGGCGCCTGGCTGGAATCGGGCGAGCCCACGCCGCAGCTGGTCGGCGAGAAGACCGTCCCCGACTCACCGCGGTACCCAACCGCGCAGCTATGATTATCGCCGACGCTTCCATTCCCGCCGCCGCCGACCGAACTCGAAAAGCTCGCCCACTGCGTGGCGGGATCGTCGATCCGGAGACCCACGGCGGGGCCGCCGGGGTTGAAGGCGCTGAACCACACACTCAGGACGGCAAAACCGTTGATCGCATGATCGGACGTGTTGACGAGCACGACGCTTCCGGTCGAGGTCACGCCGTAGGTTGCCGAGGCCGTGACCGTCTCGGCCAAGGAAAGCGTGTTGCCGCAGCCGCTTGCGCCGCCCTGAGCGTCTCCGCGGCAACTGAGGGTCAATCCCTCCGGCAGGGGCTCCCATGCGCTTGGGGCCGCATCCCATGTGGCCCGCACACCGACAAAGGGCGTGGCGGAGGCGGGGGGCGCGAGCAGGGGCAAGGCGAGCATCGCCGCGGCGGCCCAGGCATGCTTCAACAAGGCGGTCACTTTCGGGCAGGGGTGAGGTCGGCCGAAGAGCTGCAACCCCCGTGCCACTGCCCGATTTCGTGATAATCCCGCGCCTTGGCGCGCGCGGCACGACGCAACCGTCAAAAAAGCCGACGCTTATCCGCGCACTCCGATCGTCGCAAAGCTGGACCCTGCATCCTTGCGGCATATGGCCTCGCCCTTCTGGCAGGTCACGAAGCGGACGATGATCCCCTTCACAAGGTCGAGGGCGCTCGAATCCACCGCGGGCTCGATCTCGCTGCCCCCTTTGACGTGCCAGTGCCGGCAGACGTAGGGGCGCTTGCCGACTTGCTTGCCGTAATCGCGCGCTTGAGCCGCGGCCTCGATGAAGGCTTCGGCCATAAATTCCTTGCCCTCGGCCACAAAGAAGCTGATCGGCGGTTTGTCGACGCAGACGGCCGCGCCATAGCCGGTCGCCTCCGACGCGGCGAGTTTATTCCAGCCCGTGGGTGGAAAGGACCTCGCGATGGTGTCGTCGGCGTTTTTTTCGGCGTTAGGTCCCGTGACGACCAGCACTTCTCCCGTGACGTCGTTGCCGATCACGACAAGGCGCTGCGCCGGCGGCTTTTCCGGGGCGAGGGGCACGGTCTGCGTGGAGGACTGCGGGACGACGGCTTGCAGGCTCGTCTCGGCGGTCTTCGGCTCGGGCGCGTTCGGCAGGCCCGGGCGCGCCCAGGCCGCCGTGGTGAAACGGGTCGCGCCGTTGCACTCGGAGCAATAGCTTTGAAGGTCCTGGCGCGCCACCGCGATCTCGCCGGTGGTCGGCCGCATGGTGCAGTAGCCGCGCGCCGACGCGCTCACGAGGCCTTCGCCGCGCAAGAAGGCTGCATATTCCTCGCCGTACTTGCCGCGCTCGGCGATCGGCCCCACCGGCAGCGTCTGGGTCATGTAGACCGTGCCGGTGGCGGCGTTGGGCACGTAGCAATAAAAATATTGCACCTGCTGCTGCGCCCGGGCGGTGAACGCGATGCAGGCTGCCGCGACGAGCGCCGCGGCGAGGGAGAGGAATGCGCGCATGATGCCCCCGCTCACATCGCGTTCAAAACACGCACCGCCCCTTCATGGGCGTTGTAGGTCCGGTTGGCGTCGGCTTCCGAATAGCCTTGCTCGATGGCGTTCAGGTACCATTTGTAATATTCGAACGCGACGCCGCAATGCGAGTAGAGCTGTTGATCGCGCCCGCCTTCATAGGCGTGCGTGCGATAGTTCCCCAATGTGAAGCCGGGGCACTGCGGACCTTCCGCGAGGTTGGGGCGCGTCGGATAGCTTCCACGCACGCCGGTCGGCCCACCGCCCAAGCCGCCGCCTAATCCGGCGCCGCGGCCGCCGCCGAGACCGCCGCCGAGACCGGTGTACGGATTGACCCCGCCCGGAATCGCGCCCAGCGCGTTTCCGCCGCCGCCAAGCCCGAGGCCCGCCGCTATCGGATTGCCGCCGGACTGTGCGGCCGCGACGCCGTTGAGGATCGGCGCCAGTTCAGGCGCGGCCTGGGTCACGGCGGCGACATAGGCTTGCGGGCTCGACATGGCGCCTTGGATGGTGGTCGCGAAGTTCAGCACGTCGAACAGGCTCGGGCCGGAATCCTCCTGGGCCTGCGCGGCGGCCTGCGCCCGCTCCTGGGCGAGGCGCGCCTGCTTCGCCTGCGAACGGTCGGCGAAGATCTTCAGCGTGTTGTCGTCCATCGGGCGGTAGCTGGCTTTCGTCTGTTGTTTGTTCGCGCCCGTGTAAAGCGAAGTCCACTCGTTCTCGGCGCCGGAAAGCACCCATGTGCCGCCGTCCGACTGCGTTTCGACGCTCTCGCCGTTCGGGCCGCGCTTGAAGCTGCTCTGTTGCTTCACGCCGTTGGTGTGGGTGATCTCGGTTGCGATGGTGCGCGAAGCCGGGTCATAGACCATGCGGCGCAGCGGATTGGGCGTCGTGCCGATCTCATCGGCGCCCCAGACCTTGGACAAGAGGACCTCGCCCGGCGCCTCCCACTGGAACGTGGCGACGTATTCATACTGACCGTTGA
>JAYRTJ010000089.1:0-14117 GCA_041919675.1 Rhodospirillaceae bacterium | reverse complement strand
TCGCGATGTGCACGACGCATGGGCGAAGGCTCTCGATGGCGCGCGCCATCTTGCGGCCCGCAAACAGCGCGAGGCGGATCTCCGGATAGGTGGGGCACGGCACGGTGTCGAACTGGTCGGGCGTGATCATCACCGCCTCGTGGCCCTTGGCGTCCAGATGCCGGCGCAAGGCCGTGAGGGTACGAACAACGCCGTTCACTTGCGGGTGCCAGGCGTCGGTGACGATGAGGATGCGCATCAAGGCCCCGAGATCGTCGTCGCGGCGGCGCGGGACAGGGAAGGCAGCGGCAAAGGCGCGATGAACGCGCCGCGTTCGGGAGCGGCGTCCGTCGGCAGGACGCCGCGCATCTCGGCCCAGTCGATGATTTCCCAGCGGCCGTCGTGATGTTCGGCCAGGGCGGTGCAACTCTCGACCCAGTCGCCGTCATTGAGATAGGCGATGCCGCCGATGGTGCGGATTTCCGCGTGGTGGATGTGACCGCACACCACGCCGTCGACGCCGCGCTCGCGCGCCATCTGCGTCATGGTCTCTTCGAAATTGGAGATGAACTGGACCGCGTTCTTGACCTTGTGCTTCAGGTACTTGGACAAGGACCAGTAGGGCCGGCCCGTCACGCGGCGGAACGCGTTGTACCAGGTGTTCAAGGCCAGTGCGGCGGCGTAGGCGTGATCGCCCAGCACCGCGAGCCACTTGGCGTACTTCATCACGCCGTCGCATTCGTCGCCGTGCATGACCAGGAACCGCCGGCCGCTCACGGTGACATGGATGTCGTCGCGCCGGACTTTGATTTCGCCGAACGCGTGGTCGACGAAGCCGCGGCCGAACGAGTCGTGATTGCCCGGGATGAAGATGACCTCGGTGCCCTTGCGCGCCTTGCGCAGCAGCTTCTGCACTACGTCGTTATGGGCCTGCGGCCAGAACCAGTTTTTCTTCAGGCGCCAGCCGTCGATGATGTCTCCGACGAGATAGAGCTTGTCCGATTCGGTGTGTTTGAGGAAATCGAGGAGAAAGTCGGCTTTGCAGCCGCGCGTGCCCAAATGAATATCGGAGATGAAAAGCGTCTTGTACGTCAGCGAAGGTCCGATATCGCGCAATACTTTCTCCTAATATTCCGGTGCGCGAGCTCCATTTATGTGAGGTCGAAACGCCTGCCTAGGGGGCGGCCCCCTGTCTTCGCCAACTCTTCACACGGTTGAAACGGAACTGTCACTTTCTGCTAGAGTCGTCCCATGAAAAAGTCCGAGTCTGCGGGCGATTCAAACGTGTCCCGCCGTCATATTCTTGCAATATTCAATCCGGCCGCCGGACGGCGCCGGCGCCGGCGGTTCGACGAAATCGTGAACCTTCTGCGAAAGGCGGGCTGCGCCGTGACGGTGCGGGAAACCGCGGCGCCCGGCCATGCCGAGACGATCGCGAGAGACGCGAAAGGCGCGGGCTTCGATCTCGTGGCCGCCGCCGGCGGCGACGGCACCATCAATGAAGTCGTGAACGGATTGGCGGGCACGGGCCTCGCGCTCGGCATCATGCCGCTCGGCACCGCGAACGTCGTCGCCGACGAGATCGGCCTTTCAAAGGGCGCGCACGAAGTTGCCCGCGTGCTGGCCTCGGGTCCTTTGCGTCCCATTCGTGTGGGGCGCGCCAACGGCCGGCGCTTCGTGATGATGGCCGGTGTCGGCTTCGACGCCAATGTCATCGGCCGCGTACCCCCGGCGCTCAAGAAAATCGTCGGCCCGCTCGCCTATGTGTGGACCGCGGCTTTGCAAGGTTTCCGCGACCCCTTCGCGCACTGCGCCGTCACCGTCGACGGCGAGGGCTACGGCAGTGTTTCGGTGGTGGCGTGCAACGGCCGCCGCTACGGCGGGCCCTTTGTCGCTGCGCCGCGCGCCAACCTCGCCGACGACAGTTTCCAGGTCGTGCTCATGAAGGGGCGCGGCTGGTTCAGCGTCGCGCGTTACGGGCTGTCGTTGATCTTCGGCAAGGTCGGCATCTGGTCCGACGTCGAAATTCTGCCCGGCCGCGATGTCGTCGTCAGCGGCGCCACCGGCCAGGCGGTGCAGGCCGACGGCGAGATCGTCGCCGCCTTGCCCGTGCGCATCGAGATCGACCCCGAGCCGGTCCGGCTCGCCTTTCCGCTGTGACGCCTGCTTAAGAAGCAAGGACGAAGCGCGTCACGTCGTCGGTCCAGCATTTCTCCAACGTCTTCGCCGCGGTCTCGTCGGCGAGCATCGCCAGACGGAACTCCAAGGGGATACGCAGTTCGACCGTCTTGCCGCCGATCTTGAACGGCTGGGCGAGGGCGCTCGCGATGCGGGCCGCCGCGTTGCGGGCGTCGGCTTCCCCGGCGAAGTCCGTGAGGATCACGCCGTACTGGTCGTCGTGCAGGTGCGCAAGCACGTCGCTTCCACGCAGGCACTGACGCATGCGCTGCGCGGCTTGGCGCGTCACGCCGGGTTTTTCCTCGCGCGCGATTTTCATCACCGATGCCGAGAGGGCCGCGAGGCCGAACACCATGATGGCGGTTTCCTTGCCGGTGCGCCTCTTGCGGGCCTGCTCCTGGTTGGCGTGATCCAGGAACACACGCTGCGTCGGCAGGTTGGTGGTCAGGTCATGCGAGGCGCTCACCTTGCCGTAGTCCTGCAGCATGCCGGCGAGACGATTGGCCAGGGTGCGCATCATATTGCCGGCGATGGCGCTGTTTTCCTCCACCAGGCGCAGGAACACGTCGGAGGCGATCACCACCATGCGCGCGTTCGAGCGCGCGCGGATGCTGGTCGTGCGCGGCACTTTCGACAGCAGCGCCATTTCGCCGAACACCTGGTTCGCGCCCAGCACCGCCAGCACACGCGGCCCGCTCATGGACTCCAGCACCACCTCGACTTCGCCCTCGATGATCACATAGGCGTTGTCGCCGCGCTCGCCCTGGCGGAACACGTACTGGCCCTCGTCGAAGGTCGCGTGATCGCTGGTGAAAGCCAGGAGTTTGAGTTTGGAGCGGTCGATGCCTGCGAACAGCGGGATGCGTTGGAAAATGGCGACGACATCATTGAGCCCGACTTCGGTTTCCGCGGGCCCGGTCTCGCCCTGGATCTCCGTCGCCGCGCGTTCCTCCGCCGAGACGACCTTGCCGCGTTCCATGCGGAACACATGTTCGAACAGCCCCGCGCGCCGGTCGGTGGGCTCCACCAGGATCAGCGAGCGGCCTTCGAACATCCCCTTGATGCGCGCGACGATTGTGTCCTGCTCGGCCGGATCGATACCCGCGAAGGCGTCGTTGAGGATCAGGATGTCGGGGCGCTTCAGGATCACGCGGGCCAAGGCCAGTTTCTGGCGCTGCTGCACCGAAAGCCGCGAAGCCCCGACACCGATGTCGATCCCGAGCCCGGCCGCGATCACATCGCCGCGCAAATCCAGTTCATCGAGCACTTCCGTCAGAAGCGCGCCGATGGCCGGTCCGCTGTCGGCACGGTTGGTGGCGATCTTCCCAAAGATCAGGTTGTCGGCGATGCTGCTTGCGGCGTTGTAGGCGGCCGCATCGAAGAACTGCACGGCGCCGCGCAGGTCTTCAGGCAGCGTCCGCGCGAACGCCTTGCGCGCATGCAGGAGGCGGCTCTGCATCTTGGCGTCGATCAGCCCGACGTGATGCTGGTTCACCACCAGCTTGAAGGGCAGGGAGAGCAGCAGCGCGCGGTCGTCGGCATCTAAACGGCCGAGCCCTTGCGTCTCGGCGCGGCGCAGGATGCTTTCGAACTCCGGCAGGTCCTCGCCCTTGATGAAGCTGAAGCGCTCGAAGAATTCATGGCCCGGCGGCAGGTCGCGGAAGATGTCGATCATGGTCGCCGCGAGCTTGCGGCCGCGCTCCAGGAACTCGGCCGTCAACCCGACGTCCTCGATCACCTTCAGCAGAAACGCGTTGCGCCCCAGGTTCTCGATCGCGAAGTACGCGCCCAGCGGCGTGCCGAAAAGAATATTCTCCGCCACGGAGGCGTTCTTCAGATATTTATCCGCGTCGAACGGTTCGATCAGGCCCTTGAGATTGTCGCGCTCCACGCGTGCGCGGAACGCGGCTCTTGCGGCCACCAGGCGCTCGGCGAGCGCGGGCTGCGCGTCCGGGTTGATCGCCCGGCGCAGGCCCGCGTCATAGACATCCCGGTCCAGCCCGACGATGCGCAGCACATCCGTCATGCGCGCCGCCAACTCTGTAGGCCCGGCGCATCCGGCCGCCGCGTAGTCGATCCAGTCCGCGTCGGGATCGTAGGCGGAATTGCCAGCGCGGACCGCCTCGCGCCGCTCCGCGTCCGCATCGCTCTCGCCGTTCGGGCGATGCAGCAGCGGATACACCAGCGCGTCGTGCAGCGTGCCGGCGTGGAAATGGGTCTGCGGACCCGCGTAGCCGATCTTGCGCCCTGTGGCGCTGTCGGGCAGCTCCGGCAGGTTGATGTCGGAGGCGGCAAGACGCCCCGCCGCCGGCAGCACCTGTCTTGCAAGCGCCAGCGCGAGGTCTTCCGCGCCGCTGCCGCCGCCGCCCACGATCATGGCGTGGCCGGGCAGGGTCAGCGACAGGGTGACGCCGTCCACCGCGCGCACGCCGTCGTCGGATTCCACCACCAGGTTCGCGACGGACAAAGTGCCCGCGTCGAACGCGGCGCCCGGCGCTTCACTGTTGAGGCGGTCCCGGTGCAAGAGGCCGGGCGGCTCGAAAAACTCTTTCAGCTGATCGAACTTCACTCGCGCATCGGCGGCCTTCTGGTAATAGTCGATCAGGTCCTTGTACGGCGCGTACATGTCCTTGTACGCCGCCAGCACCGCCACCAGCGCGCCGAGGGAAATATCGCCTTTGATCACCAGGTAGCCGCCGATCGACAGGAAGAAGAAGGGCGTCAGCTGCGAGAAGAAGGTGTTGAGGATATTGACGATGTAGCGGTTGGAGGAGATCTCCACGCGCGTCTTGAACACGCCGCCTAAACGTTTGGAGAAATCCGCCAGTTCATATTGCGAGGTGTCGTGGCCGTGGATTTCGCCCACGCCCGCCACCACGTCGCCCACGCGCTGCGAGATCTGGCGCACCGCGCTCACTTCCTCGCGCTGCAGGATATTGATGCGCTTCTGGAACTTCGGGATCAGGTACAGTTGAGCGGGAAGCAGCGAGATCGCCGCCAGGCCCATCATCCAGTCCTGCATGAACATGAACAGCACGATGGTCAGCAGGGTCCCCAGCGCCACCGCCGGCACCGCGAAGGCTTCGGCGATGAAGAAACCCAAGGGAGAGGTCTCCGCCGTCACCATCGACACCACCTGGCCGCTCGATGTGTTGCGGAACTCGCGCTGCGGGAAGCGCATCAGGCGCTCCACGAGGTCGAAGCGCAGGCGGCGCAGCAGCCGGTCGCCCACACGATAGCGATACGTCGAGGTCATGTACTTGAAGGCGAGGTTCACCAGCACCAGGCCCAGGAAGGCGCCGCAGAGCACCAGGAGATAGGGAATCTGCTCCAGGTTGTGACCCATGACCGCCTTCGGGAAACCGCCCTCGCCGCCGATGGCGCGGTTCACGATCGTCTTGGGCAGGTCGAAGGTGAAATAAAGGACCGGAAGCGCCAGCACCGACAGCAGAATAAGCACGAGCTGATCGCGGGCGCTGTAGCGCCAGATGAAATGAAAAATGCCTTTATCCATGAACCTTTACTCGGCCCGCGTGACGCGGACCTGCCCCATCTGCCCCGGCGGCTTCGGCCGCTCTGGCGCTATCGTACAACCGTCATAAGACTGCAAACAAGTTGCACGGGTGGTGCGGGGGCTCCTACACTCCCAACCGTTGAATTCGGGGGATCGCTTGCGTTTGGATAAGATTTTGCCGCGTGCGGCCGTGCTTGCGTGCGCCGCTCTGCTGCCGGGCTGCGCGCAGCTCGGGCCCAATTATCTGGCCGCCGGCCGCCCGCTTTATAATGAGGCGGTGCAGGAGACCGACGCGCAGCAGCTCCTCCTCAACGTCGTCCGCCAGCGCTACAACGATCCGGTCCTGTTCCTGGACGTCACCAACATCACCAGCAAGGCCACCTACACCGTCAGCGGCAATCTGCGTGCGACGGTGCCGCTGCCCGGCACAAGTTCCCTGACTCCCGAGCTTGGCCCGCGCATCGAAGACTCGCCGCTCATCTTCTACACGCCCAACAACGGCGAGAAGTTCGTGCGCCAGGTGCTCACCCCGCTCGACATGCGCACGCTGACCCTGGTCCTCCAGGCCGGCTGGAGCATCGAGCGCGTGCTCATGCTCACCGGCGAGTCTTTGGGCGGCATCCGCAACGCGGGCGCCGATTTCCGCGGGCTTGCGTCGGCTCTGCGCGATCTTCAGCGCACCGGTGATCTCACGGTCGGCATCGACGCCGGCTCGCCCATATTGCTGCTGACCTTCTCGCCCGCCGCGCGCGATCTTCCGGCCTATCAAACCGTCTGCAAGGCGCTGCGCGCGGCTTGCGGCGGCGAGACCATCCAGCTGCGCCACGGCTTCGGCGGGGCGGCCAGCGGCAACGCGCCGGCGGGCCTTGCCACCCGCTCGCTCTACTCGGCGCTCTATTTCCTCGCGGACGGCGTCGATGTGCCGGCGCGCGACGTCGCCGCCGCGCGCTCACGTGCGCCGGGCGGCCCGGACGAAAGCCTCTTCCGCGTGCGCACGTCGATGACGGAGCCCGCCGACGCCGCCGTGAAGGTGCGTTACCGCAATGCCTGGTTCTATATCGCCGACACGGACGGCGATTCGAAAGTCACCTTCGCGCTGCTCAGCATGCTCTTGACCCTGCAGTCGGGCGACACCGCCAAGATGGCCCCCCTCATCATGCTCCCGGCGAGTTAGCGCCGTTTTTTCCTCCCCTGAAAGGGTAGTTTCGGGGACAGTATACTTAACTGGCGGGTCGCCGCGCGCCGTGAAGCGCCTTTTCCACCCTTTCAGGGGAGGGGAAAAACTAAGTCCCGGCCACCGTCATTCCGTCGATCCGCAGGGTCGGCGAATCAATGCCGAAGCGCAGGTCGAGATCGTTGGCCGGGGTCAGCTGCTTGAACATGTCCTTCATGTTCCCCGCCACGGTCACTTCGCTCACCGGATAGGCGAGCTGGCCGTTCTCGATCCAGAAGCCCACGGCGCCGCGGCTGTAATCGCCGGTCACCATGTTCACGCCCTGGCCGACGAGGTCGGTCACGTAGAAGCCGGATTTGAGATCGCTCATCAGCGCCGCCGGCGTGTCGTTGCCCGCCGCCATGTAGACGTTGGTCGATGACGGGCTCGGCGGTCCGCCGGGGCCGCGCGCCGCATGGCCCGTCGGCGCCAGCTTCAACTGGCGCGCCGAACGCAGGTCCAGGATCCACGTGGTCAGCACACCCGCATCGATCAGGTTGCGGCGGCTGTTGGGCAGCCCTTCCGCGTCGCAGGGTTTCGAGCGCAGGCCGCGGTCCCGGTGCGGGTCCTCGACGATGGTGATGTGCTTGCCGAACACGTCCGTGTCCATGGCGTTCTTCAGGAACGTGGTCCCGCGCGCCACCGCCGCGCCGTTGATGGCCGACAGGAAGCTGCCCACCATGCCGCGTGCGACCCTCGGATCGAAAATCAGCGGCACTTTCTGGCTCGCGACCTTGCGCGCGTTCAGTTTCTTCACCACGCGCGTACCGGCCGTCTTGCCGATGTCTTCCGGGCCGCGCAGGTCGGCGAAGTACACCGCCGAGCTGTAGTCGTAATCCGTCTCCATGCCCTGGTCCGCGCCGGCCAGCACCGACACGCTTAAAGACGAGCCCGACGACGCATAGCTGCGCTGGAACCCGTTGGAGGCGACAATCGCGACACTGCTTTGTCCCCACGCCGCCGAGGCGCCGTCGGAGTTCGTCACCCCGGCCACGGCGCGCGCCGCGTCTTCGCAGGCTTTTGCCCGTTCGATCAGCGTGTCGGCGCTCACTTCGGCGGGGTCGCAGATGTCCAGCTTCGGCAGCGTCTTCGCCAGCTGGTCGGGCGAGGCCAGTCCGCAGTATTCGTCTTCCGGCACGGTGCGCGCCATGGCCACCGCGCGTTCCACCAGTTCCTTCAAGGCCTCTTTCGAGCGGTCCGCCGACGACACGATGGCTTGTCTTTTGCCCACGAGCACGCGCAGGCCCACGTCGCCGCCTTCCGAGCGCTCCAGCTGTTCCAGCTTGCCGAGGCGATAGGTGATGGACACCGATGTGCCGTCCGCGACGATGGCGTCGGCCTCGTCGGCGCCGGCTTTCCGCGCGTCGCCGATGAGGTCGGACAGAAGATTGAGAAGATGATCGTTTGCCATTTCTGGAAGATCCGTGAGGCGGAGGATGACCTACTTCTACTGTGCACGGCACGGCGCAGCAAACATCAAGTGGCCCCGCCTTTTTTCCCTGCCTTGAAAGGAGAGGGTCGCGGAGGGGTCGTTTTTTCTACAAACCCCGGCTTTGTGCCGAGCGATCCAGCGTTTTCAACACCGCATCGATGCGGCTCTTCACATCCTTCACCGACACCGGTTTCACCAGGTAACCGTTCACGGCGAATTCCTTGGCGAAGCTCACCGTATGGGGGTTCGCGTCGGCGGTCAGGAAGATGATCGGGATGTTGTTGATCCAAGGGACCTTGGCCGTACGCACCATTTTCAGGAACTGGCGGCCGTCCACCGGCTGCATGTGCACGTCGCACAAAACCACCGTCGGCCGCGTCCGTGCGAGTTCCGCCAGGCCGGCGCGGCCGTCCGCGGCGTCGGTGATCGTCGGAATGCCGATCTGCCTTAAGATGCTTTTGATGCTCGCGCGTGTCGTCTGCTCGTCCTCGACGACCAGCACGGATACGTCCTTATAGAGATCGTCGCTCGCCGCCATCGAACGTACTATTCCTGCATCAGCGGCCGAACCGCCTGCGCCAGTTCATCGACCGTCGTGTCCAGCCCGCCCGTGAACAGGCCGGCTGTGTCGGGGTCGCTCGCGTCCAGGCAATCTTGCACGTCCGAGGCCAGTTGCCCAAGCCTCACGGCGCCGATGGAAGCGCCCGCGCCTTTCAACGCATGGGCTTGGTGACGCGCCTCGGCCCAATCTTGCGCCGCCATGGCGCTATTGATCGCTGCGGCCATCTTCCCGGCATCAATCAGGAATTGCGCCAGCGCCGCGCGCGTCTCGGCGGTGAGGGGCCCGAACGTTTCGGTGAACCGCGTCCTATCGAAGATCTGCGGATCGATCTTGATCGCCGCGGCTTTCTTCGAACGCCTGTGTGCGGTTTGCCGCAGCGCCGCCGCGCCCGGCAGCCACTTCTCCAGCGCCGCCGTCAGGGCCTTGGAATCGATCGGCTTGCTCAGATAGCCGTCCATGCCCGACGCCAGGCAGCGCTGCGCGGTGCCGGGCAGGGCGTCGGCGGTGAGGGCCACAATCGGAAGTTTACGTCCCGTGCCTCTTTCACGCGCGCGGATTTCGGCGGTGAGCGTGAAGCCGTCCATCTCCGGCATGTGGAAGTCCGTCAGCAGAAGCCCGTAGTTCGGGTCCGCGTCATAGCGCGCCAGGGCCGCGGTGCCGTTGTCGGCGATCTCCACCGCATAGCCGCGCTGAGACAGCATGCGCTTGATCACGATCTGGTTGGTCGCATTGTCTTCCGCCGCCAAAATCAGGACGCCCGCGCGCCGCGCCTCTTCGACCGGAGGCGGGCTGTACTGCGCGGTCTCATTCGCCGCCGCCGTGCGCTGTCCCAGTTCGGCGCGGCCCATGGCGGCGGCGATCACGTGGCCCGTGCGCGCGCGCCGCAAGGGCAGGGTCAGCGCGGCGAAGAAGCCCGCGCTCTCCGCTTCCGTCAGCGTCGACACCAGCGCGCGCGGCGCCACCAGCGCGAACTTCACGCCCGCGCGGCTTTCGCGTTCGATCAGTGCGCGCCCGATGTCCAGCGCCGGCACATCGCCATGCCGCGCCGACAGGAACACGGTCGTGGTCTCATCCGAGCGCGGCAGCACGATGTCGTCGCCGTAGCCCAGCCATGTCGCGTTGGTGACGCCGCGCGCGGCAAGGATCGTCTCCATGGCCGCGCGCGTCGGACCGTCGAAGCCGATCATCACCACCTGCGCGTCATGGATATCGGCAGGCGCCGGCGCCGTCTCATCGCCCAATTCGAACGGCAGGTCGAACGGCAGTTCGAACCAGAAGGTCGAGCCTCGGCCGGTCTCCGACGTCACCCCGATGCGTCCCTGCATCAGCTCGCACAGGCGCTGCGAGATCGAAAGGCCAAGCCCCGTCCCGCCGTATTTGCGCGAGGTGGAGACATCGGCTTGCGTGAACGCCTTGAACAACCGGCCCTGCTGCTCGGGCGTGAGGCCGATCCCTGTGTCCGTGACCTCGAAGTGAATGACGGCCCGCTCCGCGCGTGAGCCCGCCGCGCCGGCGCCTTCCGCGACGCGCGCGCGCACCGTCACCGACCCTTCTTCCGTGAACTTCAGGGCATTGCCCAGCAGGTTGAGAATCACCTGGCGCACGCGCGCCGGATCGCCCACCAGCGCCGTAGGGCAGGCGGGATCGACGATGGTCGTCAGCGTCAGGCCCTTGTCGTCGGCGCGCTGGCTCATCAGCTCGCCCGCGCTCTCCACCACGTCGATCAGCGAGAACGACGTCTTCTCGATGTCCAGCTTGCCGGCCTCGATCTTCGAGAAGTCCAGGATGTCGTTGATGATCGTGAGCAGCGCGGACGCCGAGCTTCGGATCACGGACGACATCCCCCGCTGGTCGTCCGACAAGTCCGTCTGGTCCAGCATCTCGGCCATCGACATCACGCCGTTCATGGGCGTGCGGATCTCGTGGCTCATCATCGCCAGGAACGACGATTTGGCCCTTGTCGCTTGCTCGGCCTGGTTCTTGGCTTCCACCAGTTCCCTGGCCACGCGGCGGCGCCATTCCAGGAAGGCCAGCAGCGCCAGCACCACCAGGAACGCGGCGATTTCCACCGCCGAGCGGCTGATCACCTGCGCCCACAAATCAGCTTTGGGCGCCATCGCTACCAGCGTGAACGGCAGCA
Source organism: Rhodospirillaceae bacterium (assembly GCA_041919675.1). GTDB lineage: Bacteria > Pseudomonadota > Alphaproteobacteria > Rhodospirillales > Rhodospirillaceae > SHVO01. Next base: position 3,099 of record JAYRTJ010000089.1, on the reverse strand, counting down.
CCTGGATTTTCTGCGTCGCGACGATCCGCCCGTTTTCTTCGGCAACGCGCGGTTCCGTGAAGGCATCCGTCAGCGCCGCGTCGGCGGCCGCGGAGGCCGGCAGGGTCACGGCCTCTTTGGAATCGGCGCGCAGCGAATAACCGATCACGGTCTTGTTCGCGTCGACGAGATAGATTTCCCCGAACCGGCGCGGGAAGCGCGCGAGAATCTCGTCCAGGGAGCCCAGCGTGAAGTCGAGACCGATGATCCCGGTGAAGCGGTCGCCGTCGTAAACCGGACGGCCCATCGTGATCATCAGGCCCTTGCCGAAATCGTCGTCGTAGATGTCGGTGTAATAGGGTGCGCGCGTGGGGTTGTTCTCCGGCATCCCGCGCAGGAAGTACTGCTGGCCCAGGTCTTCGTCCTTGTAGGCCGCCTGGGTCGAGGGCACCCACGGATAGACATGCTCGAAGCGGCTGCCCGAGACGTAATAGACCCACGCCGCGTTCGGCAGGTTTCCGATGATCCGCGCGAAGGCCGAGCGCAACGACAGCGCGACCTCCATCTCCTTGCGGAAATAATCGTCGCGGCCTTTGAGCCCGCCGAAGCCCGTCAGGTTTCCGATGTCTTTCCGGTCGATGGACGGCGGCAGCTGGTCCAGCGAGAACACGCCGTTCGCGTCCGCCTTCACCGCGTTCAGCAAAACCGAAGGCGGCGCCACCGGCGGGCGGACCGCCAGCTCGTTCTGGACCGTGGTCTGCAGCAGCTCCACGTAGCTTTGCGCCGCCACCATGGACAGCGACAGCTGCGACTGCACGGCCTCCAGCGCGACGAGGCGTTCTTGCTGAATTTCATCGCGCGCCGTGTCCAGCTTGGTCGCCAGGAACCAGCCGGCCGCGCTCAACGCCGCCGCATAGAAAGCGAGTAGCCCCGCCCGTCTGATCAATCTGTTCACGAAAAGCCCCTTGCAATCCCCGCGCCATCGTAAGGAGCCTGAAGGGGCGAGGGTAGGGGCGTTCTTTTCCGGGTGTCGCTTCTCGCGCAATCCCCTTACTGTCGCCCCAACGAAAAAAGGAGCACACCATGGCCAGCGCAAATCGAGCAACACCCGTCGTTCACACGAAATGGAAAGACGTCCGCGAGGACCGGATGCGTATGGGCATCACGCGGCGCTTCGTCCATTCCAACGACGCCATGGTCGCGCAGATCACGCTGCCCAAGGGCTCCATCGTTCCTGCCCACCGGCACGACAACGAGCAGTACACCTATGTCCTCACCGGCGCGCTCGCCTTTACCTTTTATGACGAACAGGACGAGGAGATTACCGTGCGCGCGGGCGAGATCATTCTCATTCCCAGCGGCGTCCTGCACAGCGCCGTCGCGGTCGAGGACTGTTTCGAACTCGACATCTTCACTCCGCCCCGCGCCGATTGGATCGACGGGAGCGATGCGTATTTGAGGAAGTAATGTCCTCAACCTCGTCGTCCTTAGCCCCTCTAATGCCGCCCCATCGCGTGCCCCTTCAGCAGGGCGTACAGCATGCCATGCGTCGGTGTCGGGATGCCGAGCGTCTTGCCGAGTTCGACCACCTTGCCTCCCAGCCACGGCAGTTCCAGCCGGTTGCCGCGTTCCAGGTCGAGCAGCATCGACGGTTTGATCTCCGGCGGGGCGGTGCGCAGGAAGGCCAGCACCGGCTCGATGGCGTCCGGTCCCAAATGGACGCCGCTCGCGCGGCCCACGGCGATGACTTCCTCATAAGCCGCCGTGAATACCGCCATCATGTCCGCATCGGCGCGCAAGGGGCCGAGGGCCTGGCGCGCCGCCGACATCACCGAGGCGTTCGACGCCAGCATGATGAATTTCATCCACAGTTCTTTGCGGATGTCTTCGCTCAGCTTCGCATCGAAACCTGCCTTGTGACACAGCGCCAGGAAACGTTCGGCGCGCGGGCTCGTCGGCGCGTCGAATTCGCCGAACACCATGCGCATGGTGGCGCCGACTTGGGTGAGAATGCCGGGGCTGGTGATCGAAGCGCTGATCTGCGCCACGCCGCCCATCACATTGTCCTTGCCGAAGATCGGCGCCAGGCGCTCGGCGGCATCGACGCCGTTCTGTAAGGGGATCACCGCCGTGTTCGGACCGACGATGGATTTGACCTCGTGCGCGCTCTTTTCCAGGTCCCAGAGCTTCACGCAGTAAAGCATCACGTCGGCCACGCCGACGCTGGAAGGATCGTCGGTCGCCTGCGCCGGGAACAGATGGGCCGCGCCGCGTCCGCCCTGGATGCGCAGGCCGTTCTCTTTCATGGCCGCGAGATGTTTGCCGCGCGCGATGAAGGTGACATCCGCGCCGGCTTTAGCTAAGGCCAAACCAAAGGCGCCGCCGACACCGCCGGCGCCCACTACGGCGATTTTCATGCGTGAATCCCCTGTTGTAGGCGGGCAGCTTGGGAAAGCCGGTGTGCGATGTCAATTTTGCGCCGCGCATGGCTGGCCCCGCGTTTGCGGGGAGGTCGGGGCGCTTGCGCCTACTCGATCCGCTTTTTCTCGAGAGTCCAGGCCGAAACCTTGCACAGCAGGCATTCGGCGCCGACGAACCATTTCGCGCCCTCGCCGGAGCCGCGCAGCTTCCACGCCAGCCATGCATTGATGACGCGCCCGAACGCGCCGCCTTCCAGGTCGAACAGCGTGCCGTTGTGGCCGGCGTCCAACTCCACCTTCATCACCGGAACGTGGGTGATCGCGGCGACGTCATGCTCCACCATCTTCTGCGCGCGGTCCGAAGGCCCGCCCGCGAGGTACAGCATCGGCCCGTGCAGTTTGGTGAGGACCTCGGGCGGCGAGCCGCCCGCGCTCACGATGATCGAGGTCTTCACACGCGGGTCCGCCGAAGCGATCAGCGCCTGACGTCCGCCGCAGGAGTGGCCCATCACGGCCACCAGCGCCGTATCCAATTTTCCTAAATGCTTGCTGCCGGGCCGCGTGTTTTCAGCCATGGCCCAGTCGAGGGCTTCGGTGAGCTGCGCGGCCGTGGTGGAATTGTCGAGATCGACCGGCTGGATCGGCCCATTGGCAATCACCAGGTAGCCGCGCGACGCGACTTCACTCAAAAGATCCTGAT
>JAYRTJ010000088.1:0-14147 GCA_041919675.1 Rhodospirillaceae bacterium | reverse complement strand
CCCGGGTGTTACAAACAACCGGCCCGAAACGCCTTATACGTTGATGCGGGGCTGTAGCTCAGTTGGGAGAGCGCGTCGTTCGCAATGACGAGGTCAGCGGTTCGATCCCGCTCAGCTCCACCATCAATGTAAATCTGACCCTCACATTGTGAACTGAGCCCGCTGCCCGGCGGGGATCGATTCTATTTGTTTGCGCGCTGCGCGCGCGGGCCCGCTCGGCTCCACCATCAATGTAATGACTTAGACACGCGGCCATACCATTGGAATTGGAGCTTCAGGGAGCGGGCGTGAACGCGCGCGCGTTGCTTCGATTTTCCAGGACCAAAATCGGTTCTTAGGATGAACATACAATTTCCACGATCGCGCCCGATGAGATGGCTGGGCGTGCGAAGCCGGTAAATCCGCTTTTTAGGGCGCGCCGACCTACAGCGGCGCTGACGTCGCGCCTCACAAATCCCGTCGCGACGACGCCTTCGATACGGTCCCCGACCACCAGGTAGGCAAACGACGGCACCGAATTGGTTCGGCCATCGAAAGCCCAGCCAACAACACGCAGATAGTTGGGCTCATTCGGAATTTCCTGCCTTATATCGACGTTCCCCTGACATGGATAAAAACCCTCGGAAACGGGCGTTCCCAGGCGTGATGTCGCGCGACCGAGCTTCGCATCGCCCATGATTGAAAGATGTTTCTGCTCGGCCATATCAGCCACGATCCGAATGTGCTCGACAAAATATGCGGTGTTAGTCGGATACATTCTGCCGATGCTTTCCATATCCTGGACCCGCATTTTCAACGCCAACGCTCCGACAAGTTTTTGGTGAACGGTTTCGGGCCCAAGGTCACTGAAGACCGCTCGCTGGGTCGGCATCATCCCAATTGCCAGTATGATGCCGCCGATGATGACGGCAGGGCGCACAAATCGCTGATTCTTAAACGCATAAATGGAAAGAAGCATTAGTACCGCCCACCCGATGAGGGAAGGCGTCGCATAGCGCGAAACAAGTGCTGCGTTCGGTTCCAACGTCGCACGACCCACAGCCGTCACGGCGCAACTTGCGCCGATGTATATTAGGAAAACAATGAGCGCTAGTTCCATTGGCTCTGCAAGCTTTCGCCTGCGCCACCACCGGACGGCGTACGCTACAGCAGCTAAAATAAATAGAGCGCCCGCAATGAATCCCACGCGAATGTAGCTGACGGCCGCTGCAATATAGCTCTCCGCTCGATACTCGAGTATTGCGACCGCGGGCATTCCGAAAAAGGTAAGTACGAATGAGAAAAATTGAGAAATGTCGGCGGTTTCGCGCTCGATGAAAACGTAACCTGAGAACCAAACCGCCATCGTGATAGCTGCAGCCAAGACAATGATTACTCCGCGCTTCCACGAGGGCGACGGCATTAGGAGCGTCATCAGCGCCAGGAGTGGCAGTGCGGCCAGACCGTTGGCCATTGTGCCAACGGACGCGATGCCCAGTCCCAGAGCGGTGGAAAACCACAACACTCTCCGCTGTGAAGTGTACGAAAGTGCGAGGCTGCAGAACGCTGCGAGCGGAAAGAAATATGCAAAGAAAAATTGGCTCTGAAATCCCCAGCTTAGGTTCGCCTCCTGCAGCCAAGAGAAACAAAACGGACCGGAAGCCAGAGAAACAAGGAGCCAGAGGTTACCTTTGTCCTTCAATAACCGCCGGGCAGCTAACGCGAGCACCAGCCAAATGCCGGCTACCAACAGCGCATTAAATGGAACGAGGAGAAGAGACCGGCCGTTGAACAGCGCCAAGTCCAGAAAGAAGAGAATGTTGGAAAACCAGATGCGGTGCTCGTTAGTCTGAGCAAAAAGCGACCGCCATTCCCCATTCAGGTAATCGATATACCCCATGAGATAACTGTCCCACATATCCCAGAATGGTACTGGCGTGTACCACCGGTACATCCCCACGACCATGAGCGCAAAATAGGCGATGGGAATGATTGCGAACCCGCCGACAATGAAACGGTCGGGAATATCGGGGAACCGAAAACGTCGCGAGGAGAGGAGATCGATTCTGGAACCACACCGCGCTCCTTCTTTGCCACGAGCAGCCATTAGTTCTCTCGGTCAATAAAAACCTGTGAGAACTCTACAGCGATTGCCGAGGAAATGGCGGTCATCGTCCCGGCGGCGTCGGGATAGCCATCGGCAAGCCTTCTAAGCGCGGCAAATAGCGATGGGGAATAGAGGTCACCATAGCTCGCGTAATGTGCCGACCACGACCTAGCTATCTGGTCGTACCAAGAACCAACGTCTGCGTAGCCGCCGATATATCCGCGTGCGCTTGCCGCAGATATGTCGAGCTGCAAACGGAAGCCTCGAATGTAGAATTCGCCCGGGCGAGCTAGAAACACAGCCCACGGCCACACAACGTCGGCAGGCTCGGTCGTGAGCACTCCGCCGTGAACCCGGCCCTTAAGCACATGATGAAAGCGTGCGCTGAACCGCTTGTCGATTCTGTTCGAACCGCCCGCAATGATCATGTCTCCACTTGCGTCGGTGACCAGCGGGTCTTTACCGCGATAGATAGTTACGGTCACCTCGTCGTCATTCGCCAAACTATCGAGGTTTTCAACTTCGATGAGCACGCGATTGAAACTCATTTCGCGGACCCAGCGGTTTGCGAAGTGAGCGAACGTTCCGTCAGGAGCGCGGAACAGCCGGGTGCAGCCAATGGCGCGGAAGAGCTGATTGTCTATTCCGGCAAGTCCCTCGGAGGTCCGAAAGTCGTCCGCATCCGCTCTCCCGTCCAAATCCAGCCCCGGGGCAATTTGCCCCCCGGCATAACGATAGGGAAAGCTATCCACTTCGTCTTCCGGGTAACGGGTGTGGCTCTCTCTTTGCAGCTGAGTGTCCTCGACCGAACCCCCATCGGGAAACAGAACCGCGAATCTCTCTCTTGGGCCGGCATTGAAGCCTTCGGGACACTCGGAGCCGCCATCCGAGGACTGGAAAATCGCCCAACTCGCGCCGGTAAGAACGTAGCCGATGGACCGCTCGCCAATCAGGTCCGGTTCGTCATTAAGCGAAGCGGCGAAACTCGCGGTGGGAGGCAGGGCCAGCCGCAGCACCATCGTCAGCGCGAGCACCTTCAACATCGCGGCCCCCTTAGTTGGCTGCATTGAAATAATCGTCACGCAAGAAGAAGGCACGAAAGCCATTTCGGCGGCCGGCGAACTCTCCCGCGCCGTGACCAAAAATATCGCCCGGCTTTTTGTCACCGCTGTAGGTCACGACCGGCACGCCCATGTAGGTCCAGACCCTCAAAGCATCTTTGCCGCCCTTCGCCGCGAGTCGCCCCGTCACGGCGTTGATTTCGATAACGCGCCATGTGCGGCTGGTATCCCGTGCTTTTGGCGAAGCCACTACATACGGCCAGTCCCGCATGCACCTGACATGATCACCGCCGCCGCAGATCGCGAGGCGGTAGGCTTGCGGCGAACCTGGATGAGCGCAGTCCAACTGATCCATTGAATCGTCGGCGCAGCTGTAGGTGTAGATGGTCTTGCCGCTCTTATCTGCCAAAACCACGCCGCTTGATGCGTCCTGCTCGGTAAACTCGCTTGGAGGTGAAGGCGCGGTCTGCGTGTAGACGTTGCGCCATCCGGGCACATCGCCCCCCTGCAGGCTGGCTTGCTCAGGGTCGTTATTGTGCGTGTAGAGCGGCTTGCCCCTATAGGACCATTGAAGCACTCCGGACGATCTCTCGAAGCTCGACCACTCGCCGAACGATCTGGCCGTCACCGGCGCAAGTACCGGCGACCACTCGCGAACACATTCGTTCTTGCATTTCGACACGCGGCGACCGTCGCCTTCGAATGAGTAAACGGAAAAGCCCCTTTCCGTCGTGAGAAGCCGCCCCGTGGCCGTCGTCATCACGCGGAAGCCTGGAGGAACCGCGACCGGCGCCGCAGCCACGACGCGAAGCGCGGGACTATCGCCTCCTCGCTCACGAGAGGACGCCGCCATCACGTCTCCAGGCAGCACGTCCAACCGCGACGTATAAAGTGCATGTTCAAGATACGCCCATTGCCGCCGGCCATCTTCACGAAGAAATATCGAGAACGATCCCACCGGGCGAGCGCCCTCGGACGCAAGCGCGGGCAGCCAGACGTCTGCGCAACTCGGCCTTGCAGATAACTCGGGCAACTCCAATCCGGGCGGATAAGGACTCATGAGCCCCGCTGTATGTGTCGAAACGACGTTCGTGCAGCGTGAGCTATTTTTTTCGTCGCCTGTTATTCCGTTTCTAAGCTGAGTGCGCGGCCAAAAGTACAAGGTGCGCCCCCGCTGATCGGCAAAAACCGGCCCTTCTATTTCCGTGGCTGTTATTCGAAAACCCGGGGGCATCGGCACCGCGCCGTACTCTTCCCGTTCAACCCGACCCATTTTTTCCAAATATTGTGCGGACGCGAAGTCGGTAAGGGCAAAGGACGTGGCGACAATCACACAAAAGAGTTTACGCATGCGCCCTCCCTATTCGTTCGAATCAGAGGTGGAACGGTTTCGACATCTTGTCGGCCAACGCACCGATAAGAACCATTGCGCCAAACATCGCGACCGATTGAAGGAGAATCCGTCCCAGCGGCCACTGATAGTGCGGCGACACCCGCGAAGGAAGAAAAACGGCCACGGAAGCCGGAACCAAGTTTGTGCCGACTGCAATTTTCGGCGTTAGCCCGCTGGCGGGCTCGTAAATCTGAAGGTTGGTCGTCACCGCCGCCAATGCGAGGAAAGCAGCCGCAATCGATCCCAAAATTGAAGGATGCTGATTTCTGGCTGCCAAATAAAACAGTGCCGAGCCAAAGAAAAGCGGAAGCGTAAAAACGCAAACTATCCGGAGAATGCCGAGATATTCCCGCATTAAGTCAGGCGCGAGGTGGTTGAAGCCTCCCAAGCACACCGCTACGGCGCTCATACAGAACAACAGCGGTGCAACAAACAGCATTAATAGCGGGTGCCGATGTTCAAGGGTGCGCAGTTCGTTTTTGCATACGATCCCGCGCACGATGGTTTCTTCATCGCCCAAACGAGCGGCCGCGTTCAAATGTGCGTCCATTGCCTGATTGCCCGATGCCACTTCGGCATCGACGAGATCTCGGTAGTGGTCCTGTATTTCCGAAACCATGCGTTCGGCGCTGCGCGGGCTCAAACCGGCGCGAATTATTTCCCGCTTAATTTCATCAAATCGAAGCATCGGCGCGCCTCCCTAGCATTGCGGAGACAATCGACGTGATCCGTTGCCACTCCGTCATCATGGTATTCAGGCGGGCGCGACCGGACTTTGTCGCCGAATAATAAACCCGCGTTCTACCGTTGACGGTTTTTCGTTTTGCCTTGAGGCAGCCGCGTTTTTCCAAAGAGTGCAGCGTGGGATATAGAATCGCCTCTGAAATAGACAACCCTTCGCCGTTCGCAGATTCGATCTCCCTCGCGATCTCATAGCCGTACATATCGCGGCCGATCAGAAGCTTGAGGATCAGCAACTCGGGCACGCCGGTCATGAAGTCGCTATTTGTCCGGCGCACTGCGTAGCCTCCGTCACTCGAGCCCGGAGCGCACAATACCTAATAGTTTGAGGTATAGCGAGTCGGTTCGCCGGCGGCGCTATACCGGGTATCAGGCATAACTTTTCGGTTCCATCGACAACGGCCCATTCTCGGCGACGTGGCGCACCCGCGCATCGCCACGCGCCGCGATGAAGAGTTCCTAGCGCGGCCGATATGGCAGCACGGGCTGCGCGAGTGGATTTTCCGGGGGTCCCGTATTCGCATAGGAGCCGATTTCGAATTCAAAGCCGTTGAGCGCGCCGCCGAGAAAACAGAGAAGATTGGGACCGGCGGGCGTGAAGCAGGGCAGCAGGATCGGCGCGTCTTGCACGGCCTTGTCGCGCGCGAAGCGTTTTTCGAGTGCGAGGTCGCGCGCAGTGGGGCCTTCGGCGGGGCCGGGCCCGGCGTAGACGTCGCGGCGTTGTTTTTCACAGCGCTCGCGCTCCTCGGCCGTGAGCGCCTGATTGAGCCCGCAGCCGACGTAACCGCCGAGCACAGACAGATCGTTGTCCGGCGGCGCCGTTGGAATCGTCGGGATCGTCAGCGGGGGCAGCGCGATCGTGGAGGGAGCGGCGGCGAGGCCGCGCCCCGGCATCGCGGACACGGGTTCCGGATCCGGCGCGCGGGGAATGAAGGTGATGGGAAGCGCCGCCGCGATCTCTTCGCGCGGCGCGGCGTGATCGAGGGTCAAAAGTCCCGCCAGGATCACAAGATGGACCAGCGCGGCCACGAGAGCCGGGATAAACGCGCGCGAACGGGATTGCATACCTTGAACTGTAAGGTATTATACCTGGAAGTTCAATGTATGAGGCTGTCCCTTGCCCGCGCGAAAGACCAACCCCGACTTCATGACCGGCGTGCCGGAGCTTTTGATTCTCCGGCTCCTGAGCACGCGTGAGATGTACGGCTATGAAATCGTGCAGGCCATAGAGACCGCCAGCGGCGAGGCCATCAAGCTCGGTGAAGGCGTCGTCTATCCGGCGCTGCATGCGCTGGAGGAACAGGGCTGTCTGAAATCGCGCCGCAAGCCGGTGAATGGACGCACGCGCGTGTATTACATCGCCACCGCCGCCGGGAAAAAGCGCCTCGGCGACATGACCGGCGAATGGCGGCGCATTACCGACGCTGTCGCCGGGATCGTGACGGGGGCCAAACATGCAACAGTTTGAAGCGCTCGCTGAACGGCTGCTGCGCGAAGGCGTCGCGCATCGCCATGTGCGCCGCTATATCGCCGAGCTGCGCGATCATGCAGAGGATGCCGCACGAGCGGAAATGCGGCGCGGTCTGAACGCACAAGACGCCGAGGCGGCCGCGTTCCTCCGCCTTGGGACCCTGGATGCCCTCGCGCGCGGCATGACGGCGCGCGGTGAGCTTCGCGCCATGAGCGCGCGCTTCCCGAAATTCTGGGGCGGCGGACTGCCCGTCCTTGTGTGGATCGGCATCCTGGTCGCCAGCGGCTTTGTCCTTGCCGGGATCGTGAGCGTCTTGCGCGCGCGCGGCCTTGCGCCGAACGGCGGTTCACCGTTCCTCGCCACCCTGCAAGCGCCGGCTGAAGCCGTTATTATGGTGATAACGCGTGCGCTTCCGGTTGTCCTCGGCGGCGCGGCGCTGATCATGGCTTTGCGGCAGCGCACGGCGATGCTGTGGCCGCTGATCGGCGCCGGCGTCCTGGCGGCGACCGCCGCCGCCGTTCACGCCACCGTGCGTTTTTCCACCACACCCGGCACGCTGAGCAGCCTCAATCTCGGCGTCGGGATATCGCCGGAAACAGCCCTGCGCGCGGGCGTCATGTTCGCCGCGATGCTGACGCCGCTTTTGCTGCGGAAGCGCTTTACGCGGCCGGGGTTTTAAGCCGTCTGCGCTTTAAACGGCGCGGGTTCCTTGATCGGCAGGTTCACAAACGCCGCGGCGGCGGCGAGGATCGCATCCACGTACCACATCCACTGGTAATTGCCGGTGGCGGCGAAGGTGAGCCCGCCGAGCCAGGCGCCGAAGAAGGCGCCCACCTGGTGCGACAGCAAAGTCAGACCGAACAGCGTCGCGAGATAACGCGTGCCGAACAGCTTGCCGACGATGGTGGCGGTCGGCGCGACGGTGGCGAGCCATGTGGCGCCGAGGCCGGCGGCAAAGAGATAGAAGGTTACTTCCGTCTTCGGCGCGAGCAGATAGAGGCCGATGAGGACCGCGCGCGAGGCGTACATCAAGAAGAGAACGTGTTTGCTGCGATAGTGGCCCGTCGCCCAGCCGGCGATGAGGCTGCCCACCACATTCGCGAGGCCGATGATCGCCAGCGACCAGCTCGCCACCGACGGCGACATGCCGCACAGCGCGATCTCGCCGGGCAGATGCGTGACCAGGAACGCGATGTGGAAGCCGCAGGTGAAGAAGCCGGCGTGCACCAAGATGTAGCTGCGGTCGCCCAAAGCGTCCTTGATCGCGGCGCTTAAGTTCGAGGGGCCTTGCGTGACCGCGTGGATCACGGCGTTCGCGGGCTGGCGCAGCATCCAGGCGAAAGGCACGGCGGCGAGCGCGGCGGCGGCCGAAAACCACATGGCGGCGGCCCAGCCGGCGGCGCCGATGATGCTCTGCAGGATCGGCGCGAACACGAACTGTCCGAAGGAGCCGCCCGCGTTGGAGATCCCCGCGGCAAGGCCGCGCTTTTCGGCGGGGACTCTATGAGAGAGCGCGCCCATGATGACCGAGAAACCCGCCGCGCCCGATCCGGCGGCGGACATGATCCCGAGCGCGATGACGAGCCCGAGGGTGGAGTCCATGAACGAGGTCAGCGCGGAGCCCAGGGAGAGCGCGATGAGCCCCACGGCCATGACACGGCCCGGGCCGTAGCGGTCCGCCATCGCCCCGGCGATGGGCTGGATCGCGCCCCAGCTGAACTGACCGATCGCGAGCGCGAAGCTGATGGCGGCGACGCCGAGCCCGGTGCTCTTATCGATGGGCGCGACAAAAAGGCCGGTGGTCTGACGCACACCGATGGTGATCAGCAACAGGGCCGCGGCGGCGCCGGCGGCGAGGCGCCATGAATGATGGGCGTAAGATGGGGTCATCGCGCGCGACGTTAACCGATTTCAAGGCCGCCGCCGCCCAGCAATTCGCGCAGGCAAGCTATGCCTGTGCACATGAGGGCGCCGGCGGTGTGGACGTGAGATATATCACGCTCTATCCCCTTGAGCAGGCTGCAATATCCCCTGTACAACAGGGGTTCAGCGAGACTCTTTAGGACAAACGCGTGAGCGAGCGGGATCTGGTTTCCGTCGTCATTCCCATCTTCGACGAGGCCGAGAATGTCGGCCCGCTGGTGGCGGCGTTGATCCCCGCGCTCGATGCCCTTTCGCGCCCCTATGAAGTGCTCTTCATCGACGACGGCTCGAAGGACGGCACGGCCGACGCGCTGGCCAAGGCCGCGTCCGAGAACGCGAACATCCGGGTCATCACCTTCAAGCGCAACTTCGGCCAGACGGCTGCGATGATGGCCGGCATCGATCATGCCAAGGGCGCGGTGATCGTGCCCATGGACGGCGACCTGCAGAATGATCCCGCCGATATTGGTCCGCTTTTAGCGAAACTCGACGAAGGCTACGGCGTGGTGTCGGGTTGGCGCCGCGACCGCAAGGACACCTATCTGACGCGCATCCTGCCCAGTAAACTTGCGAATGGGCTCATCAGCTGGGTCTCGGGCGTGAAGCTGAAGGATTACGGCTGCACCTTGAAAGCCTACCGCCGCGAAGTCCTGGAAGGCTTCCGCCTTTACGGCGAGATGCACCGCTTTGTGCCGATCTACGCGAAGTGGCAAGGCGCGCGCATCACGGAACTCCCCGTCAAACATCATCCGCGCACCAAGGGCAAATCGAAGTACGGCCTCGCGCGCATTTTCAAGGTGATGCTCGACCTGCTCGTCGTGAAGTTCCTGACCCAGTACGAGACCAAGCCGATCTACATCTTCGGCGCCGTCGGCCTGTTCTTCTTCTTCGTCTCGTTCTTCGCAGGCGCCTATGCGCTCTATCTGAAGTTCTTCGAGGCGACGTCTTTCATCTCGACGCCGCTGCCCCTGTTATTCACCCTCGGCTTCATCACCGGCACCATGTGCATCCTGATGGGTCTCTTGGCCGAGGTGCTGGTGCGCATCTATTACGAAGCGCAGAACAAGACGCCTTACACCGTGAAGGAGCGCACCAACGTGGGCGGCTCCTCCTTCGGGTTCGCGCCGCCGCCGGGCGACGTGCGGCGCGTTTCCTAAGATATGTGCGGCATCGCAGGATTTATCGGCGAAGGCACGGCCGCCGACCTCAAGGCGATGGCGGACGCCATCATTCACCGCGGACCCGACGGCGAAGGTTTCTTCGCCGATCAGCATGTGCCGGTGTTCCTGGCCAGCCGCCGTCTGGCCGTCGTCGATCTTCCCGGCGGCGCGCAGCCGATGTGGGACGGCGCCGGCGACATCTGCGTGGTGTTCAACGGCGAGATTTATAACCATCGGGCCTTACGCAAGGAACTTGAGGCTCTGGGCCACAAGTTCCTGACCGATCACTCGGACACGGAAGTCCTGCTGTACGGCTATAAAGCCTGGGGCCTGGACCTGTTCATTCGCCTGAACGGGATGTTCGGCCTTGCGATCTATGACCGCCACCGCAAGACGGTGGTGATCGCGCGCGACCGTTTTGGTGAAAAACCGCTGTTCTACGGCACCAAGACCGGCGCCTTGGCTTTTGCTTCCGAGATCACGTCGCTGCGCAAGCATCCCGCTTACCGGGATGTTTCGCCGGCGAAACTGAGCCTCATGAAATTCTTCGCCCACGGATTTTTCCCGGGCGAACACACGCCTTTCGAGCAGATCAAGAAGCTGCCCGCCGGACACATGATGATCGTGAACGCCGCCACCGGCGCGCGCGAGATCAAATGCTACTGGACCTTCGGCATCGATCCCAACACGCCCTCAGGCTCGCCGGACGATTGGGCGGCGGAGCTTGAATCCAAACTGCGCAAGGCCGTGGTCTCGCGCATGGAAAGCGACGTGCCGCTCGGGATCTTCCTGTCGGGCGGCGTGGATTCCAGCGCGGTCTTGAGCTTCGCGAGCGACGCGCGTCCCGCCGCCAGCCTCGAGACCTTCTCGATCGGCTTCAAGGAGAAGAGCTACGACGAGTCCGCCTACGCCGCCCACGTCGCCACGCATATCGGCAGCACGCACCGCAGTGAGATTTGCGATCTCAGCGGCGCGCAGACTCTACTGCCGTCGATTCTCGCGCGCATGGACGAGCCGCTCGGCGATCCGTCGCTGCTGCCCACGTCGCTGCTGTGCGCGTTTGCCCGTAAGCATGTGACCGTCGCGCTGTCGGGTGACGGCGGCGATGAACTGTTCGCGGGCTACGATCCCTTCAAGATGATCCAGCGCGCCGAGCTCTATGACAGGCTCATGCCGCGCCCGATCCACCAGGCCGTGCGCATGATGGCGGCGAGGCTGCCGCTGTCGGACACGAATATGAGTTTGGATTTCGTGCTCAACCGCGGCCTCATGGGTCTCAAGCGCCGGCCGGCCTTACGCAATCCGGTGTGGCTGGCGCCGCTGCAGTGCGAGGAGATCGAAGACCTGTTCCAGACGCGCGTCGGCGAGGAAGAACTCTACAGCGAAGCGATCGCGGCCTGGGACGCATCAAATGCGACCAACGCCGTCGACCGCGCCATGGAGTTCTATACACGCTTTTATCTCACCGACGACATCCTGGTGAAAACCGACCGCGCCAGCATGCACGTATCGCTCGAAGCGCGCGCGCCGTACCTGGAGAATGAACTGGTCGACTACGTGCGCCGTCTGCCGTGGCAGGTCAAACTGCGCGGCACTCTCGCCGGCGGCTACACGACGAAATGGATATTGAAGCGCACACTTGCCCACCGCCTGCCGGCGGACATCATCGCGCGCAAGAAACAGGGTTTTGGGATTCCTTTAGCGGCCTGGCTGCGCGAATGGACGCCGCCCGAAAAGCATGTGCCCTTCGTGAACGACCTCGCCCTGCGCGCGCGCTGGGAGATGCACAAGAGCCGCGCCCGTGACGACCGCCGTGCGCTGTGGTGCTGGCTGGCTTTGGCGTACGGGCTCAATTAATCCGGTCGCGGCCCGCAAGATCGACGACAAGACCCGCGATGGCGCCGATAACCGTCAGAGCAAGCAAGACAAGCGACAGCGCGAAAGCCCCCGCTTCGTTTCCTCCGAGATAGCCGATGGCGCCGACGAGCGTGGCTTCACGCACCCCGATCCCGGCGATGGAGACCGGCGCAAGCAACACAATGGAGCTGAAGCCCACCACGACGGTCCAGGCGGCGATGGAAAGCTCGATGCCGAGGCGCGCGCCGACGAGACCGGTGATCGCCACGCAGAGCGCTTGGAACACAAGGCCCAGGACCAGCGCATAGGACAGCCGCCCCGGCTGCATCGAGGCGCGGCGCCAGGCCGCCAAGGACGGACCGAAGCGCCCGAGCCACGCGGGAACCGGCAACAGGATCGCACCGGCGAGGACGGTGATGGCGCCGCCGAGCGCGAGGACCGTGGCCGCGACGATAGTTTGGTCGAAGGCTGTCGCATCGATCCCAATCACCAGGGCCACCAGCACCAGAAGCGCGAAGATGCCGACGATTTTGTCCACGGCGACGGCCGCGAGGATGGCGCCGATATCGCCGCCTCTTTGCATACGCGCGAGGCGCACGGCCTTGACCGCGTCACCGGCCAACTGGCCCGGCAGCGCGACCCCATAGAGCACGCCGATCATGGTGAACCGCCAGGACTGCCATAGCGAAAGATCCGGCAGAAAGACCTTGAGCTTCACGGCGTTGACGGCGTGGGCCAGGAAATAAAGCGCGGCGGCCAGGGCGACGACGCCGGGGTCCAGGGAGACCGCGGCCGTTAACGCTTCGCCCAGCGGAATGCGCGCGATCACGAACCACAGCAGCGCGGCGCCGATCACGGCCTTCAGTGCAAACAGCAGAACGGGGCGCATGGTGGTTCTCATGGGTGAATCCCAAGCTTCAGTGTATTAGGCTGCTCACACCCAAACCACCACCCCTCAGCTCTTCCGATTTTCGTGACCCCGCGCCGCATCCTCTTCATCAACTATGAATATCCGCCCGTGGGCGGCGGCGGCGGCAATGCCATGCGCCATATTGCGCGTGAAATGGCCAGGCGCGGTCATGCGCCCTTCGTGCTGACGGCGGCCCAAGGACGCCTGCCGCCCATCGACGTCACCGACGGCGTGACGGTGCGGCGCATCCCGGCGTTGAGACGGCGCGTGGAGCGCAGTTCAGTGGCCGAGATGCTCGCTTTCATGGCCTCTTCGATGTTCGCCGCGCCGGGTTATGCGCGCCAGTGGCGCGCGGATGCGGCGATCGCCTTCTTCACCCTGCCCTGCGGTCCAACCGCCTCGCTGCTCAAAAGGAGCAACGGTTTGCCCACGATCGTCGCCTTGCGCGGCGGCGATGTGCCGGGATTCGATCCCCTCACCATGAAGACCTATCACGCGCTGACCGGCGGGGTGATCAAGTGGCTGTGGCATGACGCCGACGCGGTGATCGCGAATTCCGAAGGCCTCGCCGACATGGCGCGCGCGCATGATCCCAAACAAAAGATCGGCGTGATCCCGCAAGGCGCGGACACGGCCGGCATCGCGGCGAAGACCCATTACGGCGCGCGCGAGATCGTCGAGCTGCTCACCGTCGGGCGATTGGCGATGCACAAGGGCCTCGATGTTCTGCTGCACGCCCTCGGCCAACTTACGCCCGACCTGCGCTGGCGCCTGTCCATCGTCGGCGACGGACCGGAACGTGCGGCCCTGGGCGCACAGGTCTCGCGCCTCAATCTCAACAGCCGCGTGACGTTCAAGGGCTGGGCCAAGCGCGAGGCGCTGC
Organism: Rhodospirillaceae bacterium; assembly: GCA_041919675.1. Lineage (GTDB taxonomy): Bacteria > Pseudomonadota > Alphaproteobacteria > Rhodospirillales > Rhodospirillaceae > SHVO01. The sequence goes on along the minus strand of JAYRTJ010000088.1, from coordinate 662 downwards.
CCGCGATCTATCGCGATGCCGACCTGTTCCTTTTGCCCTCGCGCGAAGAAGGCATGGCCAACGTGCTCATGGAAGCCATGTGCGCGGGGCTGCCCAGCATCGCGACCCGCATCGCCGGCAGCCGCGAAGCCGTGATCGACGGCGAGACCGGACGGCTTGTGCCGTCCGAACACGCCCCTGCCCTGGCCCGCGCGCTTGAAATCCTAATCGGCGATTCTGCGGCACGTGAGCGCATGGGCCGCGCGGCGCGCGCGCGTGCCGAAGAAACCTACAGCTGGCCGGTGATTACCGATCAGTGGCTCGACATTGTCGAGCGCATCATCCAAAAACAGGGCGCATGAACACCCCAGCGCCCCCCGATGTGGACTACAACGCCGTCTGGACCGGCGCGTGGGACGACATGCGCCGTTATGGGCCCATGGCGCGTCACTCGCGCCGCCTGATGCGGCGCATGACCGACGATCTGAATCCCGCCTCGATCCTCGACATCGGCGGGGGCGAAGGCTCGCTGTTGCAGGCCCTAAGCGCCGCGCACCCGAACGCCAAGATGACGGGCACCGATCTCGCGGCCACCGCCGTCGAACTGGCCCGTAAGCAAATGCCGCAAGCCGAGTTCGCGGTGCTGGACGTGGTGAAAGACCGCCTGCCCGCGCGTTTCGATC
>JAYRTJ010000087.1:0-14320 GCA_041919675.1 Rhodospirillaceae bacterium | reverse complement strand
TGCACGCTCACGGTCTTGGTTTCGCCGGAGCGGCCCGGGAATTCCTGGAAGATCGCATCGAGGATATAGGGCATCACCGGCTCGATCTGGCCGTTGAGGCCCGAGCTGACGGCGCGGCCTTCGAACAGGCGGTCCTTGCGGTCAGAGTTATAGGTCGCGCCGCGGAACACGTTCACTTCAACGCGGCGCGTGAACACCTGACGCGTGGTGATGTCGTAGCGGTCGTCCCAGAACGGATCGTAGCCCATGTAGCCGAAGGGGCCGCGCGCCCAGTAAGGGCGTCCCCAGCCGTAGCCGTAACCGAAGCCGGCCTGCGCGCCGAAGCCGGACCAGGTCGAGCGCACGTCGGCGCTGGGACCGTAGACGGCGTAGCGCAAGGTGACGACATAGTCGGCGCTCGCCGGGCCGGCGCCGCCGGTGTACTGCCGCATGCCGAGGGCCGACAGGCGCTGGTTCATCAGATCGCCGAACTGCTTGAAGGCGAAGCTCGACTGCTGATCGTCATCGAGCGCGACAATGGCGAAGGTCTTGCCTTGCGGGGACTCGGACATGGCGTTGTAGCGCGTCACATCCGAGGTGACGAACTTGGGCCCGGCGCATCCGGCGAGCATAAGGACCGCGGCGGCGGCCGCGAAAACGGTTCTCAACATACCAACCTCCTGAAGCCGCGCGGGGACCCTTTGGGCGGGACGGCATCGCGCGGAGGGCATGACTGTTCACTCTAAAATATAGAGATGAATTATGGCACAGGCGTGACGCCCTTTAAACGGGACGTCTTTTAAACGGGGCGTCTGGCTGTAAGCGCCGCGGCAATCGTGCCGTCGTCGAGGTAATCGAGTTCGCCGCCAATGGGCATGCCGTGGGCCAGCCCGGACACCGTGGTTTTCGTTTCGCCCAGGCGTTCGGCGATATAGTGGGCGGTGGTCTGGCCGTCGACGGTGGCCGACAGGGCGAGCACGACTTCGCGCACATCGGGCGACTCGGCGCGCGCCACCAGCTTGTCGATGCGCAGGTCCGACGGCCCGATTCCATCGAGCGGCGACAAAAGCCCGCCCGTGACGTGATACCGGCCGCGGAAAGCGCCCGTGCGCTCCAGGGCCCAAAGGTCGGCGACGTCTTCGACCACGCAAATCAGCGCGGGATCGCGGCGCGGATCGCAACAGATGGTGCAGGGATCGGCGCTGTCGAAATTGCCGCAGCGCGAACAGACCTTGACCGACTCCGAGGCCGCCGCGAGGGTTTGCACCAGGGGATCGAGCAAGGACTCGCGCTTTTTGATGAGCGCGAGCGCGATGCGCCGCGCCGAACGCGGGCCAAGTCCCGGCAGCTTCGACAATTGGCGTATGAGGGCTTCGATCTGTGGGCCGGCCATCGCAAATCTTTCGGCGCATGTCGCACCACCCTCACCGCCTCGCGGCGTTTATCTTCGGGCAGGTGAAGGGGCGGACGCCTAAAACGGAAGCTTGAATCCCGGCGGGAGCGGGAGGCCGCCGGTGAGTTTGTTCATTTCGTCCTGCGTGTGACGCTCGACCTTGCCGCGCGCGTCGTTGACGGCGGCGACGATGAGATCCTCGAGAACCTCGGCGTCCTCGGGCTTCAAGAGGCTGGGATCGATCTTCACGCGCTTGAGTTCGCTGCGGCCGTTCAAGGTCGCCTGCACCATGCCGGCGCCGGCGCCGCCGGTCATCTCGGTGTCCGCGAGCTTCTCCTGCATTTCGGACATGCGCGCCTGCATGTCCTGAACCTGCTTCATGATATTTCCGAGGTTTTTCATTCCACTTTCTACTTTTCGGCGGGCTTGATGGCTTCCACGGTCGCGCCGGGGAAAGCCTCGAGAAGGGATTTCACCAGGGGATCGGATTTCGCCGTCTCGATCTCCTGGTCGTAAAGCGACGGCGCACCGCCGGCATTCGAGACGCTGACGACCCAACGCTGGCCGGTCCATCCGGTGAGCATCTTGCCCACCTGGCCCGCGAGGTCGCCGGGCGCAAGACGTCCCGGTTTGAATTCGATGAGGCCTTGTTCGAAGCGCACGAGGTGAACGTTGCGGTGGAGATGGGTCGAGAGGATGGCTTCGCGCTTGGCGACGAACAGCTTCACCACTTCGGCGAAGGACTGCGGCTGCGCCGAAGGAGCGGCTTCGGCCGTCGGCGCCGGCGCGGCTATCGCTTGCGGCATATGATCCGCGGCGACCGCCGTGGCGGTCATGGCCGGGCGCGGCGCGGGACGCACGGGCGCGGCCGCCGGCGCGCGCGCGGTGACGGCGCCGCCGCTTTCCAGCGATTTCACCGCATCGGCCGGCGTCGGCAGATCGGCGGCGTAAGCCAGACGCACGAGCACCATCTCCACGGCCTGCAGCGGCATCGGCGCGGCGCGCGCTTCGCCGAGGCCTTTCAGAAGCATCTGCCAGGCCCGCGTAAGCACGCCCATGCCGAGCTTCTCGGCCATGGCACCGCCCCGAGTCCGCTCGTTTTCAGCCAGCGCGGGATCGGCCGCGCCGTCCGGCGCCACCTTGAGGCGCGTGAGCCAGTGCACCAGCTCCAGCAAGTCCTGCACGACGACAACGGGGCTGGCGCCCGCGGCGTACTGGCCGGCAAGCACATCGAGCGCGGTCTTCACGTCGCCGCCCATGACGGCTTCGAGCAAATCGAACACCAGCGCACGGTCGGCGAGGCCGAGCATGTCGCGCACGGCCGTCTCGCCGACCTGCTTGCCGCCGGCTTGGGAGATGGCCTGATCGAGGATCGAGAGACCATCGCGCGCGGAGCCGTCGGCAGCGCGGGCGATGAGCGCGAGCGCGCCGTCATCGACCGCAGCGCCTTCCTTCCGGCTCACGTCCGCGAACAATTTTTGCAAGGTCGCGCTTTCGATGCGGCGCAGGTCGAAGCGCTGGCAGCGCGAGAGCACCGTGATCGGGACCTTGCGGATTTCAGTGGTGGCGAAGATGAACTTCACATGCTCCGGCGGCTCTTCGAGAGTCTTGAGCAAGGCGTTGAACGCCTTGTCGGAGAGCATGTGCACTTCGTCGATGATGTAGATCTTGTAGCGCGCCGAGACGGGGCGGTAGCGCACGCCCTCGAGAAGCTCGCGGATGTCGTCGATGCCGGTGCGGCTGGCGGCGTCCATCTCGAGCACGTCGACGTGCCGGTCCTCGGCGATGGCGGTGCAATGCACGCACACGCCGCAGGGCGTCGGCGTCGGACCGCCGGCGCCGTCGGCGCCCACGCAGTTCAAGGCGCGCGCGATCAGGCGGGCGGTCGTGGTCTTGCCGACCCCGCGCACCCCGGTCAGCATGTAACCGTGGGCGAGGCGTCCCGAGGTGATGGCGTTGGTGAGGGTGCGGACCAGCGCGTCCTGGCCGCGCAAGGCCTCGAAGGTGGTCGGCCGGTATTTGCGGGCGAGGACCTGATATTCCCCAGCAGAGTCCGCGGACGGGCTATCGGTCACGGGGCTGGTCCCTGGGCAAAACGGGGGGGCAAGACGGCTTTTCGGGGAAAAGTAGGGTGAGAGACTGGACGACGACCCGAACCGAAACTCGTTACGGCTGCTTCCTTCCGGACCTGACCGGGTTGGCGAGGGGTCCGTCCATCGCCAGCCTCTCGAGGGCCACTATATCAGATGAGAACGCCGCGGAAGCAAGGCCTGAGGAGGCCTTCACGGCGAGCCTGCAACTTATTCGCGCACCTGACTTTTTTTGATTGCCAGGTTCTGGGCGAAAGCCCAAAAGGACCCCAAATAGGAGCCGTTTCCGCGTCCCCTCGCCCTGCGGATCCAGGCTATAGTCCATCGGGTCACCATGAACGTCGCCGTCAGCACCGAGTCTCCTAAAAAAGCGGGCCGCCCCAAGCCGGTGGTCCTGGCCATCCTGGACGGGTGGGGGCACCGCGTCGAAACCACCGACAACGCCATCGCCCTGGCCAACGTGCCGACCTGGAACCGGTTCCTGGCGACCTGCCCCCATGCTTTGGTGGAAACGAGCGGCCTCGATGTCGGCCTGCCGCCCGGCCAGATGGGCAATTCCGAAGTCGGACATATGAATATCGGCGCGGGCCGCGTGATGACCCAGGACCTGCCGCGCATCGACACCGCCATCGCGACCGGCGTCCTCAAGAACAACCCGGCGCTGAACGATTTCATCGCGAAACTGAAAGCCTCGCACGGCACGGCGCATATGATCGGCCTGTTGTCGCCGGGCGGCGTGCACTCGCACATGGACCAGATGGCCGCGCTGGCGCGCATCGTCGACGGCGCCGGCGTGCCCGTCGCGATCCACGCCCTGATGGACGGACGCGACACACCGCCCTCTTCCGGTCTCGGTTTCATGGAAGAGTTCCAGAAACAGATCGCGGGCCTCGCGCGCACCGCCATCGCCACCGTCGGCGGGCGCTATTACGGCATGGACCGCGACAAGCGCTGGGACCGCGTCGAAAAAGCCTATGCCGCCATGACCGAGGCAAAGGGCCCTCACGCCGCCGATCCGCTTGCCGCGATCCGCGCGTCCTACGACGCGCACATGACCGACGAGTTCATGCTGCCCGTCACGATCGGCGACTATAAGGGCATGCGGGACGGCGACGGCGTGCTGATGGCGAACTTCCGCGCCGACCGCGCCCGCCAGATCCTGTCCGCGCTTCTTTGGCCGGCGTTCGACGGTTTCGCACGCGCGCGCATCGTCACATTCGCCGCGGCCGCGGGCCTCACGGAATATTCCCAGGCGCACAATAAATTCATGGGCGTGATGTTCCCCGCCGAAAGCGGCGCGCACACGCTGGGCCAGATCATCAGCGAGGCGGGGCTCAAACAACTGCGCATCGCCGAAACCGAGAAATACGCGCACGTCACGTTCTTCCTGAACGGCGGCGTCGAGCAGGAATTTCCCGGCGAAGAACGCATCCTGATCCAAAGCCCGAAAGTCGCGACCTACGACCTGCAACCCGAGATGAGCGCGCCGGACGTCACCGACCGGATTGTGGAGGCCATCGAAAACAGCCGTTTCGACGCCATTATCGTGAACTATGCCAATGGCGACATGGTGGGACACACGGGCATTCTTGCAGCGGCGATCAAAGCGGCTGAAACCATCGATTCTTGTCTCGCGCGCCTTGAAGCCGCGCTGAAGAAGGCCGGCGGCACGATGCTGGTGTGCGCCGATCACGGCAATCTTGAACTGATGAAAGATCCCGCCACGCACGAGCCGCACACACAACATACGGTCGGCGTCGTGCCGGCCGTGCTGGTGAACGGGCCGGCCGGCGTCGATCGCCTCAAGAACGGCCGCCTCGCGGATATCGCGCCGACCGTGCTGGAACTGATGAAGCTTCCCAAGCCCGCCGAGATGACCGGGACGTCGCTTCTGGTCCGGGCCGATGCGCAAGACGCAGCGCCGCTTGCAAGCCGTGCGGGCGCGTAACCTTTTCATTCTCCCGCTTGCCGCGGCGCTCGCGGCGACGTCCGCTTTTTCTCAGGCGCCGGACCCCGCGCAGCTGAAAGCGCTGGAGCGCGATCTCAAACAAAGCGAGAGCGAAGGTCAGCGCCTGGTCCGTGAAGCCGACGCGACCACGCGCGATCTGGAACGCCTGCGCAAGGAGTCCATCGATCTCGCCAAGGACATCCAGGACCAGGAATACTCGCTGCTGGTGATGGAAAGCAGGATCGGCGAACTGGAAGCGCGCGCGGCGCAGGCGGGTGAAACCTTAAGCCGGCGCGACGCGCAGATGCGTGACGCGCTGATGGCCCTTGAACGCCTGGCTTTGCGGCCCGCCGATGCGCTCACCTTGAATCCGCTGTCGCCCGATGACGCGGTGCGCACGGCGATCTTGCTGCGCGCGGCGCTGCCCAACATCAAACAGTCGACGGCGGCGCTCCAGACCGATCTGGCCGAGCTCTACCGCGTGCGCGCCCAGGTGACCGAGCAGCGCCAAGAGGCGGCCGCGACCACGGCCGCGCTCATCGAGAAACGCAAGCGGATGGAGACCACGCGCGAGCAGAAGCATCTGCAACAGCAGAAGATCGCGCTGCGCTCCGACGAGGTGAGTGCGCGCACCAGGAAACTGGCGCAGGAGGCCGAAGACCTGCGCGCGCTGTTCGCGAAGCTGGCCGAGGAAAAAGAACGCCGCGACGCCGCCGCGCGCAAGATCGCCCAGGAAAAAGCGGCCGCCGAGAAAGCCGCCGCCGAAGAAAAGGCGAAGGCCCAAGCCGAGATGCAGGCCGCGAAACCGGCGCCACAATCCAAGGACGCAGAAACCCAAACGGCGCGACTCGCGCCCAAGCCGTCGCCGCCGGATGAAGTTGCTGTAACCCGCTCGTTCGGCAAGGCCAGGGGCACCCTGCCCTACCCGGTCGCGGGCACCCTTTCGGCCAAGTTCGGCGAGGTGGCGGACCCCACGGATTCCGCCGGTTTACGGACAAAAGGCATCACAATCAAAGCCGCGCCGGGATCGCAAGTGGTCGCGCCTTTTGACGGCATCATCGCTTTCGCCGGGCCTTTCCGCGGCTATGGCCAACTATTGATCATCGAACATAGCGAGGGATATCATACTTTATTGGCTGGTTTAGGGCGCATCGACGGCGAGGTCGGTCAGCGCGTGCTGGCGGGCGAACCTCTTGGCGTAATGGATGATACTGCCGCGTCCTCGCTCTATGTCGAACTGCGCCGTGAAGGCCAGCCCATCAATCCCTTGCCTTGGCTCGCCGACCGCACGGGAAAAGTAGCGAGTAGATGAGACTGTCTCTGACCAACGGTGTGAAGACCTATGCGCCTTAAATACATTGCCGCCGCCGCGACCGTTTCGTTCGTCGCCGGCGCCGTCACCGCTCCGCTCCTGCCGACCTTCGCGGCTGAAAAGTCGAACGCGAAGTTCTCGGACGACACGTACAAATATCTCGAGCTGTTCGGCGATGTGTTCGAGCGCGTGCGCAAGGACTACGTCGAGGAAGTGACGGACCAGCAGCTTCTGGAGAACGCGATCAACGGCATGCTCACGTCGCTGGATCCGCACTCGGGCTACATGCCCGCCAAGAGCTTCCAGGAGATGCAGGAGCAGACCAAGGGCGAGTTCGGCGGCCTCGGCATCGAAGTGACGATGGAATCGGGAGTCGTGAAGGTGGTCTCGCCGATCGACGACACGCCGGCGAGCCGCGCGGGCGTGCAGCCGGGCGACTACATCATCGGCATCGACGGCAAGCCGGCCGTGGGCCTCACGCTGCAGGAAGCCGTCGAGAAGATGCGCGGCCCCATCAACACCCCGATCATCATCACCCTGCGCCGCGCCGAAACCGAGCCGTTCGACGTGAAGCTGGTGCGCGCCGTGGTGAAGGTGCAGTCGGTGAAGAGCCGCGTCGAAGGCGACGTGGGTTATATCGACATCAATCAGTTCAACGAGACCACGCAAGTCGGCCTCGACGGCGCGATCAAATCCTTGAAGGCGAAACTCGGTCCGAAGTTGAAGGGCTATGTCGTGGACCTGCGCAACAATCCGGGCGGCCTGCTCGATCAGGCGGTGTCGGTGTCCGACACGTTCCTCGATCGCGGCGAGATCGTCTCGACCCGTACGCGCCACAGCGAGGAGACCCAGCGCTACAACGCCAAGCCGGGTGACGCGACCGATGGCAAGCCGGTGGTCGTGCTGATCAACGACGGTTCCGCTTCGGCCTCCGAAATCGTGGCCGGCGCGCTGCAGGACCATGGCCGCGCGATCCTGCTCGGCACCAAGAGCTTCGGTAAAGGTTCGGTGCAGACCATCATCCCGCTGGCGCGCGGCGAAAGCGCCATGCGCCTGACCACCGCGCGCTACTACACGCCGAGCGGCCGTTCGATCCAGGCGACCGGGATCGATCCGGACATCGAAGTGAAGCCGGCGAAGATCGAGCCGGTCGGCACGCCGAGCGCGGGCTTTACCCGCGCCGAACGCGACCTTCCGGGCGCGCTGCGCAACGAGAACGAAAAGCAGGTTGAACCGCTGGTTCAGCCGCCGGGCCAGGTTGCTCCACAAGCCGGTCCACAAGTCGGCCCACAGTCGGGCGCGAAGCCGGACGGCGCCAAGGACACCGCCAAACCGGGCGCCGGCGCCGCGAAGCCCGGCGCGGGCCAGCAGACCGCAGCAGCCGCCAAGCCGCAGGAACCGGAGGACTATCAGCTCCAGCGCGCCCTCGACCTGTTACAGGGGATCGCCCTGTACCAGCGCGCCGAGGCGAAGCCCGCCGGCGGCACCAACTAGCACTTCAGTCCGCTGAAAAAACATGGAGGCCCGGCCGCAAAGCCGGGCCTCTTTATTTTTGGCTTAACAGGCTCTTAAGGGTCCCCCCGCTAGAAGATAATCGGGGTATCATATGTACTGCGCTTGAAGCGCAGGGCCGGAGGAACTCATGGGACTGTTCGATCGGTTCCGGAAAGACAGCGTAAAAGATCCGTTTGGCGGCGACGACGACGAGGACTTTTACGACGACGACGACACGCGCCAATCCGGCACGGGTCCGAAAATCGCATTGCTTGCCAGCGGTGTGGTGTTCGCCGGCGTTGTCGGTTTCATCTCCTATGTGCTTCTGACCAGCGACACACCCCAGGTCGCAGCCCCGGTGACGGGAAATTTCGCCGACCTCGAAGTGGTCGAGGACACGGCGCCGGCGCCCGGGGCCGCCACCGACGCCCCCGTTCCCCAGGATGCGACCGCAGCGACCGACCGCTCCGCCTCGCGCCGTCCGTGGCTGACCGCGCAGGCGCCCGCGAAGCCGGAAGCCGCCAAGCCCGCGGCGCCACCGCCCGCCGCCGCGAAACCGGCGGCCGCAAAGCCCGAAGCTGCGAAACCTGAAGCCGCGAAACCGGCGGTCACGCCGCCGGTCAATACCGCGGCCGTGACTCCGCCCCCGGCCCCCGTTCCCGCGCCCGCCGCAGCAAAACCCGCGGCGGCGCCTCCCGCGAAAGAAACACAGCTCGCCGCCGCGCCCGCCGCCGCCAACCCGGCCATCAAACCGGCCGCTCCGCCGGCGCCCGCGCCTGCTCCGGCCAACGCCAAACCCGCGGCGATGTCTCCCGCGCCTGCGACGCCGCCGCCCGCCGGCGCGAAGCCTGAAACCGCCGCCCCCCCGGCGGCGGGCGAAGAGGTTCCAAGCCTGATTGCCGGCATTCCGGCGCTGAACGCGCCGGGCATCGCCCCGGGCGCGCCCGAACGCTTCACCGCCGCCGGAGACGCAGGTCCCGCGACCGCCGGCGGACGTCCGCGCCTGGTCGATCCACCACTGCCGCCCACCGACCGCGTCGCGGTCAGCGCGCCGCCGCCGCGTTTCGCCGCGCTGCGCGATGCGAAAAAGGAAACCGCCGCGCCCGCAGCGGCAAGCAGCGCAAAGATCGCGATCGTTGTGCGGGGGCTCGGCCTCAGCCAGTCGGCAACCGAGGCCGCCATCACGAAGCTGCCGCCGGCCGTGACACTCGCCTTCAGTCCGTATGCGCGCAGCATCAAGACCTGGATGGACCGCGCAAAGGCGGCGGGGCACGAAGTGCTGATCGAAGTCCCGCTGGAGAGTAAGGATTTCCCGGCGCAGGATCCCGGTCCGCTCGGTCTGCTGACCACGCTGGAACTCAAAGACAACAACGAACGCCTGGACGCCGTGCTGAAAGTCGGCACGGGCGCCATCGGCGTGTTCGACGCCCAAGGCACGAAGTTCCGCGAGAACGCCCAGAGCATCACGCCGATGTTCGCCAAGCTGAAAGAACAGAACTTGTTCTACGTGCAAGGCTCGCCCGGCGTACGCATGGGCGACGCCTATGTTTCGACGGCCGTTGCCGATGTCATTCTCGACGAACGCCCCTTCCGCGCCGCCGTGGACGCCCGCCTCGATTACGCCGAGCGGCTTGCGCGGTATCAGGGCAGCGTCGTCGCTTCGGTGCAAGCCAAGCCCGTGAGCTTCGAGCGCCTTCTGCTCTGGCTGGATCAGGCGCAAAAGAAGGGAATCGCGCTGACGCCGATTTCCGCCGTGCTGATCCGCTCGGAGATCGCGCCGCCGCCGGCCGCCGCGCCCGCCGCGGCGAAGGCAAAGCCCGCCGCCGAACATCAAGCGCCGGCGAAAGCGAAACCGGAGACCGCCAAGGCCAAACCCGAGGCCGCAAAAGCCAAAGCGAAGCCGGCGCACTAAACCGCATGCCCGCGTCCAAACCTTATCGCCGGGGCGTCGGCATCGTCCTCTTGAACGCACGCGGCAAGGTCTTTGTCGCCGAGCGCATCGACACACCGGGCGCCTGGCAGATGCCGCAAGGCGGGATCGACAAAAACGAGCTTCCGCGCGCGGCGGCCTTGCGTGAACTTCATGAAGAAACGGGGACCGACAAAGCGCGCATCATCGCGGCCACACGGACCTGGTTGCGCTATGACCTGCCCGCCGACCTTCAGAAGAAAGTTTGGAAGGGCAAATACCGGGGCCAGGAGCAGAAGTGGTTCCTGATGACATTCACCGGCGCGGAGTCCGACATCGACATCGTGACCGAGCACCCCGAGTTCAGCGCCTGGAAATGGGCGAAGTTCGAGGACGTGCCGAAAATGATCGTCGGCTTCAAACGCGACATCTACAAACAGGTGGTCGCCGCGTTCAAAGACAAGATCGCGAGCTTGAAGCCGGCGCGCGGGGCGAAGCCGAAAAAGAAGACCACGCGCCTTAAGCGCTAATATTCCGAGAACATCCTTTGGATTTCCTTCGGATCACGCGTCTTGGTGAGCGCGAGCATCAGGAGAATGCGCGCTTTCTGCGGGTTCAGCGTATCGGCGGCCACCATATTGAAGGGCGCGTAGTCCTTGGTCGCGACAACACGGCCGTTGCCGACGCGGCTCGAGCGCACGAGCACCGGACGTGCATCAGGCTTCATGGCGAGCACGTTCTTGAGGGCGCCGCGTTCCGGCGTCGAGATGTCGCCCGCTCCGGTTCCTGCAAAGACGATGCCTTGCGTGCCGCCCTTCACCAGCGCGTCGACGAGGCCGAGGCTCGGCTGGACATAGGCGTAAAGGATATCGACCACGGGAAGCTTATCGAGTTTGGAAACGTCGAACTCCGAGGCCGCCGTGTGGCGGCGGGTCGGGGAACGGTAGAACACGACCTTGTCTTCATCGATCTGGCCGAGATATCCGAAGTCCGTGGGCCGGAAGGCCTCGACCCTCATCGTGTGCTCTTTGGTCACGTCGCGGGCCGCGCTGATTTCGTCATTGAGCACGACCATGGCGCCCTTGCCGCGCGCCTCGGGCGATGCGGCGACCCGCACGGCATTGATCAGATTGAGCGGGCCGTCGGCGCTGATCGCCGTGGCCGGCCGCATGGCGCCGACGAGGACGACGGGCTTGTCGGACTTCACCGTGAGACCGAGGAAGTAGGCTGTTTCCTCTATGGTATTCGTGCCGTGGGTAATGACGGCGCCGGAGACGGCCGGGTCTTTCAGAGTCTCGTTGATCTTGCGGGCGAGCGCGAGCCAATGCGTGACGGTGAGATCGTAACTGCCGACGTTGGCAATCTGTTCGACCGGCGTGTGCGCGATCTGTTTGAGTTGCGGCACGCCGGCGACGAGTTGCTCGCCCGAGATGGCGCCCGGCTTGTAATTGGTCATATCGGTGCCGGATGCGCCGGAGCCGGCGATGGTGCCGCCCGTGGTGAAGATCTTCACCGTGGGGAGCACGGGTTCGGCCGCCGACGCGGCGCCGCCCAAAAGGCATACGAAACCGACGGCGATCGAAAGCGTGCGTCCCATGACCGGTCCCCCTGATGTTTCAGGGCCGATCTTGGGCGAAAGACCCGCCGCCCGGCAAGCCGGGACGTTTCTTTCCTAGGCTTTGGCGAGAACGGGGCGGAACTTGCGTCCGCGGAACCAGATCACGGTCCACAGGAGCCCGCCCAGCAGCTTCGCGGCGAGACCTTCCGGGTTGAAACCGGCGGCCTGTGCGAACATATGACCCGCGCGGCGCACGTGGCGCTTTTGATAAAAACCGAACGCACGGGCCGCATAGGCCGCGTTCGACGTTGCGCGGTCGTAGACGCCGGGCACGGCATTGCCGGCGTGATACGCCGACGCGATTTCGTCGTCGTCGGCTTCACGGAAGCGCGTGAACGCCACCTTGAAGCGCTCCCACGTCGAAGCGCCGTCACGCTGTTCGGCGAGGTAGCGTTCCATATGGCGGTAGAACAGCTGGTAGTGGCGGAACTCGTCGGCGGCGATGTTCTTGCAGATCTGCTTGAGAACCGGCTCGTCCACGGCGTCGCGGATCGCCGAGTAGAATGAACTGGTGCCGGTCTCCACGACACAGCGGGCACAGAGCTCGCCGGTCAGCGAGCCGCGAATCGAGGCTTCGGCATCGACGGGAATTTTGTACATGTCCGTGAAGCGCGTGAAGCTCGCGTCCATGTCGAAGTGGGGGTCGGCGAGGGCGGCCCAACGGCCGAGCGCGATGCCGTGCTGCTCTTCCTCTTTTGCCCATTCCGCGGCGGCGGCCTGGAAGGCCGGATCATCCTTGAAGACGCCGTTGAGGTAACTGCCGTAGTCGGCGCCGTTGCGCTCCACCATGGCGGCCGTCTTGATGACGGCGATGAGGTCGGGCGAGACCTTCGCCGCGTCGAAGCGCGACCAATCGATATCGTCCAAGCTCCAGTGCTTCACGGCCATGACACCTGAACGCGGAAAAACGAAGCGTGTTCTCTGGATAGTCGCATTTGAACGGGAAAGCCGGTCTCCACCTTTCCCTAAATGCTCCTATACCACGCCCGCAAGAAAACCGTCACATCAGGCAATTTTAGGGCGGGATGAAATCTAGGCAGCCGCCTGGACCATCGCTTCGGCGCCGGCAACGGCGACGGCCGCGAGACGGCGGTCGTCGTCATTGGCGGCCTGGTCGAGGCGGGCCTTGGCCGCGGCGAGGCGCTGCGCGGCGTAATCGCGGGTCAGCGTCGCCTGCGGGATGGCTTCATCGACCAGCACCGTGCAGCTGGACGGCGTGACTTCGGCGAAGCCGCCGGTGACGAAGAAGCTGTCGGCGACTTGGCCGCCCTTATAGACCTGGACGAAACCGGGCTTGAGGGTGGAAAGAGTCGGCGCGTGCAGAGACAGCACGCCGAACACGCCTTCGGCGCCCGGGACAATCACCATCTCGACCTGCTCCGAAAGGAGCAGGCGTTCCGGCGAGACCAGTTCGAGCTTCAACGTCGTATCGGCCATATCGAGGTCCTAGCGTTCTAAGATCAGGCGGCTGCGATTAAGCGGCGGCCGCCATCTTCTTGCCCTTCTCCACGGCCTGCTCGATCGTGCCGACCATGTAGAAAGCCTGTTCCGGCAGGTGATCGTAGTCGCCGGCGACAATGCCCTTGAAGCCCTTGATGGTGTCGGCGAGCTGCACGAACACACCCGGATTGCCCGTGAACACTTCGGCGACGTGGAACGGCTGCGAGAGGAAGCGCTGGATCTTACGGGCGCGCGCGACCGTGAGTTTGTCTTCTTCGGACAGTTCATCCATCCCGAGGATGGCGATGATGTCCTGCAGCGACTTGTAGGTCTGCAGCACGCGCTGCACGTCACGGGCCACCTTGTAGTGTTCTTCACCGACGACGAGCGGATCGAGCGCGCGGCTGGTGGAATCGAGCGGGTCCACGGCCGGATAGATGCCGAGTTCGGCGATCGAGCGCGACAACACGGTCGTGGCGTCGAGGTGGGCGAACGAAGCGGCCGGGGCCGGGTCGGTCAAGTCGTCGGCGGGCACGTAAATCGCCTGGACCGAGGTGATCGAGCCCTTCTTGGTCGAGGTGATGCGTTCCTGCAGACCGCCCATGTCCGTGGCCAGCGTCGGCTGGTAACCCACCGCCGACGGGATACGGCCGAGCAGCGCCGACACTTCAGAGCCGGCCTGGGTGAAGCGGAAGATATTGTCGACGAAGAACAAGACGTCCTTGCCTTCGACGTCGCGGAAATATTCGGCCTGGGTGAGACCCGAGAGCGCGACGCGCGCGCGCGCGCCCGGCGGCTCGTTCATCTGGCCGAACACGAGCGCCACGCGGCTGTTCGCGCCCTTGGTGTCGATGATCCCGGCTTCCAGGAACTCGTGATAGAGGTCGTTGCCTTCACGGGTACGCTCGCCGACGCCGGCGAACACGGAGTAACCGCCGTAGCCCTTCGCGATGTTGTTGATCAGCTCCTGAATGAGCACGGTCTTGCCCACGCCGGCGCCGCCGAACAGACCGATCTTACCGCCCTTGAGGTAGGGCTCGAGCAGGTCGATGACCTTGATGCCCGTGGTGAGGATCTGCGCTTCGGTCGACTGCTCGACGAAGGAGGGCGCCTGACGGTGGATCGGCATGTGGTCCT
>JAYRTJ010000086.1:0-15082 GCA_041919675.1 Rhodospirillaceae bacterium | reverse complement strand
GGGATTCCGGGGCTTTGGGCACAAAGACCACGTAGGTGCCGCTGCTTTTCATGCGCGCCGCTTTCATAAAGGCGTCTTCGCCGTGGCCCCAGAAGAAGTCGCCGCGCACAGCCCCGGTGATGGCCGCGCCGGTATCCTGCGCTACCACGAGACGTTGAAGTGGAAGCTCATCGGGGTCCTTGGTGTCGAGCCACACGGGCGCACCCAGGGGAATGAAGCGGGGATCGACGGCGATGGAGCGGCCCGGCGTGAGCGAGACGCCCGAGGCGCCCACCGGACCGTCTTCGGCTTCTTGCGCATTCAGTTTGCGGAAGAAGATGTAGCGCGTGTTGAGGTTCATATACTTCGCCGCGTCCTCGGGATGGCCACGCAGCCATTCGCGCACGGCGATCATGGACGCGCCGCCCGGCTTGAGCGCGCCGGCTTCGAGAAGGATCGAGCCGATGCCCTTGAACTGGCGGCCGTTGGAGCCGGCGAAGCCGATGCGCATCACAGAGCCATCCGGAAGCGTCAAACGGCCCGAGCCCTGTACATGCAGCACGTGGACCATCACCGGATCGTCGGCCCACGCAAGGACATCGGCTGAACTTGCGATGGCGCGGGCGCTGTCGATTTCGGTGCGCGTGTAATAGGGCGTCATGCGCATGCCGCGGCCGCTGTCGACGACACGCCCGACGATGTTGGACGACGCGCCGGAGGGAAGGTTAGCGCCGGCGGCGAAGTCGCGCACATCGACGGTGACGAGATCGCGCGGCAACGCATAGATCGGATACTGGTACATGCCGCTCTGTTCGAGCGAACCGCGCAGATCGGCTTCATAATAGCCGGTGAAGAGGCCGTGATCGTTCGCGGTGTCGCCGGAGCCTGCTGCCACGCGGTAGCCGACGAACATATCGGAGAGCACGGCGCGCAGCGCGGCGTCGCCGCCGTTCACGCGCAGGACGGCATCACACGCGCTGTGCCAGGCCGAGGCGGGACGCGCAATGTTGCCGGTCCCGATGACGCGGTCAGGCGCGAGGGTTTTGATGCGCTCACAGGAGCGATGCAGCGCGGGCAGGGCCTGCGCGATGGATTCTTCCTGCCAGCCCGGGAGGCTGTCGAGACCGACGGGTGTGTAGGTGACGGACGTATCCGGTTTCGCAGCGGCCGTGGACGCGGGCGGCTGCTCTTCGCGCGTCTCTGTCGCCGGCTGATGCTGGCGCATGAAACTGATCGCCGCGGCCGCGCCGATGACGGCGCCTACGAAGAGCGCCGCGACGAGAGCGACCGTTGAGCGTGGGCGTGGAGGTGGTGCGTCCGGTTCAGCCACGAGACTTCGAAAACTTCGACAGAGAGTGGAAGAGGGTTACTCAACGCTCCGGGTGGCAACCAGGACCCAGTTCGGGTCACGGCTGGAAAGATCGTGCGCGAAGGTCCATACGTCGGTGACGCTGTCGACATGCTCGCGGTCGCCGTCGATGACTTCACCGGCGCTGTTCTTGATCACGTTGACCTGTTCGCTTTGGAAGCGCACGTCGATCGAAGCGCGCGCGTCTTCGACGGAAATCGCTTCCACCTTGGGCGGCTTCAGAACCACGAGTTCGGTCTCCATGGTTTCACCGCGCGTTTCGCGGTCCTGGATCGCATTGGCGAACTGGCTGTAGACCTCGGGGCTGAGCAGCGGCTTCAAGGTGTCGGTATCGCCGCGCGCATAAGCGTTCACGATCATCTCGAAAGCCTTGGCCGCGCCTTCGCCGAAACGGCTGACACTGAAGCTGGGGTCGGCCATCTTGATCTGCACCAGACCGGCTTCCATGGGCGTGCCCTGGTAGGCCGGTTCGATGTCGAGCGCGCCTTCACGCGAGCGCCGCGCCGCGCCCGGGATGGTTACAACATTATCGGGAGAATTGGCGGTTCCGCGCGTATAGCCCTCGTCCGGGCGGGCATCGCGGTTCGGTTCGTGGCCGGTGCGGCGTCCGAGGACGCTGCGCAGACGCAGCACAATGAACCCCGCGACCATCGCGAGAATGATGATGTCGATAAACTGAAAGCCTTCCATTGTCTCGCCGTCGCTTGGTTGGAGGGAGCCCCCAAGGAGTATCTCTCGGCTCTTAGGAAGCCGAAGTCAGAACGTCGGCCATACATTAAAAATAGGCTCTCGCCTGGCAAAGGGCAAGCGAAGGGGCCCGAAATCGGCGCCGCGCGCCACCTATTCCGGGTAACACTTCATATCCGTGCAAGTACTTGTAAGGCCTTCTTGTACGGGCAGTAGAAGCATGTTACGTGCGCCCCTCGCGCGCAATTCGTGCGCCCCAACGGAGACGACCATGAGCGAGACGAGCGACCTGCCCCCGAAATCCGCGCCGAGCGACGAGCAAGCGCCGCCGTTCGCCCCGATCCGCATCGCGGGCCAGTACATCAAGGACCTGTCGTTCGAAGTGCCGGGCGCGCCGGAGATCTACGCCATCCTGCAGACGCAGGCCCCCGAGATCCCCATCAGCATCGACGTGGTCGCCCGTCCGGTCAGCGAAAGCGCCTATGAAGTGTCCCTGACCATCCACCTGGAAGCCACCGTCGGCGAACGCAAGGCGTTCATCTGCGAGTTGGTTTATTGCGCCGCCGTGGAAGTGAACAAGACGATCGTGCCGGAAGAGCACATCCATCCGCTGCTCATGATCGAAGTGCCGCGCCAGATCTTCCCGTTCGCCCGCCAGATCGTCTCGGACGCGACCGGCCACGGCGGTTTCCCGCCGCTGCAGCTCCAGCTGGTCGACTTCGGCCTTCTGTACCGTCAGAAGTTCGGCGTGCCGGGCCAAAGCCAGCCGCAAGAACAGCCGGCCGTTCACTAAAAAATCAGGTCACTAGACCTTTAAGCCGGGGTTTCGGCCGCGGCTTTCAGCCAAATCGGGTTTTTCAGCTTCGCAACGAAAGCCGCGTGGGCTGCGAGTTCTTCCGCGCTTGCCCCATGAGGCCGGGGTTCGCGCGCCATGCGCACGATCTTTTCCTCGGGCGCGGCGGCGACGACTTCCGACGCCGCCAGAGCCAAGCCCGGTTCACGGCCCCCAATCAGTTCCAGATAGACCCGCGCCAGAAGCTTGGCGTCGAGCAGCGCGCCGTGCTTTCCGCGCTCGGACAGATCGATTTGGAAGCGCCGGCACAAAGCGTCGAGGCTGGCCTGGGCGCCGGGGAACTTCCGGCGCGCCAGAATGACGGTGTCGATGGCGCGGTCGGCGGCCAGCGGACCCCGGCCAATGCGGCGCAGCTCGGCATTGATGAAGTTCATATCAAAGCCGGCATTATGGGCGATGATCGGCGAGTCCCCGATGAAGCCCAGAAGATCGTCGGCGAGGGACGAGAACAGCGGCTTGTCGGCCAGGAACGCCGCCGACAGCCCGTGCACCGCTTCGGCTTCCGCCGGCATGTCGCGCTCGGGGTTCAGGTAGCGGTGGAACTCGCGGCCCGTCGGCATGTGGTTGAGAAGCTCGATACAGCCAATCTCGACCACGCGGTGACCGCTCAAGGGGTCGAACCCCGTGGTTTCCGTATCAAGGACAATCTCACGCATCGCTTGGTTCTTTCCGCCCCGGGCTAGAGCTTTGATTTTAGAGCGCGCGTCAGGCGGCGCAAGGTCTCGCGCTTTCCAAGACCCGACGGAATGACGGCGTCGGCGAGGCGGCGTTTTTTCGCATCCGGCATTTGGCGGGCGAGGATCGCTTTCAGTTTCGCCTCGGTCATGCCCGGGCGGCGCAGCGCACGTTGGCGTTGCAGGAAGGCCGGCGCCGAAACAACGGCGATCATGTCGAAGAGATCGTTTTGCGGGGTTTCGAAAAGAAGCGGGATTTCGACCGCGACGATGGAATGGCGCTTCAAGGCCGAGGCCTGGAAGAAATGCGCGCGCGCGTCTTTCACCATCGGATGGAGGATGGCTTCCAGCGCGGCGAGTGCTTCAGGGTCGGCGAAGACCGCTTTGCCGAGCGCGGCGCGGTCGACGCCTTTGTCCGAGGTCACGCCGGGAAAACGCTCATTTACCGGCGCGAGCGCGAGACCGCGCGGGCCGAGAAGTTTATGAACCGCCGCGTCGGCGCTGAACACCGGAATACCCGCGCGGGCAAGGAACGATGTCGCCGTGGATTTTCCCATGGCGATAGAGCCGGTCAGCCCGACGATCCGCGACGGCCAGCGGCGCGGTCTGATTTTGTGCGGGTGAAGCCGGCGGCGTGTCATGCGGCGAGCACGTGAGCCCTTAATGCGAGTGTGACTTCGGGGCGTACGCCGAACCATCCGGCGAACGCGGGCTGGGCCTGATAGAGGAGCATCCCAAGCCCGTCGACCGCCGGGTTCTTGCGTGCGCGCGCGGCAGCCAACAGCGGCGTTTCGAGGGGCACGTACACAATGTCATTCACCACCGCTGTTGGAGGCAGCGGCGCGAGATCGATCTCAAGCGCCGGCTGGCCTTTCATGCCGAGGGTCGTGGTGTTGACGAGCAATGCCGCTCCGTCGAGCGCCTCTTTCATATTCTCCCACGGTTGCGGCTTGATACGGCGCGGGCCCATTTCAAGCGCGAGGGATTCCGCACGGCGGGCGGTGCGGTTGACCAGGCGGATCTCGCTGACACCGGCGTCCTGCAACGCAAAGCACACGGCGCGCGCCGCACCGCCGGCGCCCAGCACCACGGCGGGACCGGCGTCTGGTGTCCACGTCGGCGCTTCGGCGCGTAGGTTCGTGATGAAGCCATACGCATCTGTATTCGTGCCGAGCGTCTTGCCGTCGGCGGTCAGGAAGATCGTATTCACAGCGCCGATCTGGCGGGCCTCGTTGGTGATACCGGTCAGAAACGAAAGCGCGGTTTCCTTATGCGGCACGGTGAGATTGACGCCGGAGAAGCCCTTTTCATGCAACTCGCCGATGGCCGCGCCGAGGCTTTCCGGCGGCACCGGAAGACGGACATAACTGCCTTCAATTCCATAATTTTTCAACCAGAACTCGTGCAGCGCGGGCGAGCGTGAATGATCGACGGGCCAGCCCATGATGCCGGCTTTGATCGGTTTCATAGCTTCACCACACGGTGTTCGCGCAGGAAGGCGAGCAGCTCAAGAAGCGGCAAACCAAGCACGGTGAAGAAATCGCCCTCGACCTTGGTGAAGATCTGCGCGCCGCGGCCCTCGAGATGATACGCGCCGACCGACGAGGTGAGCGCATCACCAACGACAGAGATGTATTCTTCAAGGAACGCATCCGAGAAGGGCCGCACGCTCATGCGCGGCAGGGACGTGTGGTGCCAGATAGGCGAGCCGTGCAGCGCGACGGTGACACTGGTCGGTAATACGTGCGTTTTGCCGCGCAGCTTCAGCAGATGATCGCGCGCACCAGAGATGTCTTTCGGCTTATCGAACCAGTTGCCGTCACAGTCGAGTATCTGATCCGCGCCGATCACGAGCGCTTCGGGGTAGCGCATGGAAATCGCGCCGGCCTTGAACTCGGCCAGCGCGAGGGCGCAGTCCGAAGCCGACGCGCCCTCGGCTTTCATCGAGGCCTTGATGGCGTCTTCATCGACGTGCGCGGGAATTTGTTCAAACACGAGGCCGGCGGCGCGCATCACGTTCGCGCGGCTTTTGCTGGCGGAGGCAAGGATCAGGGGACGGGTCATGTGGTCGGGGACGTACGCTGTGTATGGAGTTGAATGATGGTCGCCGCGGTTTCTTCGATGGAGCGGCGTGTGACGTCGATCACGGGCCAGCCATGTTTTGCGAACAGGCGGCGGGAGTCCGCGATCTCCTCGCGCACGGTCTCGAGGTCCGCGTAACCCTCGCTGCGGTCTTCGTTCATGATGCGCAGACGGCTTTGACGGATATCCGAGAGGCTTTTCGGCTCCCGGGTGAGACCCACGATCAGCGGCTTTTTCGCCGCGATGATTTCCGGCCCCAGGGTGACATTGGGAACCAGCGGAATATTGCCGGCCTTGAGGCCGCGGTTGGCCAGATACATGCAGGTCGGTGTTTTCGAGGTCCGTGAAACACCGATCAGAATGACGTCGGCTTCGACCATGGTGGCCATGGACTGGCCGTCATCGTGAGCCACGGTGAAGTGCATGGCGTCGATACGGTGGAAATACTCGTCGTCGAGGGCATGCTGGCGGCCGATTTCGGTGCCGGCGCGGCGCTCGAAAAACTGCGAAAGGCCGGTCATGACGGGGTCCAGCGCCGAAACATAGGAAATCTTCATTTCCCGGCAGGCCTGTTCGAGGAGGCTGCGGATTTTCCCGTCGAGAAGGGTGAAGATCACAAGGCCCGGGGCACTGCGGATCCCTTCGATCACCCGGTTCATCTGGCCGGGGGTACGCACCAGCCACCAGAAGTGCTCGGTAACCTGGACATTCTCGTATTGCACCAGGCAGGCGCGGGCGATGTTGGTCACCGTTTCCCCGGACGAATCGGACACGAGATGGAGGTTATAGGGAGCGCGATCAGTCACCGGAAAAGGGCTCCACGGACGCGGAAATCAAAACTCACAGGGCAGCGGGATAAGAATCTTTGTCGGGGATAACTTGGCCTCTCGCCGGACTGTCGTCAAAGCGTGCACGCAGCAAGAGAATCCATTAGCGCTTTTGTGAACATCCAGGCTCGGAGTGAAGAAAACTGTGAATCAGGTGAATGAAGTCAGCCAAATGTGACAATACCCGTTTTCCACGATTTTGACATTTCGCTCCTCACGCCTCTGTCACGGCTATTTATGGAATGATTCCCACATCGAGAGGCTTCCAGTCATGAATGTGTACACATCACGGGATAGAAAAAGAGCAGTTATGATTCCCGTGATTCACAGGCTCAACCTTCATCCTTCACCTAAGACCTTTTTAAGATAAGGGTGGATTGTTTTCCTCGCCGATAGGCCTTTGTCCTGAATTCAAATATTGACTCGCTGGGCCGCCTTCAGGTATCGCTTCCATCATCAGAACGGGGCGTTTGGCCCGTCTTCCCAATATCGCCCCTGTCAGAGATCAGTCTCGATCAACGACCTGCCGCCAGCGTTTCGCGACCGGCCTCTCGAAAACCTCCCTCCGGCGACCCTCCTTAACCACCACCTTTCGACTGTTCATCCTTCCACCTCATACATATTTCAGAACCCATGCATCTTCAGGAACTGAAGCGCAAAAGCCCCGCCGAACTTCTTAGCTTTGCTGAGGAATGCGGCATTGAAAACGCCTCCAACCTTCGCCGCCAGGATTTGCTGTTTGGCATCCTTAAAGTGCTGGCCGAGAAGGACACGTCGATCGACGGTGACGGCGTTCTGGAAATCCTGCAGGACGGCTTCGGCTTCCTGCGCTCGCCGGAAGCAAATTATCTGCCGGGTCCAGACGATATTTACGTATCGCCGAGCCAAGTGCGGCGCTTCGGTCTGCGCACTGGCGATACGGTGGAAGGTCAGATCCGCGCCCCGAAGGACGGCGAACGCTATTTCGCGCTCCTGAAGGTCAACACCATCAATTTCGAGGATCCGGACAATGTCCGCCACCGGATCAACTTCGACAACCTGACGCCGCTCTATCCCGACGAAAAACTGTCGATGGAAGTCGAGCAGAAGGACACCAAGAACAAGGACCTGACCGGCCGCGTGATCGAACTGGTCGCCCCGCTCGGCAAGGGCCAGCGCGCGCTGATCACCGCCCAGCCGCGGACCGGCAAAACCATCATGCTGCAGAGCATCGCCAATGCGATCGCGGCAAACCACCCGGAAGTCTACCTGATCGTGCTTCTGATCGACGAACGTCCGGAAGAAGTCACCGATATGGACCGCACCGTGAAAGGCGAGGTTGTAAGCTCGACTTTCGACGAGCCGGCCTCCCGCCACGTTCAGGTGGCCGAAATGGTCATCGAGAAGGCCAAACGCCTCGTCGAACACAAGCGCGACGTGGTGATCCTCCTGGATTCAATCACCCGCCTCGCTCGCGCTTACAACACCGTCGTCCCTTCATCGGGCAAGGTGCTGACGGGCGGCGTGGACGCGAACGCCCTCCAGCGTCCGAAGCGCTTCTTCGGCGCGGCGCGCAACATCGAAGAAGGCGGTTCGTTGACCATCATCGCCACGGCCCTCATCGATACCGGCAGCCGCATGGACGAAGTGATCTTCGAAGAATTCAAGGGTACCGGTAACTCGGAAATCGTGCTCGACCGCAAGCTCTCGGACAAGCGCGTGTTCCCGTCGATCGACATCACCAAGTCGGGCACCCGCAAGGAAGAACTGCTGGTCAAGCAGGGCGACCTGTCGAAGATGTGGGTCCTGCGCCGTATTCTGGACCCGATGGGCGTCCAGGACGGCATGGAGTTCCTGCTCGACAAGCTCCGCGATTCGAAGAACAACGGCGACTTCTTCGACCGCATGAACAAATAAGCGGGCGAACGCACGAGACAATAAGAGAGCGGACGCTTCAAACGTCCGCTCTTTTTCTTTGGGCGATTTGGGGCGCTAGATTTTCAAAACCGTCGAGCCGGTGGTCAGACGCGCTTCGAGGGCGACATGGGCCTTGGCCGCGTCAGCCAGCGGGAAAGTCTGACCGATGTCGATTTTCACGGCGCCGGACTTCACGATGGCGAACAGGGCCTCACACCCCCGCAAGAGATCGGCGCGCGTGGCGACGAAGTCCCCGAGCCGCGGGCGCGTCATCATGAGCGAGCCGCGCGCGGCAAGCTGGAGCGGATCCACCGCCGGCGCCGGACCGGACGCGTTGCCGAACGCGACGGCGAGACCACGCGGCATCAAGCAGTCCAGGGACTTCATGAAAGTGTCTTTGCCGACGCCATCGAAAGCCACTGAAACGCCTTTACCATCCGTAAGTTGGCGCACCTGGGCGACCCAGTTCTCGTCTTTATAGAAGATGACGTATTTGCAGCCGACGTCGCGGGCGAGCTTGGCTTTTTCCTCGGAGCCGACGGTGCCGATGACGTTGATGCCGAGATGCTTGGCCCATTGGGCGAGGATGAGACCGACGCCGCCGGCCGCCGCATGGCAGAGCACGGTTTCACCGGCTTTGATCGCGCGCAGTTCATAGAGCAGGTACCAAACGGTGAGCCCGCGCAGCATCATGGCTGCGGCCTGTTCATCCGTCACACCGTCGGGAATCTTCACAGCTTTGTCGGCCGGGAAGATGCGCTCAGCGGCATACCCGCCGACGGGGCCAAAGCCATAGGCGACGCGATCACCGATCTTGAGATCCGTCACGCCAGGGCCAACGGCCGCGACTTTTCCAGCGCCTTCGGAACCGGGGATGAGCGCGATGTCGCCGAAGCCTTGCACACTCGGGGCGACTTTATAGAGGCCGGTGCGGTGATAGGTGTCGATGTAGTTCACGCCGGCGTAGGTCTGCGCGATGCGGATTTCGCCGGGGCCGGGTTCACCGACGGGCACGTCGGTAAGCTGCATGACATCGGGGCCGCCGTAGGTTTGAATGAGGATTGCTTTTGTCATAGAGGCATCATCGCCTTTTCAAGTTCGAGGAGCGCGATTTTGGTTTCCACGCCGCCGGCGCCGGAATAGCCGCCAAGACCATTGGCGCCCACGACACGGTGGCAGGGAATAATCACGGGGAAACGATTGCGGCCGCACGCCGTCCCAACAGCCTGCGCGCTGACTTTCAGGCGCTTGGCGATATCGCCGTAGGTGAGTGTCTTGCCGGCGGGGATCTTGCACATCTCGCGCCAGACCTGTTTCTGGAAATCCGTGCCCTCGACGCGCAGCGGCAGGTCGAACGTCTCCAGCGCACCGTCGAAATAATCTTCGAGCTGGCGCTTGGCATTCTTCAATAAAGGCGTGGCTTTCTGATCGCGCGCCCAACCCCAGTCGATGGAGACGATTTCGCCTTCATCTTCGCTGATGGTGAGATCGCCGATGGGAGAGTGCATGGACAGCTGCGGCATGCGGCACCTTTAGGACTTCAAGGCCTGGATCAAGCCAGCTGTGCTGGTTTGCGGCGGTGAACAGGTGGGACCGCGACAAACATAGGCCGTCGCGGCGCCGCGTGCAGCAGTTTTGCCGTGGGCCGGATGCATATCAGGTAGCGCAGTTCCGGGGAGCATGACGTCGAGTACGAGGTTCGGGACCGAGGCGGCTACGGTCAGCGTTCATGGACAGGCGCGATAGAGGGCCTTAATTTGGGGTGGCAACATAGGCGTCCGCTGCCGCCACTTCCACCCTCTTTCCCGTGAGACCCCATCATGAAAGTCACCATCAATATCGACTGCACGCCGGAAGAAGCGCGTTCGTTCATGGGACTGCCGGATGTCGCGCCGTTTCAGAATGCGATGCTCGACGAGATGAAGAACCGCATGAGCAGCGCGGCCGCCGCGATGGACCCGGAGAAGATGTTGAAGACATTGTTCCCGCTGCAGTCCGAAGGCATGGCCGAACTCCAGAAAGCCTTCTGGAATCAGTTCACGGGCGTGGCCAAGAAATAAGGCCAATTCAATGATCGGCGAGACGATCTTCGCGCTGGCCTCGGCTCCGGGGCGCGCGGGTATCGCTGTTGTGCGTGTTTCGGGACCCGATACGGGTGCGGCGCTCAAAGCGCTCGGCTGCCACATTCCTGAGCCGCGCAAGGCCATGCGCGCGAAGTTCCGCGACTCCGCAGGCACGCTGATCGACGACGGGCTCGTACTGTGGTTCCCGGCGCCGGCGAGTTTCACGGGCGAGGACGTGGCCGAGCTGCACATCCACGGCGGCCGCGCGGTGATCGCGCATCTGTCCGATGCGCTGTCGCAGATGGAAGGCGTTCGCCCGGCCGAGGCCGGCGAATTCACACGCCGCGCCTTCGAGCACGGCAAGCTCGATCTCACGCAAGCCGAAGCGCTTGCCGATCTCATCGATGCGGAAACCCGCGCGCAGCAACGCCAAGCGCTGCGCCAAATGGGCGGCGCGCTGAAAGAACTCTATGACGACTGGCGTCACCGTCTGGTGCAGGCGCTCGCGCATCTGGAAGCCGTGATCGATTTCCCGGACGAGGATTTGCCGGAGAATGTGGCGGCGCGCATGTGGGATGAAGTCGCAGACTTGCGCCGTGATATCACCGGACACCTCAACGATGGCCATCGCGGCGAAAGAACGCGCGACGGCGTGCATGTGGCGATCATCGGTCCGCCCAATGCGGGCAAGTCGAGTTTGCTCAATGCGCTGGTGCGGCGCGACGCCGCGATCGTCTCGGAGATTCCCGGCACCACGCGCGATGTGATCGAGGTGCATCTCGATCTCGGCGGGTTCGCCGTGACCATCGCCGACACGGCGGGTCTGCGTGACGCCAGTGACGTGATCGAGGACGAAGGCATCCGCCGCGCTCATAAGCGCGCGAAGGAGGCGGATCTCAAGATCGCGCTGTTTGACGGTGCGGCGTTTCCGGCGCGCGACGCCGCGACGGAAGGTTTGCGGGATTCGAGGACCCTCACCGTGGTCAATAAGGCGGACCTCATCAAAGGCGCAAAAACTTTTGATCCGCGTGATGACCTGCACTTCATCTCGGTGAAGTCGGGCTTTGGCCTCGCCGAGTTTCTCGCCGCCCTCGAAAACCGCGTGCGTGATGAAAGCGACGCCGGCGCCGGCGCGCCGCTCACCCGGGCCCGTCACCGAGTCGCGCTCGAGGAATGCCGGGACGCCCTCGACCGTGCCAAGGCCGCCCCGCTCGCGGAACTCGCGGCCGAAGACCTGCGACTCGCCGCCCGGGCCCTGGGCCGTTTGACCGGCCGGGTGGACGTGGACGAGATTTTGGACGTCGTCTTCCGCGATTTCTGCATCGGAAAGTAAGTCCGGGCCCAAAAATATTTTTTGGACGTGTCCCGGCGGCCCGGCGCCGGCCTCCCTCTTTCGCGCCCGAAAACCCTTTGGGCGACTCCGCCCTCCCGCGATATAAGGGCGCACCTTATCCACAGCTTTTCCCGGACTTATCCATGGATCCCACTGGGGCCCGGACATACGACGTCATTGTTGTCGGCGGAGGCCATGCGGGCTGCGAAGCCGCTGCGGCCGCCGCCCGGTTTGGCGCCCGGACTCTTCTGGTCACGCATAAAGTCGAGACCATCGGCCAGATGTCGTGCAATCCGGCCATTGGCGGATTGGCGAAGGGTCACCTCGTCCGTGAAATCGATGCCCTCGATGGGATCATGGGTCGCGCCACCGATCTTGGCGGTATCCAGTTCCGGATGCTGAACCAGTCCAAGGGCCCCGCTGTTCGCGGACCCCGGGCCCAAGCGGATCGTAAACTCTATAAAAAGGCGGTCCAGGACTTGCTTGCCGCGCAGCCGAATCTCGAGATTCGCGCCGGTGGCATTGAGGATTTGATAATTGATTCAAATGGTTGTCGCATTTTGGGCGTGGTCGCCGGCGACGGCGCCGAGATCCGGGCCGGTGCGGTCGTCCTGACCACCGGTACCTTCCTTAACGGATTGATTCACCGAGGAGAAACCCGGATTCCGGCCGGTCGCATTGGAGAAGCCCCGGCGCTCGGTCTTTCGCACACCCTCAAGCGTCTGGCCTTTGACGTGGGCCGCCTCAAGACCGGTACCCCGCCCCGCCTCGATGGCCGGACCATTGATTGGCAGAGCCTGGAGATGCAGTCGGGCGACGACCCGCCAGGGCCCTTCTCGTTCCTGACCGACAAAATCACTACGCCGCAGGTCCAGTGCGGGGTCACTTATACCAGCGCCGAAGGTCATGCCCTGATTTTGGCCAATAAGAGCCGCGCCCCGATCTATAACGGCCAGATCCAGGGCGCCGGACCGCGTTATTGCCCCTCGATCGAAGACAAGGTCGTGCGCTTCTCGGATCGTGAGCGGCACCAAATTTTCCTTGAACCAGAAGGGCTTGACGATGATACCGTTTATCCGAACGGGATCTCCACCTCGCTGCCCGAAGACGTCCAGCTGGCCCTTCTGAAGACAATCGCCGGTCTTGAGAACGCGGTCATGCTCCAGGCCGGCTACGCCATTGAATACGACTATGTCGATCCACGTGAACTTTCGGCCACTCTCGAAACCCGCAAGGTTTCCGGGCTTTATTTCGCCGGTCAGATCAACGGAACGACGGGTTATGAGGAAGCCGCAGCCCAGGGCCTGATCGCAGGGCTGAATGCGGCCCGGAAAGTCGGCCAGGCCGCACCGGTCACTTTTGACCGCGCCGAAGGTTATCTTGGGGTCATGGTCGATGACCTGACGACACTCGGCACCAGCGAGCCCTATCGCATGTTCACCTCACGCGCGGAATACCGGCTTCAGCTGCGCGCCGATAACGCCGACCTCCGCCTGACGGAGAAAGGTATTGCCGCCGGATGCGTCGGCTCCTTCCGCGCCGCTCGCTTTGCCGAGAAGAAAGCTGCGCTCGATACTGTGCGCGCCCGTCTTGCCGAGATCTCCATCACGCCGGCAGAGCTTCAAAAGCGTGGCCTGCTCGTCAATCAGGATGGTGTGCGCCGGAACGGGCTCAATATCTTGTCGATGCTCGACATGAACTATACCCGCCTGCGTGAGCTGTTTTCGGACCTTCCTGACGCGGCCCCGGCGGTTGTCGAGCAAGTCGAGATCGAAGCGCGCTATGCTGGCTACATGGATCGTCAAACCGCCGATATCCGGGCTTTTCGCCGGGATGAAGCGCTGCGCCTGCCGGATGATCTGGATGTAGACGCCATCGGCGGTCTCTCGAATGAGGTCCGCCAGAAGCTGAAGACGGGCCGTCCTGCGACTCTGGGCGCCGCCGCCCGGATACCGGGGGTCACGCCCGCTGCGCTGACCGCGCTCCTCCGCCATGTCCGCCGGGACCGCGACGCCGAAGTCGCCTGAGTGTTTCACGTGAAACAGCCCACCATTACTGGACCCGAGGCTTTCCAGGCGGCCTTCAATGTTTCACGTGAAACACTGGAGCGGTTGAAGGCCTACGCTGATCTTCTCGTCAAATGGAACGCGAAGATCAACCTCGTTAGTCCCGATTCCATCCCCAGCCTATGGCATCGCCATATCGCTGATTCTGCTCAGCTTTTCCGATTTATTCCCCATAATGCCCCCAATTTGCTGGATGTGGGCTCAGGGGCCGGCTTTCCGGGGCTTGTTCTGGCGATTATGGGCGTTCCGGACGTCCATCTCGCGGAAGTGGATCAGCGGAAAGTGGCCTTCATGCGGGAGGCGGCGCGCGTGGCCGGGGTCCAGGTGACATTCCACGGCGCTCGAATCGAATCTATCCCCGCTTTTCAGGTCCGAGTGGTGACCGCCCGCGCCCTGGCCGCTTTGGAGCGCCTTCTGGACTGGACCGAACCCTTTCGAGGCCCCGACGCCGTATGCCTGTTCCTCAAGGGTCAAACGGTTGAGGCTGAATTGACGGAAGCCCACAAGAAATGGACAATGGGGATTGATCGGCAGCAAAGCCTGACCGATCCCACTGGAACCATTCTGTCCCTTCGTGAGGTCCGCCGTGTCCGAGACGACAACGTCCGAGACGAGCCCCGCCGTCACTGAAACAAGCCCGGAAAATAAGCCGCGCCGTCCGCGGGTTATCGCTATTTCCAATCAGAAAGGCGGCGTTGGCAAGACCACGACCACGGTCAATCTCGCCACGGCCATGGCGGCGGTGAACAAGCGTGTGCTGGTGATTGATCTCGACCCCCAGGGCAACGCCTCCACCAGCTTCGGCATCGACCAGAAGCACCGCGCGGTGAACGCCTATCATCTGCTGACGGGCGGCGCCGATATGAATGCCGCCGTCGTCCCGACGACCATTCCCGACCTTAGCATCGTGCCGTCCGGCGTCGATCTCGCCGCTGCCGAGCTGGAGCTGGTCGATCTGGAGAACCGCCAGGCGCGCCTCAAGGATGCGCTGGCCGGTCATGCTCAGAACTGGGATTTCGTCCTGATCGATTGCCCGCCGTCCTTAGGTCTTTTGACCCTCAATGCCCTGGTCGCCGCCGATGCTGTGATGGTGCCGCTCCAGGCAGAATTCCTTGCGCTGGAAGGAGTTAGCCAACTTGTGCGCACCATCGAACGGGTCAAAAAGAGCTTCAATCCGAATCTCGAACTGCAGGGCATCGTGCTGACCATGGTCGACCGCCGCAACTCGCTGTCGGTGATGGTGGAGAACGATG
>JAYRTJ010000085.1:0-15233 GCA_041919675.1 Rhodospirillaceae bacterium | reverse complement strand
GTGCGGCGCGCGCGGGATTGGCGCTGGTCGAGTGCGCGGGCGCATTTGGAACGGCGCAGCGACGGTCTTGTCGATGTGAATCCCCTCCTTGAGATCGCGCCGGACTGGGCCGCTTTGCTGGGCTCGCCTTTGGACGGCGAGGACTATGAATCCTTGCGGGCGGGCGAGCGGACCGGGCGGCCGCTCGGGCCGAAGCGCTTTATCGGTCAGCTGGAAAAGCGCCTCAAGCGGCCGCTCGCGAAGCAAAAACCGGGGCCGAAGCCGAAGTGAATGAGGCGGTGAATTAAGTATACTGTCCCCGAAATTACGAAATCGGCGGGCGCATGAAAAAGGCCCGCGGTTTCTTGCGGGCCTTTTTGTTTTGGAGCGCGGCGCTTACGGGGTGGCGATGACCCAGTACATGGCGGGGGCGCCGTCCATCCAGGTGCCGAAGTCGTAGGTGGGTTTCGGCGCGTCGCTGGCCATGTTCGGCGTGTCGGCGAAGGCGTATTGGAAATCGTCGTTGCCGTTCATGTCGCCGGGCTTCTTGTCGCCGGCGTAGGTCCACATGGCGTAGCCCTGATAGACCCACTGGCGCCGGCCGTCGGTGCGCACCGCGATATCCCAGAAGCCTTGCGGCTGGGCGTCGGCGGCGGCGAGGAACGGTTTCCACACGGTCAGGCATTCGTCGGAGCAGCGCGGATTGGTGCCGATGTCGCGGCCCACGGCCGGACGGGCCGGGTTGCCGCGGCGCAAGGAACGTCCGCCGCCCGACTGCAGGATGTGGCCGTCGCGGCGATAGAGGGTCATGCCTTCGGCCGTGGCGAGGACTTTGCCCTGACCGGGGGTGTGCTGCACGCGCACGCCGCCGGGCATGTAGTAGCGCTCGACCGCGGCGACATCGAAATTCGCATCGCGCCCGATCCCATAGGCGTCGCCCGAGGCGTTGTCGTATTCGTAGGTGTAAAGAGCCTGGCCCTTATAGGTCCACTGCTTGATGCCGTCGGCGCGGGTGACGAAATCGAAGGCGCCGATCTTCTTGGCGAACTGCGGCGCGGCGGCCGGCTTCCAGTTTCCGTCGCCCGGCGCTTTTTTGGCCGAGCCGTTGAACGTGTACAGCGTGCGGCCTTCGTGGTTCACGAGGACGACGGCGGTGGCGTCGGGCACTTCACGCACCTGGATGCCGGTCGGGGTTTCGATGCCGCCGACCGGGAAGGCGTTGGCGGTGTGCCACTCTTTCGGAAGCGGAACGTCCGGCGCGGCCTTGATGCCGCCGCCGCGATTGCCGCCGCCGACTACGCGGCCGGCGCCGTCGATGCGGCGCGAACCGGTCTTGGCCGGGCTGTTGCCGTGCACGGACCCCGGATCGACGTCCTCAATGTAGGTGTAGAGCGGTTTGCCGGCGAGGGTGAGCTGCATCGCGCCGTCGTCACGCTTGATCTGGTTCCAGGCGCCCGCGGGTTTGAAACCGGCCGGCGGCGCGAACGCTTTCCACTTCTCGGCGCATTCGGCCGCACACATGGGCTTGCCCTGCCGGTCGAGATCGGAGGTGTACAGGGTCATGCCCTTGGCGTTGGCGAACACGATCTCGTCGCGGCCCAGGAACGCGGCGGTCTGTTTGCCGAGATCGTAACCTTGCGCCTTGCCGAGCGGCTGGAGGGTGATGCCGGGCGGCGTCCAGACGCTGCCGTCGTTCACCGCCTTGGCGCGCGCCGCGTCGGCGCCATGCGCCAACGCAACGGCCAGGAGAGAAACACCGAAACCTAACGTGAGCTTCTGAGACATCTTCATCGTTTGCTCCCTGATTATGCGCCGTTTACGCGAACAGCTCCGTCATCGTCTTGGACGTGGTGTTCGACCCGCCGCCCCAGGTATTCACCGACACGCCCATGGCCTGCTGCATGGTGAGGCCGATGCGGGTCTGCGGATCGCCGGCCGCGCGGATATGCAGGCCCGTCTTGAGACGACCGCCGGCGCCGCCGACGACGAGAGTCGCGAGATCGTCCATGGTATGGGTGCGCGCATAGCCGTGATCGGTCTGCCAAAGAATGGCGGTGCGGTCGAGGACCGAGCGGTCGCCTTCCTTCATTTCATCCATGGCTTTGATGAAATCGAAGAAGCGCGTATTGGCCCATTCGATGAACCAACCGACTTCGCGCTGATAGCCGAGCTTGTCGTCGACGGGCTCTTCGTGCGTGAGCACGTGCCACGAAAGCGGCTGCCCCGGTTTGCGCAGGCCGTTGGAGCCGAGCACGATATTGACCACGCGGGTCTGACCGCAGGCGATGGCGTTCGCGAGCAGTTTGCCGAAGATGGTGCCGTTCTTCTCGGCTTCCACGACGCTGTCGCCGCTGCCGCCGGCTTCGGACTCGCCCGGGATATGGCAGGCCGGAAGCGGGTCGGGTTTTTGCATCTCTAACGCCAATTGATTTTCGATATCGCGCAGCGAGGTGAAATACTGCTCGAGGCGGGCCTTGTCGGACGCGCCGACCTGGCTCATGAGGCCCATACGTTCGTCCTTGACGGCCGACAGCACGCTCTGGCGGGCCATGACCATCGGATCGGGCGCGAATTCGGCGGCGTTCGGATCGAGGAATTCCGGTCCAAAAATACGGGTATAGAGCGCGGCCGGCGACGTCTCCGCCGGATTGGTGGTGGCGCCGACCCCCTTCGAGAAGCTGCGGCGGCCGCCGCCGATGGAGGCTTCGAGCGAACGGAAGCGCGTGCGCTTGCCGATTTGCTCGGCGATGATCTGATCGAGCGAGGCGCCGTACACGACGCCGCCGCGCAAGGCTCCGGTGGAGGAGATCTGATAACCCGACGTGTGGGTCTCCAGCGGACGGCCGTCCATGAAATACTTCGTGCCGCTGATGATGTTGATCTTGTGTTTCATCGGCTCGAACATACGCAGCTGGTGCCTGTTCGTGTAGCCGGCGCCGATCTTCTCGGGGATCCACTGGCCGGGATCGAAGCCGAGGCCCTGGTACCAGGTGCCGAAACAGACCGGAAGCTCCTTGCCGGTCGCGGCGAGCGCGGTGCCGTTCTCGTTCAGGAAACAATCGAGGAAGGGGAGCCCGACCGTGACGGCGGCGCCGCCGAGAGCGCCCTTGAGGACATTTCTACGATGCACCAAACGGGTCATGTGGAGGTCTCCTTCTCTAGTTCGTCGCCGACGCGGTTTGCGTCGGGGCTGTTTCGGGTTTCACGCGCGTGAAGCTTTCGCTGGTCGCGATCAGGCGCATCAGGGCGGGAATGCGATAGCCGTTGGAGGCGAAGCTCTTCTCAAGGGCGGCGATCTGTTCGCGGCTCGCCGGCCGGCCCAGGGCGTAACCGAGCATGCGGTTCGTGACGCAAGACGTCGTCGCCGGCATGCCGGCGAGAACCCGGCCGAGGTCCTTCGGCCCCGTGAAGGCGCGTCCATCCACCGTGCCGCTGGTATCGAGATTCACCCCGCCTTCCGTCGTGCGCCACCCACCGGCCGCGTCGAAGTTTTCGAGCGCGAGGCCCATGGCGTCGGTGATCTTATGACAGCCCGCGCACATCGGTTCGCGGGTATGCGCCGCCAGGCGGTCGCGCGCCGTACGGTAATTGGTGGTGTCGTTGATCAGGTCGAAGTTCACGTTGCCGGGCGGCGCGGGGACCTTCTGGCACAAGAGAATTTCGCGCACGGCCTTGCCGCGCAACACCGCCGAGCCGCGGCCCGACGGCGAGTGCAGGGCGGTGAAGCTCATGTGGGTGAGGATGCCGGCGCGGTTATCCTCGGCGCTGAACTCATAGGGCTGCCAGGTATCGGGCGAACCGTTGGGCAGATAACTCACGACAGGCACCTGGTAGATCGCGCCGAGTTCCTTGGTGAGGAAGGTCTTGCGCGTGGTGAAGATGTCGCGGTAGTCGCCCTTGTCGGCGAGGACGACGTCGATGATGGTGCGCAGGGTCTGTTCCTGGGCGTCCGCCGCGGCCTGGGTCGAGAACTTCGGGAACAGGGCGGTGTCCTTGGTGACGTTCTCGAATTCGTCGAAGCCGAGGAAGTCGACAAAGAAGGCGCGCACACCGGATTCAACGCGCGGGGAGGCCAACATGCGGTCGACCTGTTTGGCCAGGCCGCGCGGCGAGGACAACTCGCCTTTCTGAGCGGCCTGCATCAGCGCGGCGTCGGGACCGGAGTTCCACAGGAAGAACGAGAGGCGCGAAGCGGTGGAATAGGCGTCGAGCTGGTATTCGCCGGCATGCCCGCGCACCGGCGTCGCCGTTTCCGCCCGGAAGAGGAATTTGGGCGAGGACATCATGGAGGCGAGGCTGAGCGAGAGCCCGGTGTAGAAGTCCTGGGTTTTGTCCGTGCCCAAGCGCGCGGCGGTGACGAAGGCGTCGAGTTCGCCGCCGGTCAGCGGACGGCGGTACAGGAGCAGGCCGACTTCGCCCATGATCCGGCGCACGCAGGCATCGTCGGCGGCCTTCGGGTCCTTGGGCGTGCAAGAGAGCATCATGTCGCGGTGCGCGGGATCGACGATCTGGCGCGCGATGGTGCGCGACATGGCGTCGTACTGCTCCATGCCGGCGGCGGTGACGCCGACGTGGCTGGAGCCGATGGCGAGCAAGCCGTCGGTGCGCATGTCCGGCTCGAACCGGCCGCCGAAGTCGATGGTCGGGCCGAACACGTCGGTCATGATGTTCTTGTACTGCTCGCCGGTGAGGCGGCGCATGACCAGCTGCGAGGGCGCCTGAAGGTCGGCCGGTTTCGCGGCGGCCGGCTTGGCGGCGGTCGGCGTGGCGGCGGCCGCGACAGTCTTTTCCTGCGGGGCGCTTTGCGAACAGGCGGCAAGGGCCGCGGCGGCGATCAGGGCGAGGATCTTGGAACGGGCAAATAGCATTTTAAGCACCTAGTTTCCGGCGACGCGGTTGTAGCGGGCGTCGGCGGCGGGCACGGCGAAGGCCGGCACGGCTTCCATGTAGTATGTGGCGGAGATCGCGCTGTTCACGCCGGTCTTGGGGTCCGGGAAGGCGTCCGCGTTTTTCTTCAGCAGGTAATAGAGGCCGGGGATATCGCCGACGATGCACTGTTCGATGGCCTGGCCGCCGCTGGCGAAGGCGAAGTAGAGATCGGCCCAGGGCTGATAGCCGCCGATAAAGCCGTCGGCGGCGCCGTCGCGGCGGATCTTGAAATCGAATTTGGCGTCATGCATGCGGAATTCGGGCATGCCCAAGGGGTTCTGGAACATGCGGAACATTCCATTCATAGAGCCGGTCACGACGCCGTTCGCGATCTTGCCCTTCATCACGTTGTGGGACCGCGGATCCGGATCGATGCGGTAGGTGACGTCGGCGCGCGGGGTGCCGTCGACGTTGGACGACAGGAACTCGAGCGCGCGGTCGAAGGTGATGGTGACCTCGCCGTCCTTGGATAAATCTTCCCCGGTGATGGTCACGATCCAGGCCGGCTGGGAGTCCTTGAGCTGGCCCCAGAGCCAATCCCAGTAGGTCGGGCGGCCTTCGAGGGAGCCGCGGAACGGACGCGAGCAGCCGAGGGCGCGGTAGAGCTTGTGGTCGATGCCCTTCTGCTTGGTATCGACGTTGGTGAAGCTGCCCGGCTGGTCGGGACCCTTATTGTCGAGGTCGAAGCCGTAGGCCTTGTCGCCGGTGAGGGCCTTCCATTCCGGATCCTTCACGGTTGAAGGATACATGTACGGGTTCACGGGCTTGCCGTCGACGCGCCCGCGGGTGCGGATGATCTCGGCGAAGCGGTTGGGACCTTCCTCGTTGGCGTCGCGTTCCTTGATCAGCGCCTCGATCTCCTCGCCGGACATGCCAAGGTCTTTGAGGTCCTTGAGGTACTGGTCCTGCACGGTGGGGTTCGGGCCGCCGGGGCCGCAGTCGTCGTCGGTGTTGTTGGTGGCATGGGAGAACCAGCCGACCACGAAACTCTTGCTCTCGGCCGCGAAGGCGCTGCCCGGAAGCAGGGTGGCGGCGGTGGTCAGCAGAGCGGCGATCGCCGCCGTTTTCTTGAAACTAGGCACGCGCAATCTCCTCCGCACAGGCATTCTGGCACACAACTTGGGGCCGGGGGCTCGCGCTGCCGCGGGCACGCCTGTAGTGCCCGGAATTATAATATTTTTCCCACACTCCGTATAGGAAAGTGGCGTAACAGCGCTCCACGAGATGCCTCCCAGCAACAGCGGTTCACGGGCGCAAAATCCGCTGCGTCCCGGCCCACACTGTCATGATGCATCGTGGGGCGATTTCCGCCCGTTCAACCCGGGAGATGAGAAGGATTTAAGGCGAGCGTGGCCAAACGCCACTTACAGGGCTGTCGGCGGGCGCTCGATAAAGCTAATGTAAAAAATGAAATATAATATATAAATAATTGATATTATTTATAATTATTATGGATAATGTGTTGGATGAGGCGCGTTCGCGCGACACTCTTATATAATAAGGTGAGCCGGCGGGCTCAGGTCCGCTCGAAAACCAGGTTCTCGCCGAGCTTGGAGTCCAGCCGGTAGCCCTGCGCGGTCAGATAGGCGACGGCCGGGAGGGCGAAGGGCGCGGCGAAGTCGAAGCCGACGGATTCCATCATGATCAGTTCGGGACGCCAGCGGGTCCAGTCGTTGGACTTGAGGACCCCGAGTTCGGCGCCCTCGACGTCGATGCTCATGAACTGGATCTCGCGGTCGTTCAGGTGTTCGGCGAAGAGCTTATCCAGCCGGCGGATGGGAACCGGAACGCCGGGCGCCCAGGCGTCGCCCGGCCGCCGATTGTCCAGGCTCACCTTGGCCATGCCGAAGTTGGCGTTATGGGCGTGCCAGTAAGCCTGGCCTTCCTGCTCGCCGATGGCGGCCGAAATCCTGATATCGCCCGTGCGCCAGCGCGTCCACTCCCCGGCCGCGTTCGGATTCGGCTCGATACAAAGGCCGCGCCAGCCGTGGCCGTAGAACATGAAGGTGTTGGAGATGTCCCAGATCGCCCCGGCGCCGACATCGACATAGATCCCGGGCCGGCGGGCGCGCAGACGGTCCTTGAAGTGTTTCGCCATGAAGGAGTCTTCGCCGGACATACTGTAGGAGAGCTGCGCGTATTGCAGGGACTCCACCGTCACGTTGCCGGGCGGCACGACCCGCTTACCGCTGATAGCGCCGAGGACGTGCAGGGTTTCAGGTTGCCAGCTCATGGGATCGCACTCTTATTTGATACGGACTTTTATTTGATACGGACTTTGGCCGCGACGGCGGAGGCCAGGTCCACCAACGGACGGTCGGGGAATTTGGCGCAGGCGCCGGCCATGGCGTCGAGCAGGCGGGGCCGCGCGTCGTAGGGAATCTCCATCTCGGGCTGGCTCACGTTCTTGTAGCCCTGGATGTAGCCGAAGGTCCAAAGGCCCATGAGCTCGGACGGGTCCTTGTTGGACGCCTTGCGGGCGTCGGCGAACTGTTTGCAGGTGGTGCCCTGAAGCGGGAGCGCCGGCGGGTTCGGCGGCAGGTCGCGCGGCGCCTTGCCGAGCTCCTGACTCGCGACGATGAGAAGGAAGGCCATCGGGTAGGCGGCGCAGGCCTGATCCAGGGCGGGCGCGATCTCGCCGGCGGGTGAGAAATTGAGGGCGTTCGACGCCTTGTAGCGCCCGGCCAGATAGCCGTGCACCCAAACTTGGGCGAGGGCCGATTGGGTGGTGACGCCTTGGCCGTTCACGAGACCCGAGCACTTGAACTCGGCGGCGCTGAAGTCGCGCGCGGCGGCGGGGACGTCGACGCGGGCCAGGATCGCCGCGGTGTCCTGTTTCGGGGCGTCCACGTCGGCGGCGATTTGCATTTTTACGATGCGGGCCGGGTTGGCGATGCCGCGCCCGTCCTTGTTCTTGTCGCCCTTGGGGATCCGGTCGACGAATTCCATGCCCGCGGTGACCTGGCCCCAGACGGTGTATTTGCCGTCAAGGGAGGCGCGGGTGTCCGGGTTGTCGTCGAGGACGATGAAAAATTCCGTGTCCGCGCTGTTGCGCTTGGAGGTGCGGGCCATGGAGACGGTGCCGCGCACGTGAGGCGTGCGGGAGAATTCCGCATTGATGATGCGCCCGGTGCCCACGCCCGAGCCGTCGCCCTTGATGTCGCCGGTCTGGGCGGCGAAGCGGTCGATCACCCGGTGGAAGACGAGGCCGTCGTAGTAACCGCTCCGGATGAGCTGTTTGACGCGCGCCACATGCTTGGGCGCGAGATCGGGACGCATCTGGATGACGACCCGGCCGTCGTCGAGATCGAGGTAGACCGTGTCGCCGGGGGCTTCACCCGCCAGGGCCGGCGCCGACAGAAGCGCGCAAAGCGCGAGTGCGAAACGGATCATGAAGGCTCCCCGGAGAAAGGCCGGGGGAGTGTGTCATCACACGCTTCCGGCCTCAAGTGGAGGGCGAAGGGGAAGCGCCTGTGCGGATTGTTCCTGGTGTATGGATTTTAGAAGTCGGCGGTCAGGCTTACGGTGAAGCGCCGCTGGTCGATGGGGCTGAAGCCGGCGGTCGGGCTGACCGACCAGGCGAACGCGTCGGTGATGTTCTGCACCTGGACACGCAAGGTCGCGGGGGTCTCGAATGCGCGGAAGGCGTAGCGTCCGCCGATATTGACCGTCGTATAAGCGGGGGCGCGCACGCGGTCCAAGAGATCGGCGTAGCGCGAGGACACATTCTCGATCTGCGTGTCGATCGAAAATCCGTTCCAGGTCTTCGGACCGTATTGAACGTTGAGCCGCATGATGTGCGGGAAACGGCCCAGCGGCACCGCGCCGATCAAACCGGCGTTGACGGTCTGGCCCGCGACGCGCGCTTTCAAGAGCACGGTGCCGGCGACGACGGTCAGGCCCGGAATGATCTGGCCGGTGAGCGACAGTTCGGCGCCGCGGTGGCGCACATCGCCGACCTGCAGGAAGACGTTGTTGGTGTTGACGTTGAAGAAGGGCTTCTTCACTTCGAACAGGCCGCCGACCACCCGCAGTCCCGGCTTGATGGCGTAGCGGAAGCCGGCGTCGATCTGCGCGGTGCGCGTGGCGGGCACGGACTCGCCGCGGTTCACGGCGGTCTGCGGCGCTTCGCCGGATTCCTCGAGCCCGCGCGTCCAGCTTCCATAGAGGGCAAAATCGTCGCTGAGGTAGGCGGCGACAGTGCCGTTGAAAAGCCAAGGGCTGTCCTTGGAGACGACGGAAGGCCCGCCGGCCGGTTCACTCAAGCGCCGGTAAAATGTTTTCTGCACACCGAAGCTGACTTCGCCGACGCGCGGCCACAAGCCTTCGTACGCGACGCCGCCGGTGCCTTGGCGCACCCGCGCGGCGCTTTGGGGGCCGAGGGTCCATGTGGGTTCGGGCTCATCGTCGGCGACGCCGATGACGCCGGGGCCCAATGGAATGGTGGTCGAGCCGCCGAAAGTGCGTGTCTTGAAGCGGCCGCGGAACGAGCCGTGGACGGTGTGGCGGCGCGGGCCTTCGACGATGACCTTGGAAAGCCGTGCTTCGCCGGACCAGGAGCCGAGGATGTTGCCGGGGATGATGACGGCGAAACGATCCGTGAGGCCGTTCTCGCGCGTGTTGCGGAACAGGGCCTCGCCTTGTTTGACGCGCCAGTTGAGCGAGCGGAACCAACCGGTGCGAAATGTCCAGTCGTCGCCGAGATCGGCGCGGGCGACGAGACCCCAGGCGCTTTGCTGCGATTGGAACGGAATCCAATACTGGCCGTAGAACACATCGCGGTCGACTTCGGGCGGGAGGAACGGGCCCGAAGTTGTAATGGTGTGGCCTGATTCCCGATCCCACCGGAAGTTCACCGCGCCGAAGGGAATGATCTCGATCCTGTCGTTCGGTCGCCAGCGGAAGATGGCGCCCATGTTCGCGACCCAGGAGCGGGTATCGGACGGGCTCTTTTCCTTGACGCCCGCGACGCCCGCGCCCATCGCGAGTTTGTCATTGAGGGGAAGCTGCGTGTCGAGCTCGACGCTCATGGCGTCGAAAGGCCCGAAGGTGGTGACGAGGCTCGTGACCGCGCGCTCGCCGGGTGTGCGCAGGCGGTAGTCGACAACGCCGGTGGGCGCCATGAAAGGATAGGATTGCGCCGACAGGCCGACGCGCACGGTGGACCCGGAAACGATGCGGCTGGTGGTGTCGCCCTGACGGTCGAAGTAAAGGCCCTCGAGGCGCAGGTTGCCCGCTTCCGTCGGGCTGAAACCGCGCACGTCCATGGCGTTATAGAGGCCGATGCTCTCGTTACCGACCTGGGTGCCAAAGGCGTCCTGGGCCGCGTTGATGGCGTTTTCGTTGGCGCGCTGCGCCAAGGCGGGACTTGTCATCGCAAGACAGGCCGCGCCGGCGAATAACATGTGTCTATACAAAGAGACCCCCCGGAACTCCCCAACCGCGAAAATCTAAAGGAGTTGAGGAGACGTAGCCAGCACCCCGGAAGGGGGGTAGGCTTGGGCCCATGAGAGCCTTGGGGGCAATCCTTCTCTTACTCTGGTGCGGTGCGCCGGCTTGGGCGCACAATGTGGACCAATATCTTCAGTCCACGCAGCTTGCGATCCGCGCGCATCAGATCGACGGAACGATGCAGCTCATCCCCGGGGACGGGGTGGTGGACCGTATTCTGGCGATGATCGATACCGATGGGGACCGCGTGCTCTCGCCGGCCGAGGGCGAAGCTTATGCGCGCCGTGTCCTTGGCGACGTGAGTTTGCGCGTGAACGGCGCGCCGTTGCAGCCGGAACTGGCATCCGTAAAGCTGCCGACTTTCGCGGAAATGGAAGACGGCCTCGCGGGGATGACGCTGACCTATCGCGCGCAAGCGCCGGCCGCGGGCACGCTGCTGTTCGAGAACCGGCACCAGCCGGATCTTTCAATCTATGTCGTGACGACGACGCTGCCGGACGGCGTCGAGGCCGCCGCGCAGGAGCGCGACGAGACGCAGGCGAGGCTGCGGCTGACCTATCAGCCGGGCCGTACTGTCGACGCCGGCAACTTCGCGGCCATGTTCCATCTCGGCCTTTCGCACATCGCCGAAGGTACGGACCATCTCCTGTTCCTGCTGGCGCTGCTCTTGCCGGCGCCGCTGGCGGCGGCGCGAGGACGTTGGGCGCAAGCCGCGGGCGCGAAGCGCGGCCTGGTTCAGATCGTGAAGATCGTCACGGCTTTCACGCTGGGGCATTCGCTGACTCTGGTCTTGGGCGCCTTGGATGTGGTGCGTGTGGCGAGCGCGCCGATCGAAGTGCTCATTGCCGTGTCGATCCTGGTCTCGGCGCTGCACGCGCTGCGGCCGGTTTTTCCAGGGAAGGAGGCCGTCGCCGCCGCGTTCTTCGGCCTGATCCACGGCCTTGCCTTCGCCAATACGCTTCACCTCATGGACCTGACGACCGGCGCGCGGGTCGCGGGGCTGTTCGGGTTCAACCTCGGGATCGAGGCGATGCAGCTTCTGGTGGTTGCGGCGGTCGTGCCGTCGCTTTTCCTGTTCAGCCGGACGAAGGCCTATCTTTATGTGCGAACGGGAGGCGCGCTGTTTGCCGGGGTTGCGGCCGCAGGCTGGATCGCCGAGCGGTGGTTCGGGACCACGAATGCCGTCGAAAGCCTGGTGCAGGCGGTCGCGAACCAGGCCTTATGGTGCGCGCTCGGGCTGTTCGCGGCAAGCATCGCGGCGGTGAGCATCGCGGTGGTGAGCGCGGGCCGGGAAAAGACCGGATGAAGAGCACGGCAATTTTCCGGATCCGGCCCTAGAATTTAAACGTTGTTCCCGCCGCGAAGACACGCGCATTGCCGACGGTCACAAGGCCTGTCGCGCTGAGGCCCGCTTCAATCCGTTTCTCCAAGACATTCTCGCCGGAGACGAACACCGTCATGCCGGGCGAAACCCGGTACTCAATCAAACCGTCGACCGACGTATAGCCTCGTAAACGGCGGCTATTTTGATCGTCGTCGAACTGCGCGCCGGTCCCACGCACATCGGTGCGGGCGAGCAGGCGGTCGATGGGGCGCCAGGAGAGCGACACGGCGCCCTGATGCCGGGCGACCTGGGCGAGACGCAGCCCTTGAAGCGCGGGTTGGTCGGACGCTTTGCGCACTTTGGGCGAGGTGTAGAGATAGCCGGCGCGCAGTTCCATCCGATCGGACAGGCGCACGCCGGCTTCGGTTTCGAGGCCGCCGGCGGTGATGCGGTCGAGATTGCGGCGCTGCCGAAGGACGCCGCCGGCGGGCACAAACACGTTGAGGGCCACGTTCTGCCCCGCCGTGGTCTGCACGGTGATGTTGGACACCGCATCCGTGAGGCGCGCGTGGAAGACCGTGAAAGACCAGGAGGCCATCCGACTTTCCCACGCAATGCCGCCTTCGGCGCCGCGCAGGCGTTCAGGCGCAAGGGCAGGGTTCGCTTCGGTGATGTCATTGCCGACGCGGAAGGGGCGATAGAGTTCGTTCAGCGTCGGGATGCGGAAACCCGCGTAGGCGACGGCGCGCGCCATCCAGCCCGCTGAAAGATCGGCCGTGACGCCCGCGCGGAAACTCGCGACCGTGCCGTCTTTATCGGCGTAAACGTCGCTGCGGACCGTGGACCCGTCGAGGGTGTTGAGTTCGCGGCGGTATCCATTTGTTTGCCGCCAATAATCGAGACGGCCCGCGCCGCTGATCATGACCCCGGGCGCGGCGTCCCAACTGGCTTCGGCGAAGGCGCCCGCGACGGTTTGTTCGCCGCCGGCGGCGCGTTCACGGGTGAAGACGCCGTTGACGGCGGTGAGACGCTCGTGGGTCGCGCCCGCGGCGTAGCGCACGTCCACGCCGGCTTCGATGCTGACGCCGTCGCCGGGCGTCCCGCGCACGAGAAGGTTTCCGCCCGCGCCGGTGGCCGGCACGCGGAATTGATCGAGCGACGGCGCCGCGCTGTCGCGGTCGGCGGCGACGAAGACCGCGTTGAAGCCCTGACGGCGCACGTAGGCATGCGCTTCCCACGAGGTTCCGCCCGAGACGTTGTGCGCCGCGCCCAGGGAAAACTCCCCGATTTTGCTGCGGGAACGCGCGATATCGATGCCGTTGACCAGGCGGTCTTCGGAATAGTTGGCGGCCGCCGTGACGTCGGCGCCGCCCGCGCTGAAATTCGTGCCCAGTTCGGCCCAGCCGCCGCGATTGTTGGTGCGCACATCGGCCGCGCCGCGCTGCCCGTCGGCGATGAGATAGGGCCCGCCGCCGCGCGTGATCGTGAGGGCGTCCAAAGAGTCCGGTGACAGGCGGCTCCAATCCACCCAACCGCCGAAAGGATCGTTTTGCGGAACGCCGTCGAGAAGAACGAGGGTGCGCCCCGCGCCGCTGGGGCCGAGGCCGCGTAATGTGACGCCTTGGGTGGTGGGATGAGAGGCGCGG
Organism: Rhodospirillaceae bacterium; assembly: GCA_041919675.1. Lineage (GTDB taxonomy): Bacteria > Pseudomonadota > Alphaproteobacteria > Rhodospirillales > Rhodospirillaceae > SHVO01. Next base: position 1,904 of record JAYRTJ010000085.1, on the reverse strand, counting down.
CTGGACTGGCGGCGGAACAGGCCGAAGCCCGGAACTTGCCGGAGAATCTCATCAAGGCGCGCGCCGCCGCTTTGCTCAAGCGCGCCGCGGTCGATGACGGTCGTGTTGTGGAGGCGTTCGCTGACGGCCGGCGGAAGGCGAGTGGCGGTGATGGTCAGTTCTTCTTGCGCATGAACCGCGGGCGCCGCGGCGGCAACAGCCGCGGTCAGCTTCAGCGCACGGACCAGCAAGCTTCGTTGCGACACCGGCATCCCCACCTCGCTCCGAGCGTTATCTTACGGCGTTTTTAAAGCCAAGTCAGCGAATTGGCGCTTGCGTCCGGATGCGGCGCGGGTGAAGTCTTTACCTATGAACATCAAAGACGCAGTCTCCTTTCGTTTGGACGGAAAAGTCGCCGCTGTAACCGGCGGCGGAAGCGGCATCGGCCGCGCCATCGCTCATGCTTTCGCCCAAGCCGGCGCCTGGGTCGCGATCCTGGACCGCGATGAGATGAAAGCCGTCGCGGTCGCGCGGGAAATCGTGAAGCTGGGCCAACAGAGCTTCGCGGCCGCCGTGGACGTCGGCAATGAGGCGGAGGTCGAGCGCGCGGTCGGCGCGGTGATGAATGAATTCGGCGGCCTCGATATCCTCGTGAACAGCGCCGGCACCGCGATCCGTAAGCCGAGCGCCGAACTGCCGCTGGAAGACTGGGACAAGGTGATGGCGGTGAATGTCACCGGCACTTTCTTGATGTCCCGCCATGCCGCGCGCGCGATGCTGGCGGCCGGGAAGGGCGGCAGCATCGTCAATGTCGCCTCGATCATGGGTTTCTCGGGCGGCGGGCTTTATCCCAACATCTCCTATCAGACGAGCAAGGGCGCGGTGGTGAACATGACCCGCGCGCTGGCGGTGGAATGGGCGAAGGACAATATCCGCGTCAACGCCATCGCTCCGCAGTGGGTGAACACGCCGTTCATCGACGGTTTGCGCGAAAAGCCGGATCTGATCGAACGTATTAAAGCCATGGTGCCGATGGGCCGCCTGGCGGAGCCGGAAGAGATCGCCGGCGCGGCCGTATTTCTCGCCAGCCCCGCGGCGAGCATGGTGACGGGACATATCCTCGCGGTCGACGGCGGATTCCTCGCGCAATAGCGCGCAACACGGCCCATGTCGACCCATGTCGGTCCATGTCGGCTCATGTCATTTCGGCGCGGGCCGGAATGACATTTTATTTGTGACTCGTGCCGCGTCTCACAAATAGTTCTCTCGCATAAGTCGCGCTTACATCCTGAGCGTCGCATTCCGCATCATGGCGAAATCAGGGCGAACTGTGCACGCGGTGTGCAGTTGCGCGATTCCGTCGCGACGTTTTCGCATAACAACCTTGCGCAAATGAATGCGGGCGTGTCGTTCATGCAACGGCGCGCGCGAAATCGTTCCTATGTTCGCACGCTGCCCTGGACATGCCTCAAAGCGACACTAGGTTGCGCCTCCCTCGACGCGGGATCGCATCTCGCGCCGAGGGACTCTAAAAACAAAAAGGAAAGTGCAAACTCATGAAGCTCGCAAAAATCGGCGCCGTCGCGGCGTTCGCCATGGTCGCAGCGACCCAGGCTCAGGCTCAGAACTTCTACGGCTCCGTCGGCGCCGGCGTTCTCGTGCCGGAAAAGTTGGACATCCCGGTCGGCACGGCAGCCGGCGAAGTGAAGTTCGACACGGGTTACGCTCTGACGACGGCTTTGGGCTATGACTTCGGCAACGGCCTGCGTACCGAACTCGAGCTCGGCCTCAACGACAAGGGCTTCAAAAGCGCGCGCGCCGGCGCGGCGAATTTCGCCATCACCGGCGGCGACGTCGATCAGCTCAGCCTGCATGCGGCCGGCTACTATGACTTCGACATGGGCGCCGTGAACCCGTACATCGGC
>JAYRTJ010000084.1:0-15376 GCA_041919675.1 Rhodospirillaceae bacterium | reverse complement strand
TGCGTTCCATCATGGAGAGCATCCTGCTCGAGACGATGTTCGACCTCCCCGGCCTCGAGGGTGTCGAAGAAGTGGTTGTGAACGGTGAAGTCTCCGAGGGTCGGGCGAAACCGCTGTACATCTACGCGGATCGCCGTGGCGCCGAAGGCGGCACCTCTGCCTGATCTTTCAATGGCTTGATACTTGGCCGGCACAACCTACATAGGGATTGTCCGGCTGGGTTGATTAAGGTCAAATGCATAGGCCTGTACGTGCCGTAGCTTCGTTGAAGTACGGCAACCCGGAGCGAAAGCTTTCCGTTCATGTGAAGGAAGGGTTCTGCCCAGCGCAGACGACTGAAAGAAGGGTGTTGTAGTGTCCGATATCGCCAAAGGCCAGTTGCTCCCGGTTCTGCCGCTGAGGGACATCGTCGTGTTCCCTCACATGATCGTCCCCCTCTGCGTGGGCCGCGAAAAGTCCGTTCGCGCGCTGGAAGACGTGATGGCCGACGACAAGCAGATCCTCCTGGTCGCCCAGAAGGACGCCTCCCAGGACGATCCGCAGTCCAAGGATATTTACGACGTCGGCACCGTTTCGACCGTGCTGCAGCTTCTGAAGCTGCCGGACGGCACCGTGAAGGTGCTGGTCGAAGGCGGTAGCCGCGCCAAGATCTCGACCTATAAGGAGAACGAGTCCTTCTTCGAGGCTTATGTCGACAGTATCGACGAGCCGAAGGAGGAGGATAAGGAACTCGAAGCGCTCGCGCGTTCGGTCGTGTCCCAGTTCGAGCAGTACATCAAGCTCAACAAAAAGATTCCGCCGGAAGTGCTGGTGTCGGTGAACCAGATCGAGAACCCCTCGAAGCTGGCCGATACCGTCGCCTCGCATCTGACGCTGAAGATCGCCGAGAAGCAGGAACTGCTCGAAGTGAAGAGCGTGTCCGAGCGGCTCGAGCGCGTTTACGGATTCATGGAATCCGAGATCAGCGTCCTGCAGGTCGAAAAGCGCATTCGCAATCGTGTGAAGCGTCAGATGGAGAAGACGCAGCGCGAGTACTACCTCAACGAACAGATGAAGGCGATCCAGCGCGAGTTGGGCGAGAACGAGGAAGGCAAGGACGAAGCCTCCGAGTTCGAAGAGAAAATCAAGAAGCTCCGCATGAGCAAGGAAGCGCGCGAGAAGGCGCTTGCGGAAGTGAAGAAGCTGAAGACCATGAGCCCGATGTCGGCCGAAGCGACGGTGGTGCGCAACTACCTCGACTGGCTGACCGGTATCCCGTGGAAGAAGCGTTCGAAGATCCACATCGACCTGCGCGCCGCGAAGGCGCAGCTCGACAAGGACCACTACGGCCTCGAGAAGGTGAAGGAGCGCATCATTGAGTACTTGGCGGTCCAAAGCCGCACCAAGAAGCTCAAGGGCCCGATCCTGTGCCTTGTCGGTCCGCCGGGTGTCGGTAAGACCTCGCTTGGCCGCTCCATCGCCACGTCCACGGGCCGCCAATTCGTGCGTGTCTCCATGGGCGGCGTGCGTGACGAAGCCGAGATCCGTGGTCACCGCCGGACTTACATCGGCTCCATGCCCGGCAAGATCATCCAGGGCATGAAGAAGGCGAAGACCTCGAACCCGCTCTTCCTGCTCGACGAAATCGACAAGCTGGGCGCCGATTGGCGCGGCGATCCGTCGTCGGCGCTGCTCGAAGTGCTCGACCCGGAACAGAACTCGACCTTCCAGGACCACTATCTGGAAGTCGACTATGACCTGTCGGACGTGCTGTTCATCACCACCGCGAACACGCTGCGTATGCCGCAGCCGTTGCTCGACCGCATGGAAGTGATCCGTGTCTCCGGCTACACCGAGGACGAGAAGGTCGCCATCGCCAAGCGTCACCTGATCCCGAAGCAGTTCCCCGCTCATGGCCTGAAGAAGACCGAGTGGAGCGTTTCGGACGACGCGCTGCGCGATCTGTGCCGCTACTACACCCGCGAAGCCGGCGTGCGTTCGCTTGAACGCGAAATCGCCAACCTCGCGCGTAAGGCCACGAAGGACATCATTCTTCGCAAGCTGAAGAAAGTGTCCGTCACGCGCCGGAACCTCAAGAAGTACGCCGGCATTCCGAAGTATCGCTTCGGCGAGGCCGAGCGTGAGGATCTGGTCGGCGTGACGACGGGTCTTGCGTGGACGGAAGTCGGCGGCGAGCTCCTGTCGATTGAAGCGGTGGTAATGCCCGGCAAGGGCGCCGTCACCACGACCGGTAAGCTCGGCGACGTGATGAAGGAGTCCATCTCCGCGGCCCGTTCGTACATCCGCAGCCGTGCCGCCGTGTTCGGCATCCGCCGCAAGGTGTTCGAGAAGAACGACATCCACTTGCACGTGCCGGAAGGCGCGACGCCGAAGGATGGTCCGTCCGCGGGCGTGGCGATGATCACCTCGATGGTGTCCGCGCTCACCGGCAATCCGGTGCGCAAGGACGTCTGTATGACGGGTGAAATCTCGCTCCGCGGACGCGTGCTTCCCATCGGCGGCCTGAAGGAAAAGCTGCTCGCGGCCCAGCGCGGCGGTCTCAAGATCGCGCTGATCCCGAAGGAGAACGAGAAGGACCTCGAGGAACTTCCCGACAACGTGAAGCGCGATCTCACCATCATCCCGGTCACCACCGTCGATGAAGTGCTCGAGAAGGCGCTCCTCAATCCGCTCGTCCCGATCCTGAAAGAAGTCGACGAGGACGACGACGAGAAGAAGGAAAAACCGCTGCCGGCCGCCAAGCCGGACGTGGAAGAAGAGCCGCTGACGACGCATTAGTGCGCAACTCTCCCGCCCTCTCCCGCGTGCGGGAGAGGGCAGGGTGGGGGGCTTTCTGTTTGTTGTTTTCCGTTTTGCTTTTAGGCCGCCAGCCGCTAATTTCCGCTCACCGGGCGGTTAGCTCAGCCGGTAGAGCGCTTGCTTTACACGCAAGATGTCGGCGGTTCGATCCCGTCACCGCCCACCATCTTTAAGCGCGCGCGCCGCGCGCGCTTAAAGATGTCCCGCCGAAGCTCCGCGCAGCGGAGCGTAGGAGGACTGTCTCAGGAGAAGGATCCTTCGGTATGCGCCTTCTGAAAATCCTCTTCGTGGCGCTCGTGTTCGCCGCCCCGGCCTACGCGCAGTCCAAATCCGTCGTTGTCGAGGAGGCCTGGGTGCGCATCTACGAGGGCGCAACCAGCGTCTACTTCCGTATTCTCAACAAGGGCGAGGAGACCGACCGGCTGCTCGAGGTCTCGACGCCGCTCGCCGACAAAGCCGAGATCGTCTCGACCCGTGTGCGCAGCGGCAAGTTCACGTACCTCCCCTTAAAAAATCTCGAGATCGCCGGCGGCGGCGATGAACGTTTTCGCCCCGGCGGCGTTTTTGTGCGGCTCACCGGTGTAAAGCGCGCCCTGCACGTCGGCGATGCGGTGCCACTCACGCTCCGTTTCGAGCGCTCCGGTCACATCGAAGTGAGCGCGCGCGTCGGTAATCAGCTTCTCGGGAATCGGTAGTCGCGTGGCCTCTTATCCGCGCGGCGTCAGCGCCGCGATGATGACTCTGTATCGCGACAACGGCGATGTCGACGGCGCCGCCATGGCGCGTCTCGGGCGCTGGCTGATGGATCAAGGCTGCAGCGGCCTTTTGCTGTTCGGCACGACCGGCGAGGGTCCGTCCATTTCCGTCGCCGAAAAAATCGCCACCGTCCTGGTGATGCTCGATGCCGGCATTCCGCCGCACGCGATCATCGTCGGCGCGGGCGCGCCGTCGCTCTACGATGTGGTCACGCTGGTGACCGCGCTCGGCGAAATGGGCTGCGCGGCGCTCGTCATCCCGCCCTACTTCTTCCGCGCGGCCCCGCGCGAAGGTGTGCAGGCTTTCATGGACGAGGTTCTGCGCCGCACCGCGAAAGTCGCCACGCCGGTGTTCCTCTATCACTTCGTTGAGATGTCCACGGTCGTCGTCGATACCGACATGATGGCCGCGCTTATCGCGGCCCATCCGGGGCGGATGCAGGGCGTGAAGGACAGCAGCGGCGATCTCGCCGGCGTCACGTCCTGGCTGAAGTTTCCCGAACTCGCCGTGTTTGCGGGCGACGACCATCTCGCGCGCGCCCTGATTGCGAAGGGCGGGGCCGGGGTGATGACGGCCACTGCCGGGCTTGCGCCTGCGTTGGTGAAAAACGTGGTCGAGGGGTCTGACCCTAACGACGAAGCGCGTCTGTCCTCGCTTTGGAAAGACGTCCTCCTGACCGTTCCCGTCACCGAAGCCGTGAAGCACATCTTCGCGCATGTGACGGGGGACGCCCGCTGGCTGCGGATGCGCCCGCCGCTGCGGCCTCTCGACCCGGTGGTTGGCGCCCGGACCTTGGCCCGCTTCCAAGCCGCAGACGACGGTTCCATCGCCGCCGCGCTCAAGGCCCTGCCGCCGGTTTTCAGCTAGGACGCGGGGCCCGCGGGGGCGTTTCGAGGGGCCTCAAGGGCCGCCGAAAGCGCAAAATATCGCGGTCTGTCAACGGTCTTACGCACAATCAGTTGCCTTGACTCTGTTACCCTTGGCCGGTAAATCACCCCCACGACGCGCGTGGGGACGGGCGGGAAGTTAAGGGGCTTCGGGCACGTTCCTGTCTGTGCCGTAACCTATTGTAATTCATAATAAATCGGGCTGCGTTGTGGCGGCCCTGGTAGCAAGGCTGGTGGCATGCAGCAGCTGCTCGTTGAATATCTCCCGATCCTTATTTTTCTGGGTATAGCCCTTGGGCTCGCGCTGGTGATGGTGATCGCCTCGCTGATCGCCGGACCAAGCCGTCCGGACCCGGAAAAAACCTCCGCCTATGAGTGCGGTTTCGAGGCCTTTGACGACGCCCGGTCGAAGTTCGACGTGCGTTTCTACCTGGTCTCGATCCTGTTCATCATTTTCGATCTTGAAGTGGCCTTCCTGTTCCCCTGGGCGATCACCCTTGGGAAAATCGGGATGTTCGGCTTCTGGTCGATGATGGTGTTCCTCGGCGTGCTCACCATTGGCTTCATCTACGAATGGAAGAAGGGAGCCCTGGAATGGGAGTAACCGTTCCGGCCGCGCCGAAAACCGACATTATTCGCGCGACGACCGCTCACGACGCGCAGGTGATGGCGCGCGTCTCCGAGGAGTTGCAGAACAAAGGTTTTCTGCTCACCTCGCTCGATCAGCTTGTGAACTGGGGCCGCACCGGCTCGCTGTGGCCGATGACGTTCGGTCTGGCCTGCTGCGCCGTGGAAATGATGCACGTCGCCATGGCGCGCTACGACATGGACCGTTTCGGCATGGTCTTCCGTCCCAGCCCGCGCCAGTCCGACTGCATGATCGTGGCCGGCACCCTCACCAACAAAATGGCGCCCGCGCTCCGCAAGGTCTACGACCAGATGCCCGAGCCGCGCTGGGTGATCTCGATGGGCTCGTGCGCCAACGGCGGTGGCTACTATCACTATTCGTATTCCGTCGTGCGCGGCTGCGACCGGATCGTGCCCGTCGACATCTACGTTCCGGGCTGCCCGCCCACCGCGGAAGCGCTTCTGTACGGCATTCTCCAGCTGCACAAGAAGATCCGCCGCGTCGGCACGATTGACCGGGCCTAACGCGCATGACCCTCGGAATTGAAGGCCTTCGCGAAATCTCCGCCCACCTCCCGCAGGCGCTTGGCGGCGATTTCATCTCCGCCGACATTCAGCGCGGCGAACTCACCGTATTCGTGAAGCGTGAGTCGATCCTGAAAGTCGTGAAGACGCTGCGCGACGATCCGAAGCTTGCGTTCACGCAAGTCATCGACGTCACCGCGGTCGACTATCCGCAGCGCCCCGAGCGTTTCGAAGTCGTCTATCTGCTCTTGTCGATGAGCCTCAACCAGCGCATCCGCGTGAAGGTGACCGTGGGCGAGGAAACGGCGGTCCCGAGCATCGCGTCCCTGTTCCCCTGCGCCGACTGGTGCGAGCGCGAAGTGTGGGACATGTACGGCGTGTTCTTCTCCGATCACCCGGACCTGCGCCGCATCCTCACCGACTACGGCTTCGAGGGCCATCCGCTGCGCAAGGATTTCCCGCTCACCGGCTATGTCGAAGTGCGTTACGACGTCGAGCAGAAGCGCGTGATTTACGAGCCCGTGAAGCTCGCGCAGGACTTCCGCTCGTTCGACTTCCTCTCGCCTTGGGAAGGTATTCAGAAGTTGCTGCCGGGCGACGAGAAGGCCGCGCCCGCGCCTGCGAAGCCGGCGGGGACCTAACGCATGTCACAGACCGCTGAAGCTGAAATCGAGAACTACACGCTGAACTTCGGTCCGCAGCATCCTGCGGCGCACGGCGTTCTGCGTCTGGTGCTGGAGATGGACGGTGAAGTCATCGATCGCGTCGATGCGCACATCGGCCTCCTGCACCGCGGCACCGAGAAGCTGATCGAGTACAAGACCTATCTCCAGGCGGTGCCGTACTTCGACCGCCTCGACTACGTCTCGCCGATGAACCAGGAGCAGGCCTATTCGCTCGCGGTCGAGAAGCTGCTCGGCATCGAGGTTCCGCGCCGCGCCAAGTACATCCGCATGCTGTTCGGCGAACTGACGCGTATCCTCAACCACATCATGAACATCGCCTCTTACGCGATGGACGTGGGCGCCATGACGCCGTTCCTGTGGACGTTCGAAGAGCGCGAAAAAATCATGGGCTTCTACGACGACGTTTGCGGCGCGCGCATGCACGCCAACTACGTCCGCCCGGGCGGCGTCTCGCAGGATCTGCCCGCGGGCCTCGTCGAGCGCATGCACGAGTGGGCGAACGGATATTCCCAAGTCCTCGACGACATGGAAGGCCTGCTCACCGAGAACCGCATCTTCAAGCAGCGCGTGGTGGATATCGGCGTCGTGTCGAAGGAACAGGCGCTCGCCTGGGGCTTCACCGGTCCGAACCTCAGGGCTTCGGGCGTGCCGTGGGACCTGCGCAAGTCGCAGCCCTACGACGGCTACGAGGAAATGGATTTCGACATTCCGATCGGCAAGAACGGCGACTGCTACGACCGCTATCTCGTGCGCGTCGAGGAAATGCGCCAGTCCTTGAAGATCATCAAGCAGTGCCTGGAAAAGATGCCCTCGGGCCCGGTGCGCGTGAATGATCGTAAGGTCCTCGCGCCGCCGCGCTCCGAAATGAAGACCTCGATGGAAGCGCTCATCCATCACTTCAAGCTTTACACCGAAGGCTACAAGGTCCCGGCCGGCGAAACTTACGTCGGCACCGAAGCGCCGAAAGGCGAGTTCGGCGTGTTCCTTGTCTCCGACGGCACCAACAAGCCCTACCGCTGCCGCATCCGCGCTCCCGGGTTCATGCACCTGGAAGCCATGGACGCGATGCTGCGCGGTCACATGCTGGCCGACGTGCCGGCGGTGCTGGGCTCTATCGATATCGTGTTCGGCGAGGTTGACCGATGAGCGCGCGCGTAATGGCGGAAAACCAGCCCGCCAGCTTCGCCTTCAATGCCGAGATGCAGGAACGGGCGAAGAAGATCGTCGCCAAGTATCCCGCGGGCCGTCAGGCCAGCGCGGTGATTCCGCTGCTCGATCTCGCGCAGCGCCAGGAAGGCTGGGTGTCGCGTCCGGCCATGGAACAGATCGCCGTCATGCTCGAAATGGCGCCGATTCGCGTCATGGAAGTGGCGACCTTCTACACCATGTTCAAGCTGGCGCCTGTCGGCAAGAACCACATCCAGGTCTGCACCAGCCTTTCGTGCTGGCTGCGCGGGTCCAACGACGTCGTGAAGTCGTGCAAGGACAAGCTCGGCATCGGCCTCGGTGAAGTGACGCCGGACAATGCTTTCAGCCTCGAAGAAGTCGAATGCGCGGGCGCGTGTGTGAACGCGCCGGTGATCGCGGTCGGCGACGACTACTACGAAGACGTCGATTACGCCTCGACGGGCAAGATCATCGACGCGCTGAAGCGCGGCGAGAAGCTGCCTCCGCACGGTTCGATGACGGGCCGCGACAACGCGGCGCCGGCGGGCGAGAAGACCTCGCTCACCGACGATCCGACGAAGCCGATCCCGAAGCAGGACTTCGCCGCCGCCAAGGCGGCGTTCGAGAAAGCGAAAGCGGAAGCCGCGGCGAAAGCCGCGGGCCCGAAAGCATAGGTCAGGCACATGCTCGCTGATAAAGATCGTATTTTCACGAACCTCTACGGCCGCCACGATTGGCGCCTCAAGGGCGCGCGGGCGCGCGGCGACTGGGACGGCACCAAAGAGATCCTCGACATGGGCCCGGAGTGGATCATCGACGAGATGAAGCGCTCGGGTCTGCGCGGCCGTGGCGGCGCGGGCTTCCCGACCGGCCTCAAGTGGTCGTTCATGCCCAAGACCGAAAGCGAGCGTCCGCACTATCTGGTCGTCAACGCCGACGAAGGCGAGCCGGGCACCTGTAAGGACCGCGACATGCTGCGCTTCGATCCGCACAAGCTGATCGAAGGCTGCCTCATCGCCAGCTTCGCGATGCGCGCGCACGCCTGCTACATCTACATCCGCGGCGAATTCTACAACGAAGCCTCCAATCTCCAGGTCGCCATCGACGAGGCCTACGATGCGGGCCTGATCGGCAACAACGCCTGCGGTTCGGGGTGGAAATTCGACCTCTATCTGCATCGCGGCGCGGGCGCTTACATCTGCGGCGAAGAAACCGCGCTCATCGAATCCATCGAAGGCCGCAAAGGCCAGCCGCGCTTGAAGCCGCCGTTCCCGGCCGGCGTCGGCCTCTATGGCTGCCCGACCACGGTCAACAACGTCGAAAGCATCGCCGTTGCCCCGACCATCCTGCGCCGCGGCGCGTCGTGGTTCGCCGGCTTCGGCCGCCCGAACAACGCGGGTACGAAAGTATTCTGCATCTCCGGCAACGTGAACAAGCCCTGCAACGTCGAAGAGTCGATGAGCATTTCTTTGAAGGAACTCATCGAAAAGCATTGCGGCGGCGTGCGCGGCGGCTGGGACAATCTCCAGGGCGTCATTCCGGGCGGCGCGTCCGTGCCGGTACTGCCGAAGTCGATCTGCGACACCGTCCTCATGGACTTCGATGCCTTGCGCGACGTGAAGTCCGGCCTCGGCACCGCGGCCGTGATGGTCATGGACAAGTCGGTCGATATCGTCGCGGCGATCTCGCGCCTGTCGGATTTCTACAAGCATGAAAGCTGCGGCCAGTGCACGCCGTGCCGTGAGGGCACCGGCTGGCTCGCGCGTGTCATGCGCCGCATGGTGAAGGGTGACGCGACCCTCGCCGAAATCGATACGCTGGAACAGGTCACCTATCAGATCGAAGGGCACACGATTTGCGCCCTCGGCGATGCGGCGGCCTGGCCGGTGCAAGGTTTGATCCGCCATTTCCGCCCGGAACTCGAGCGCCGCATCCGCGACTACCGCGATGCCAAGACGCGCGACAAAGCGGCGTAAGGCGAGGGGACAGTAATGCCGAAGCTTACGATTGACGGTATCCAGGTCGAAGTTCCGCCGAACACGACCATCTTGCAGGCGGCCGAGCAGATCGGCGTGGAGATCCCGCGCTTCTGCTATCACGACCGCCTCTCGATCGCCGGTAACTGCCGTATGTGCCTCGTCGACGTCGAGAAGTCGCCGAAACCGGTCGCCTCGTGCGCCATGCCGGTCAACGAAGGCATGGTTGTTCATACGAAGTCCGAGCGCGCCAGCAAGGCGCGCGGCGGCGTCATGGAATTCCTGCTCATCAACCACCCGCTCGATTGCCCGATCTGCGATCAGGGCGGCGAGTGCGATCTGCAGGATCAGGCCATGGCCTATGGTTTTGATCGCGGCCGCTTCCACGAGAACAAGCGCGCGGTCAAAGACAAGTACATGGGGCCGCTGGTCGCGACCTACATGACCCGCTGCATCCACTGCACGCGTTGCGTCCGTTTCGCGACCGAAGTCGCCGGTGTGCCGGAACTCGGCGCGCTGGGCCGCGGCGAGGACATGGAAATCACCACCTATCTCGAAGGCGCGCTGACGTCGGAACTGTCCGGCAACGTCGTCGACCTTTGCCCGGTCGGTGCGCTCACCTCGAAGCCCTACGCGTTCCACGCCCGTCCGTGGGAACTGCGCAAGACCGAATCCATCGACGTGATGGACGCCGTCGGCGCCAACATCCGCGTCGATGCCCGTGGCCGCGAAGTCATGCGCGTCCTGCCGCGCATCAACGAAGACGTGAACGAAGAATGGCTGGCCGATAAGAGCCGCCATGCGTGCGACGGCCTCGGCTATCAGCGCCTCGACCGTCCGTATGTGCGCCGCAACGGCAAGCTCACCGCCGTGTCTTGGGAAGACGCCTTTGACGCCATCGCCGTGCGCCTGCGCGCCTCGGCCGGCAACCGTATCGCGGCGCTCGCCGGCGATCTCGCCGACGTCGAATCCATGGCGGCCCTGAAAGACCTCATGGCCGCGCTCGGCTCGCACAATATCGACTGCCGCCAGGATGGCGCCGCGCTCGATCCGAAGGTGCGCGCTTCCTACATCTTCAACTCGACCATCGCCGGAATCGAACAGGCCGACGCGATCCTCTTGGTCGGCGCCGATCCGCGCCGCGAAGCGCCGGTCCTGAACGCGCGTATCCGCAAGCGCTTCAAGAAGGGCGGTCTCTCGGTCGGCGTCATCGGCGCCGATACGAAGCTCACCTATAAGGCGGAGAACCTTGGAACTTCGGCCGACGTGCTCGCCAAGATCGCCGACGGCTCGCACCCGTTCGCGCAGGTCCTCAAGAACGCCAAGAACCCGATGATCGTCGTGGGCATGGCCGCGCTGTCGCGCGCCGACGGCAACGCGATCCTCGCCGCCGCCCGCCAGCTCGCCGATACGTGCGGCGCTGTGAAGGACGGCTGGAACGGCTTCAACGTGCTCCACACCGCAGCCGGCCGCGTCGGCGGCCTCGACATCGGCTTCGCGCCGGGTGAAGGCGGTAAGGACACGCGCGGCATTCTCGAAGCCGCCGGCAAGGGCGAAATCGACGTCGTGTTCCTGCTCGGCGCCGACGAAATCGACACCGCCAAGCTCGGCAAGGCGTTCGTGATCTATCAGGGCCACCACGGCGACCGCGGCGCGCATCGCGCCGACGTCATCCTGCCGGGCGCGGCCTACACCGAAAAAGACGGCACCTACGTCAACACCGAAGGCCGCGTGCAGGAAGCCTACCGCGCCGTGTTTCCGCCCGGCGAAGCGCGTGAAGACTGGACCATCTTGCGGGCCCTCTCGGCGGTGCTCGCCAAGACGCTGCCGTACGACAACATCAAGCAGCTGCGTGCGCGTATGGCCAAGGCGAACCCGGTGTTCGCCGGCTACGACAAGGTTCAACCCGCCGAGTGGAAGAGCTTCGGTGCCGCGGGATCCATTTCCGCCACGCCGTTCGACTACCCGGTGAAAAACTACTACATGACCGATCCGATCAGCCGGGCCTCGCGCACGATGGCGCAATGCACGGAAGAATTCGTACTCGGCACCAAGCAGAAGACGGGCACCCATGGCTGAGTTCGTAAACGGATATCTGCTGCCGGGGCTCTGGATCGTCGGCAAGATCCTCCTGTTCGCTGTGCCGATCATGATCGGCATGGCCTATGTCACCTATGCCGAACGCCGCATCATCGGCGCCATGCAGATGCGCAAGGGCCCGAACGTCGTGGGGCCGTTCGGTCTGCTGCAGCCGTTCGCCGACGCGATCAAGCTCATGTTCAAGGAAACCGTGGTGCCGACGGGTTCGTCGCCCGTCGTGTTCTTCCTTGCGCCCATGCTCACTTTCACGCTTGCGTTGCTCGCCTGGGCCGTGATCCCGGTCGATAGCGGCTGGGTGATCTCGAACCTCAACGTCGGCGTCCTGTACCTGTTCGCCATTTCCTCGCTCGGCGTGTACGGCATCGTCATGGCCGGCTGGGCGTCCAACAGCCGTTACGCTTTCCTGGGCGCCATGCGCTCCGCCGCGCAGATGGTGTCCTACGAAGTCTCCATCGGCCTTGTGATGATCTCGGTGCTGCTCACCGCCGGCTCGCTGAACCTGAGCGAGCTCGTCGAGGCGCAGAAGGGCCTGTGGTACGTCCTGCCGCACTTCCCGATGTTCATCCTCTTCTTCATCTCGGTGCTGGCGGAAACCAACCGTCACCCGTTCGATCTTCCGGAAGCGGAATCCGAACTCGTCGCCGGCTTCATGACCGAATACTCGTCCATGTCCTTCGCCCTGTTCTTCCTCGGCGAATACATGAACATGATCATGATGTCGGGCATGGTCTCGATCCTGTTCCTCGGCGGCTGGCTTGGGCCTCAGGACATGCTGCCGGGCCTCTCGGTCCTGACGCCGGTGCTGGCTTGGGTGCCGGGCGTCGTCTGGTTCGTGCTCAAGATCTGCTTCTGTCTTTTCGTCTTCATCTGGGTGCGCGCGACGTTCCCGCGTTACCGCTACGATCAGCTCATGCGTCTCGGCTGGAAAGTCTTCCTGCCGTTCTCGCTGATCTGGTTGGTCCTTACGGCCGGCGTCCTCGTCTACTTCGACAAGTTGCCGCAGTAGGGGAGGGATCATCATGGCAATCAACGCATCCGTCCGTACCGCCCTTCTGTGGGAACTCCTCACAGGCATGTGGCTGACGTTCAAGTACATGTTCGGGCCGAAGGTCACGCTGAACTATCCGTACGAGAAGGGGCCGCTATCTCCGCGCTTTCGCGGCGAACACGCGCTGCGCCGTTATCCGAACGGCGAAGAACGCTGCATCGCCTGTAAGCTGTGCGAGGCGATCTGCCCGGCGCAGGCGATCACCATCGAAGCCGAACCGCGCGGCGACGGTTCGCGCCGCACCACGCGCTACGACATCGATATGACCAAGTGCATCTACTGCGGCTTCTGCGAAGAGGCCTGCCCGGTGGATGCCATCGTCGAAGGTCCGAACTTCGAGTTCGCGACCGAGACGCACGATGAGCTGCTCTACAACAAGGACAAGTTGCTCGCGAACGGCGACCGCTGGGAACCGGAACTCGCGAAACGTCTCGAACTGAACGCACCGTATAGATAGCCGCTCCTTCTTTTCCCTCCCCCTGCAAGGGGGAGGTCAGGAGGGGGTCGTTTGAGACAAGCTGAGTGATGTGAAAATCACAGCGACCCCTCCCTAACCCTCCCCTTTCAGGGGAGGGGATAAAGGAAAGGGATGATGGGGCGAGAGGGGATACAGAAGTGAGATACGAACAAGTGACTCAAGATAAGAAGGGCTCGCGCGCATGATTATCGCCACGCTCGCCTTCTATCTTTTCGCCATTGTCGCGGTGATCTCCGCGCTGAACGTCATCCTTCAGCGTAATCCCGTGCACTCGGTCCTGTGGCTGATCCTGACGTTCTTCAACGCGGCGGGACTCTTCGTCCTCCTGGGCGCCGAGTTCGTCGCGATGATCCTGGTGGTCGTCTACGTCGGCGCCGTCGCCGTGCTCTTCCTGTTCGTGGTGATGATGCTCGACATCAACATCACGCTCATCCGCGAAGGCTTCCTCAAGTATTTCTGGGCCGGGGCCGTCATCGGCATCGTCTTGCTGGTCGAACTCGCCGTCGTGTTCGGCGGTTGGGTCATGTCGCCGGAAGCCGAATCCCTGCGCATCGCGCCGGCGCCCGCGCCGCAAGCGCTCACGAACACCGAAGCGCTCGGGGCCCTGCTCTATACCCACTACGCCTACCTGTTCCAGGCCGCGGGCCTCGTGCTCCTGGTCGCCATGGTGGGCGCCATCGTCCTGACCCTGCGCCGCCGTCCGAACGTGCGCAAACAGAAGATCCACGACCAGGTGAACCGCAACGTCGCCGATACGCTTGAAGTCGTGAAGGTCGAGACCGGAAAGGGCGTGTCATGACACCCGCTGAAACCGGAATGACCGGTATGGCCGTCGGCCTTTCTCATTACCTGACCGTCGGTGCGATCCTCTTCACGATCGGCATCTTCGGCATCTTCCTCAACCGGAAGAACCTCATCGTCATCATGATGTCCATCGAGCTGATGCTGCTCGCCGTGAACGTCAACATGGTGGCGTTCTCCGCGTTCCTCAACGATCTCGTGGGCCAGATCTTCACGATGCTGGTGCTGACGGTCGCTGCGGCGGAGGCGGCCATCGGGCTCGCCATCGTCGTGGTGTTCTACCGTAACCGGCGGTCCATCGAAGTCGAAGACATCAACACCATGAAAGGCTAGGGGTACTCTCGTGCTGTTGTACGCCTCCGTATTCCTGCCGCTTCTGGGCGCCGCCGTCGCCGGCTTCTTCGGCCGCATCATCGGCGACCGCGCCTCCCAGATCGTCACCTGCGTGTGCGTGGGTCTCGCCGCGCTCTCGTCCATCCCGACCTTCATCGACGTGGCCCTGCACGGCCACGCGATCACGGCGCCGGTCCTGACCTGGCTCCAGTCCGGCACCTTCGAAGCCGACTGGGCGCTGCGTTACGACACGCTGTCGGCCACGATGGTCATGACGGTCACGGTCATCTCGACCTTCATCCACGTCTACTCCGTCGGCTACATGTCGCATGACGACAGCCAGCCGCGCTTCATGGCCTACCTGTCACTGTTCACCTTCGCGATGCTCATGCTCGTGACGGCCGACAACCTCGTCCAGCTGTTCTTCGGCTGGGAAGGGGTGGGCCTCGTCTCCTATCTGCTCATCGGCTTCTGGTACAAGAAACCCTCGGCCAGCGCCGCCGCCATCAAGGCCTTCGTCGTCAACCGCGTCGGCGACTTCGGGTTCCTGCTCGGCATCTTCGCGATCTACTTCCTGTTCGACGCCGTCGGCTTCGACGTCATCTTCGACGCCGTGGCGACCAAGGCCGATACCCGCGTGCACTTCTTCGGCATGGACCTGCATGCCCTGACCATCACCTGTCTGCTCCTGTTCGTGGGCGCGATGGGCAAGTCGGGCCAGCTCCTCCTGCACACCTGGCTGCCGGACGCGATGGAAGGCCCGACGCCGGTCTCCGCGCTCATCCACGCCGCGACCATGGTGACCGCCGGGGTGTTCCTGGTCGCGCGCATGTCGCCGGTGTTCGAATACGCGCCTGACGCGCTCGCCGTCGTTACCTTCGTCGGCGCGTCGACCGCCTTCTTCGCCGCGACCATCGGCTGCGTGCAGAACGACATCAAGCGCATCATCGCCTTCTCGACGGTGTCGCAGCTCGGCTACATGTTCGCCGCGTGCGGCGTGTCGGCCTATCAGGCGGGCATTTTCCACCTGATGACCCACGCCTGGTTCAAGGCGCTTCTCTTCCTGGGCGCCGGTTCCGTGATCCACGCCATGAGCGAGGAGCAGGACATCCGCAAGATGGGCGGCATCTACCGCCTCATCCCGTTCACCTTCGCGGTGATGGTCATCGGTAACCTCGCGCTGACCGGCGTGC
>JAYRTJ010000083.1:0-15609 GCA_041919675.1 Rhodospirillaceae bacterium | reverse complement strand
TGGAGATCGGCTCGGGCAGACGCAGCTGTCCGGCCTGGCCCTCCACATCGAACTTCACGCCGGTGATCCGCGCCCCCTGATCGGTGAGGGCCATGCTCGTGGACACCGTTCCCTTCAAACGCAGATCGACCATGGCCAGCGGCGCAAGTTGGGGCGCAAGAACCGCGAGACGGGCGGGCCGCAGACCGTCGACGTCGATATCGAGATTGAGCATGCGGCTGCCCGCCGGGATCATGCCTTTGGCGGTCAATTGCCACGACTTGCCGTCCTCGATCACCGGCAACGTCGCCTGGACGAGCATCGCGCTGCTGTCGCGCGTGAAGTCCAGGGTTGCATCCGGGACAAGCCAGCGCTGGCCCGAGGCTTCATCGACCAGCACCAGCGTCGTGTGATCGATCGAGACGGTTTGCAGGAATGAAAGACCGCCCGTGGCGTCACCGTTCAACGCGTCGAGCAGCGTGGACGCAAGGGCGTTGCCGGTGGGCTCGGGCGCCGCAGGCGAAGATGCGGGCGCGGGCCCTTCGACGCCGAGACCGAAAGTTCCATCCGTCCGATGCACGAAACGGATGATGGGATTGGAAAGACCGATATGCTTCGGCGCGATCTCGCCCTTGAGGAGCGCCGAGGATTCCAGCCGCACGACCATCGTCGGCAGGCCGGCAAGAACGCCGCCGCCGCTGTCGAGCACACGCACATCGCGCGCGGTGATTTCAGGACTGCCCTTGAAACCCTGCCAGCGGAACTCCGCGCGCTCGATGCGGAATTGGAGAGAAGGATTGAGATCGCTCAGCAGCGAGGCGACGTAGGGCGCGACCGAATTCAGCGCGACCGGACCCTGGCTCAGGCGCCAGGCCATAATGGCGGCGCCGAGCAACACCACGAGCAATGTAGCTTCGAGAACGCGAAGCAAGAATCTGACTGCGCCGTGTGCCAAAATCCCGGAGCCCTATCCGTTTCAAAGGACAATCGTACAAAATGTTGGCAAATTGCTGGCGCCGCACCGCAGCTTGACCACCCCGCCCTCTATATCCCACTGTATGCCGAAACAACAGTAAATACCGCGAGTTGCGCTTGATTTACCCTGATATTACAAGGCTTCCGCCACCCTTCGACGATGCGCGCGCGCGCGATCAGCGCCACGACTGGCTGACGGCAGCCGCCGCTCACACGGGCAGCGTGCAAGCCTTCGCGAAAGGCCCCGCGCAAGAGCCCGCATGGACCGCCGTGCTGGACTCCGTGTTCGGCAACAGCCCGTTCCTCGGCAAGCTTCTCGGCGATCATCCGGACATCCTCGCCGCCTTCGCCGCCGACGGTCCCGATGCGGTGTTCGCCGGGATTCTCGCAAGCGTGAACGGAACACATTACGCCGAAGTGTCCGCCGCGATGCCGGGCCTGCGTGTTGCGAAGGCCCGCGCGGCCCTGCTCATCGCGCTCGCCGACATCACGGAAATCTGGGCGGTCGACCAGGTGATCGAAGCTCTTTCCGATTTGGCGGACGCCTGCGTGAAGAGCGCGGTGCGTTGCCTCTTGGGGATCGCGCAACGCAACGAACTCGTCGCGCTGCCCGACGCCGACGATCCCGAACGCGGATCGGGTTATGTGGTATTGGCGGTCGGCAAACTCGGCGGACGCGAACTCAACTACTCGTCCGACATCGACCTCTTCGTTTTCTATGACGAGCAACGCCTGAACTATACCGGGTCCAAGACGCCGCAGGAGTTCGCGGTGCAACTCACGAAGGACCTGGTGAAGATCATGCAGGAGCGCACGGCGGCGGGATATGTCTTCCGCACCGACTTGCGCCTGCGTCCCGACCCCGGTTCGACGGCCATCGCCGTTTCGCGCGGCGCGGCGCAGGTCTACTACGAGAGCTATGGACAGAACTGGGAACGCGCGGCGCTGATCAAGGCTCGCCCCGTGGCCGGCGATGCGGACGCCGCCGCAGGCTTCCTGCGCGACCTGCAGCCGTTCATCTGGCGTAAGTCTCTCGATTTCTACGCCATCCAGGACATTCACTCGATCAAGCGCCAGATCTACGCCCACAAGGGCGGCGGCAAGGTCACGGTGCCCGGCCACAACATCAAGACCGGGCGCGGCGGCATCCGCGAGATCGAGTTCTTCGCGCAGGTCCAGCAGTTGATCTGGGGCGGGCGCATGGAAAAAGCGCGGGTTTCGCGCACGCTGCCCGCGCTCGACGTGCTCACCGAACTCAACTTCGTGACATCCGACGTCCGCGACGATCTCAAGAAGACCTACCGCTATCTGCGCAAGCTCGAGCACCGCCTCCAGATGGTGGCCGACCAGCAGACGCAGACCATGCCGACGAACCGTTCGGAGCTCGCGCATATCGGCCTGTTCATGGGCCATACCGATCTCGACGTCTTCATGGCCGAGGTCGAGAGCGCGCTGCGCCTCGTCGAAAAACACTACGCGGGGCTGTTCGAAGACGCGCCTTCGCTGGCGGTGGACGGCAACCTCGTCTTCACCGGCACCGAGGACGATCCCGACACGCTCGCGACCCTGCGGCGTCTTGGCTATCAGGACGTCAGCATGGTCACGCAGATGGTGCGCGCCTGGCATCACGGCCGCTACCGCGCCACCCGCAGCAACCGCGCCCGGCAATTGCTGACGGAGGTCATTCCCTCGCTGCTGGCCGCGTTTGGAAAAACGGCACAGCCCGACACCGCCCTCATCAAGTTCGACAAGTGCCTCGGCGGATTGCCGGCGGGCGTGCCGATCCTCTCGGTGTTCTTCTCGAACCCGGACCTGCTCGACCTCGTGGCCGAGATCATGGGCGATGCGCCGCGCCTGGCCGATCACCTGACCCGTTCGCCGACGCTGCTCGACTATGTGCTCGAGCCCGAGTTCTACAAACCGCTCGAAGGCTTCAAGACCTTCGACGAAGACCTGGCCCGGACTTTGAGCCGCGCGGACGCCTTCGAGATGATGCTGGACCTGTGCCGCCGGTGGCTGAACGATCAGCAGTTCCGCGTCGGCGTGCACGCCTTGCGCGGGCTCATCGATCCGCTCGCCGCCGCCAGACATTTCACGACCTTGGCCGAGGTGGTGATCAAGAACCTCGTCCCGCGCGTGGCGCAGGAGTTCGCCAAACAATACGGCGAAGTGCCCGGCGGCCAACTGGGCGTCATCGCCTACGGCAAGCTCGGCAGCCACGAGATGACGCCGACCTCGGACCTCGACCTCGTCGTCATCTACGACGCCGCCCTCGATGTCTATTCGGCGAACGGTCCACGCGCGCTGCCGGCGCCGGCCTATTACATTCGCCTTGCCCAGCGCATCGTCTCGGCGTTCACCTCGCTGACGTCCGAAGGAAAGCTTTATGCGGTCGATATGCGCCTGCGTCCGAACGGCGATAAGGGCCCGTTGGCCACGAGCCTGGAGGCCTTCGCCAAGTACCAGGCCCAGGACGCCTGGACGTGGGAGCATATGGCCCTCACCCGCGCCCGCGTCGTGCTGGGCGACGAACCGCTCAAAGCCAAGACCGAGGCGGTGATCGCGGGAGTGCGCGCGAAGTCCCGCGACCCGAAGGCCCTGGTCCTGGCCGTGGGCGATATGCGCGCCCGCATGCGCAAAGACAAAGGCGAGCAAGGCGCCTGGAGCATCAAGCACCGGGCGGGCGGCCTGGTGGATGCGGAGTTCATCATCCAGTACCTGGCGCTCGCCACGCCGCAGGCCAAGCCAAGGGACACTGATCCGCCGTCGATTGTCGAAAGCCTCGTGGCCCACAAGGCGCTGTCCGAGGCCGACGCCAAGATCCTTCTGGACGGGGCCGCCCTGTGGGCGCGATTGCAGCAGATGCTGCGTCTGACCTTCGAAAGCGATATTGCCCCGGCCGACATCCCGCCCGGCCTGAAGCTGAAATTGGCGCGCGCCGTGGGGACCGACGATTTCGGCGCATGTGAGCGCTTGATGGAGGACGAAGCCCGGGCTATTTCCGAGCTGTTCCAGCGCCTCATCGCGGGCCCCGCCGAGAAAGCCCGGCCGGACTTCGCCGAGGTCCCGCACTAACACACCGGAGAGCCCCATGGCGACCAAACGCAAAGCGAAAGCCGCGAAGCCGAAAGCAGCCCCGAAAAAGGTTGTGAAGAAAGCCGTGAAGAAGGCGGCCGCTCCTGCTTCGCTGAAGCTACGCAGGGCTACGTCCGGGAAGGTCGCTAAAGAGGCCGCGAAAAAAGCGGCTCCCGCGAAAGGCGTCGCGACCCTGGCCGGCAAGGCCGCGCCCGCGTTCACCCTGATGAACGACGCCGGCAAGAAGGTTGCGCTCAAAGATTTCCGCGGCCGGCGCGTGATCTTGTATTTCTATCCGAAGGACGATACCCCCGGCTGCACCACGGAAGCTTGCGCGTTCCGCGACGCCGAAGCGGACTTCTCGAAGACGGGCGCGGTGGTGCTCGGCGTGTCGAAAGACAATGTGAAGAGCCACCAGAAGTTCAAGACCAAGTACAAGCTGAACTTCCCGCTGCTGGCCGACGACGCCGGTGTATGCGAGGCCTACGGCGTGTGGAAGCTGAAGAACATGTACGGCCGCACCTACATGGGCATCGAACGCTCGACGTTCCTGATCGACGAAGACGGCAAAGTTTGTGCGGAATGGCGCAAGGTCAGCGTGCCCGGTCACGCCGACGAAGTCGTCAAAGCGCTTCGCTCGCTGTGAGCCTGCGCGACGACGCGGTCGCCATCCTCAAGGCCGCCGATCCTGCCGAGAAAGTTGCCCTGACGGCCGCGGCCGCCGCGCGTTGGCGCGGCGGCGCGCGGACTGTGGGGACTGCGGTGGGGACCGGGGCGCCGCCCGACCAGCCGGGCCGGCCCGCGCGGCCCGAATTGCGCCGCCCCGGCGACATGCCGAAACGCTCGTCCGGCCCCAAGGGCCGCATCGCGCTGGTGCATGCCCTCACCCATATCGAGTTCAACGCCATCGATCTCGCCTGGGACATCATCGCGCGCTTCGGCGACGAGGACCTGCCCGAGGCTTTCTTCGACGACTGGGTCGGTGTCGCGGCGGAAGAGGCCGAACACTTCGAATTGCTTCGCAAGCGCCTTGCGCAATGGGATGTGCGCTACGGCGATCTGCCCGCCCACAATGGTTTATGGGAAGCCGCCGAAATCACGGCGGACGATCTGGTCGCACGCCTTGCCATCGTTCCGATGACCCTGGAAGCGCGCGGACTGGACACCACGATGGCCGGCGCGGCCAAGCTGCGCCAGAACGAAGACCGGGAAACCGCCGAGATCCTGGCGGCGATCTATACCGACGAGATCAAACATCTGGCGGTCGGGGTACGCTGGTTCGAGCATCTGTGCGCCACGCGCGGGCTCGACCCCATCGCGACCTATAAAAGGGCGCTCGACGAACGTTTTACCGGCAAGCCGAAGCCGCCGTTCAATCTCGAAGCCCGCGCGCAGGCGGGCATGCGTGCCGCGTACCTGGCGCCCTGGATGTAGGGGGCTGTGTTCCGCGGCCTTGGGTTCACGCCAAATCACCGGACAAGTCACCGGACAAGTGCGCGACAGGCGCGACAAAGCGCCAAACCGGAAAAATTCGTTATAAGCGAAAGTGTTGCCGGATGATCTTACGCGCGACATTCACGCGACATCACGCGACAGGCGCGGCGTTTTCGCGAGAGCAATGCACGAGCCATGCGCCGCCGTTCATTCCGTGTCTCAAAAAAGGGTTCGCTCCAAGGTAACTAAAAAATCCCGCGACACGCGGCGACACTTTACACGCATTGGCCGATCTCGCCGCACAAGCCATGCACGGCGCGCAAAGCTAAAACGACGGCGCCGGCTTCAAAGGCGATTCACGATGTCAAAGAGCATAGCGCATTATAATACGCCATTTGCCTTGCGATTTGGGAATTAAATTTGCGAATTAGGCAAATTTGATCGCACACGGAAAATCGGAAATGTGCCTAGGGCGAGTCGCCACCCGGCGGCGGCGCCCGCAGGCGCTCGGGTTACTCCGCCGCCTGCGCCGGCTTGGGGGCCGGTGGTTGCAGGTACTGGTTGATGTCGACTTTGTCGATTTGTTCGGGCCGCAGGAATTGTTCGGCATATTCGAGGTAGGCGCCCGAGCGCAGGAAGAGATCGAACAGGTCCGCATCGACGTGTTTGTCCTTTTTCATGAAGGACAAAATCTTCAAGCTTTCCGAGAGGGTCTTGGCCTTCTTGTACGGACGGTCGGCGGCCGTGAGCGCTTCGAAGATGTCGGCGATGCCCATCATCTTCGCGGGCCATGACATCTGGTCGCCCGTAAGCTTGTTCGGATAACCGGTGCCGTCGATCTTCTCGTGATGGCCGCCCGCGTATTCCGGCACCTTCTTGAGGTGCTTCGGAAACGGCATCTCGTTCAGCATTTCGATGGTCAGGACGATGTGATCGTTGATCTTGCGGCGCTCGTCGTCGTTGAGCGTGCCGCGCTGGATGCACATGTTGAGGACTTCGCCGAGATTGTATTCGGCTTCCGCGTGCTCCGGCAGATCGGCCATGAGCTGTTCCCAGCCTTCCGGCGGCGGCGGCGCTTTCTCGAGCAACTTAGCCTCGGTCCAGGACAGGCCGAGCTTGCGGTCGAAGTGGCGGTACCACTTCTGCTTCGCGATCTCCTTCACCTTGTCCTGCTTTTCCTGGGACATGAATTCGCCGCCGATGTTGCTTTCGGCGATGAACTCCCACTGCTTCTTCAATTCCTCGCAGCGGTCCTTGTACTTCTTGCGTTCGATGCGCGCGTTTTTGCCCTTGGCGATGGATTTCAACATCTTGATTTCGGCATCGCGCTGCAGGATCTCGAAGCGGTGACGGATTTCGTGGACGCGGTCGTAGATGGTCTGCAGCTTGGTGGCCTTGTCGACCACGTATTCAGGCGTCGTGACTTTGCCGATATCGTGCAACCAGGCCGCGACGTGCAGTTCGTACCACTGGGTTTCGTCGAGTTTGAAGTCCTTGAACACGCCTTCGGTGGCCGCTTGTGCCTTGCTGGCCAGCATTTTGGTGAGTTCCGGCACGCGCTGGCAGTGGCCGCCGGTATAGGGCGATTTGGCGTCAATCGCGTGCGCCATGACCTTGATGAGGCTGTCCATCAGGGCCTTCTGCGCTTCGATCAGGTTCTGGTTATCGATAGCGACCGCGGCCTGTGAGGCCAGCGCCTCGACGGTGCGCTGGACTTCCTTGGAGAAGGCGATGACGGCGCCGCCGTCGTCCTGCGCATTGATGAGCTGCAGCACGCCGGTGACTTCGTCGGAATAATTCTTGAGCGGGATGCAAAGGAACGACTTGGAGCGATACCCCGTGCCCTGGTCGAACTTCTTGGTGCCTGTGAAGTCGAAGCCTTCCGCCGTATAGGCGTCCTCGATGTTGATGGCTTCTTTCTTGAGGGCGCAGGCGGCCGAGACGTTGGAGAAGTTGGGCTCGTTGGTGTCGGCCTTGAACATGCGCACAGGGGGAAACGGGATCGGAATCCCGGTGGTGCCGCCCATGGCGATCTTGAGCGAACCCGTGCGCACGATGACGAATTTCAGGGTGTTGTCTTCGGTGCGCAGATAGAGCGTGCCGCCGTCGGCATTGGTGATGTCGATCGCTTCCAGGAGGATGCGTTCGGTCAAACGGTCGTGGTTACGCTCGGCGGACAGGGCGAGGCCGATCTCGATCAGCCGCTCCAGCCCGCTTGCTCCGCCGCGCACGCTATCGCCGTCCATGACCGTCTCCGAACTCTCTGTCCGCGCTGTATATGACCTTGGCCGGCCAGGGTCAGCCGTGTCAATTTTTGATCGCCTTTTGTGCGACCCTTCAGCGGGTTAAAGGAAAAATACGAACGCCGGATTAATGCCGCGCATTTTAGGGCTGCAGCCGTCGAACGACAAGACCAAGGACTTAATTCTCTTAGCGGTTGCAACTTCCCGCCCCAGGGACGCATGCTTGACGGGCCCGAAGCGAGGCCGTTAAGTGATTGGACAACCACTCCTTTCCAGCCGTCCCGGCCGAGCGGACCCGCATGCCCTATCAATCCCTTCGGGAGTTCATGTCTCGCCTCGAACGAGAAGGCCGGCTTGTCCGGGTGAAGGCGCCCGTTTCGCCCCACCTGGAAATCACTGAAATCCAGACTCGAGTCCTGGCCGAAGGCGGCCCCGCGCTGTTGTTCGAGAACGTCGTGGGACCAAAAGGCCCCTACGCCATGCCGCTCCTGGCCAACCTGTTCGGCACGGTCGAGCGCGTGGCCTGGGGCATGGACCGCGCGCCGCACCAACTGCGCGAAGTCGGCGAGACGCTGGCGTTCCTGAAACAGCCCGAACCGCCCGGCGGCCTGCGCGAGGCGTGGGAGATGTTTCCGCTGCTCAAAACGGTCATGGCGATGAAGCCCAAGACCGTGAGCGACGCGCCCTGTCAGGAGATCGTGCTCACGGGAGAGCAAATCGATCTCTCGCAGCTTCCGATCCAGACCTGCTGGCCCGGCGACGTGAGCCCGCTCATCACCTGGCCGCTCGTGGTCACCAAGGGACCAGGGGACGACAAACGCGACATCTTCAACCTCGGCATCTACCGCATGCAGGTGACGGGGCGCGATACGACCCTCATGCGCTGGCTGAAACAACGCGGCGGCGCGGGGCATTACGACCGCTGGAAGACCAAGAAGCGCGAGCCGCTGCCGGCCGCGGCGGTGATCGGCGCCGATCCCGGCACCATCCTCGCGGCGGTGACGCCCGTGCCCGACACGCTCTCCGAATACCAGTTCGCAGGGCTCCTGCGCGGCAAGAAAGTCGAACTGGTCGACTGCAAGACGGTGCCCTTGAAAGTGCCGGCGGAGGCGGAGATCGTGCTCGAAGGCCATGTGATGCTGGACGAGTACGGCGACGAAGGCCCGTTCGGCGACCACACCGGCTATTACAATTCCGTCGAGAAATTCCCGGTGTTCAAGATCTCGGCGATCACCATGCGCCGCGATCCGATTTACCTGTCGACCTACACGGGCCGCCCGCCCGATGAACCGGCGATCCTGGGTGAAGCCTTAAACGAGGTTTTCATTCCGCTGCTCACCCAGCAGTTTCCCGAGATCGTGGACTTCTGGCTGCCGCCGGAAGGCTGCAGCTATCGCATCGCCGTGGTCAGCATGAAGAAGGCCTACGCCGGTCACGCCAAGCGCGTGATGATGGGCGTGTGGAGCTTCCTGCGCCAGTTCGTGTACACGAAATTCGTGATCGTGGTGGACGACGACATCAACGCGCGCGACTGGAAAGATGTGATGTGGGCCATGTCCACGCGCATGGATCCCGCGCGGGACATCACCGTCATTGAAAACACGCCGATCGATTATCTGGACTTCGCCTCGCCCGCGCCGGGCCTGGGCGGCAAGATCGGCCTGGACGCCACCAACAAGTTCCCCGGCGAGACGAACCGCGAGTGGGGCGAGAGGATCGCCATGGCGGATGATGTGGTGAAGCTCGTGACGGAAAAGTGGGCGAGTTACGAAGTGCCGGGATCGGGCAAACCGATCTGGAAGTGAACCGAGTTGCGGGCGGCATAAGTAAATATGCCCCGCACGGCCGGAGATAGCGCGAGAGATGTCCAATATCGCCAACCGCGGCGCAGAGCCGCCGGCGCCGCTTCTTCCGGCGGCCATCGACACGCAGCGCGTTCTCGATCACCTGCCCTTCGCGGTCGGCATCTTCACGTTGGACGGCCGCGTCATGTTCATCAATTTCGCGCCGCTGGCGCAGAGCGGACAGATCGCCGCCGACGTGGTGGGCAAACACCTGTGGGATACGGCCTGGTTCGATCATTGCGAACATCTGCAAAAGGAAGTCCGGGAGATCCTCGCCCGCGCGGCCGCGGGAGAAAAAGTACAATGCGAACTCAACGCCCGTTTTGGGGTGGATACGTTCCGCGCCTTCGGCTGCACCTTCAGTCAGCTCCTGGATGCAAACGGCGCCGCCGTGGGGATCGTCGCCTCGGGGGTCGATGTCACGGGACAAAAAGGCCGCGACCGGGAACTTCATACGTCGCAGCTTCTGCTCGAGGGGATCGTCGAGCACCTTCCGGTCATGATTTTCGTCAAGCAGGCCACCGACCTGCGCTTCTCTCTCGTCAACCGCACCGCGGAAAAAATCCTCGGTTATTCCCGGCAGCACCTGCTCGGCAAGACCGATCACGACTTCTGGACCGCCGCGCAAGCCGACTTTTTCACGGCGGCGGACCGCCAGGTGCTTGCCTCCACGGCCGTCAAGAAAATCGACCTGGAGCCGATCCGCAACGCGCGGGGCGAAACCCGGTTCTTAAGGACCTGGAAGGTTGCGCTGCGCGGCGCCTCCGGCGCGCCGGAGTACCTGCTCGGCATTTCCATCGACATTACGGACGAGATTTCCACCCTCGAAGAGCTGCGCATCAGCGAGGAAAAACTTCGCGGCCTGTACGAGTTGGCGCCTGTCGGCATCGCGCTCACCGACACGTCGGGACGGTACGTCGAATACAATGAAGCTTTTCGCGAAATCTGCGGCTACCCCGACGCGGAACTGAAAGCCCTGGACTACTGGAAACTGACGCCGCCGGAATATTTCGAACAGGAGAAGGTTCAACTCGACTCGCTCGCGCGTTCGGGCCGCTATGGCCCCTACGAAAAGGAATACGTGCAGAAAAGCGGCAAACGCATTGCGATCCGCCTGCGAGGGATAACCGTTCAAGGCGCTCAGGGTGAAAAATTCACCTGGTCCATCGTCGAGGACATCACGGAACAGAAAGCGACCGAGGAAGTCCTCCACCAGGCGCAGAAGATGAAAGCCGTCGGGCAGCTGACCGCCGGCATCGCCCACGATTTCAACAATCTGCTCGCGGTCGTATCCGGCAGCCTCGGATTGTTGCTGGCGGAGGGCGGCGCCACGCCGCGCATTCAAAAACTGGCGAACATGGCGCTCGCGGCGACAAAACGCGGCGGCGAACTCACGCAGCATCTGCTCGCCTATGGGCGCAAACAGCATCTGAACGTCGGTGTGCACGACCTCGGCCGCTGCATCGAAAACGCGAGCCGATGGCTGAAGCGGACCTTGCCGGCGAATATCAAGATCGTGTCCGAGGGAACCGGCGCCGGATTGGAAACGCTGATCGACGAGGCGCAACTCGAAAACAGTCTTTTGAATCTCAGTTTGAACGCGCGCGATGCGATGCCGGGCGGCGGCACGCTGACGTTCAGCCTTGCGGCCGTGACGATCGACAAGGAGACACCCGTGTATGGGGGAATGCTCACGCCCGGTGAATATGCGAAAATCTCGGTCCGCGATACGGGCTGCGGCATGCCGCCCGAAGTGCTGCGCGAAGCCTTCGATCCCTTTTTCACCACCAAGGGGATGGGCCAGGGTAACGGCATGGGCCTCAGCATGGTCTATGGCTTCGTGCGCCAGTCCGAAGGACGCATCGCGGTCACGTCGGAAGTGGGCAAGGGCACGGTGTTCGACATTTATTTTCCGAGGACCGCGGACGGCGCCGCGGGGAACGCGCAGGCCGCGGCCGCGGACCCAAGGCCGCCTGCGCCTGCGCGCCGCTTGCGCGTGCTCGTGGTCGAGGACATTCCCGAAGTGCTTGACACCGTTTGCCTGCAGATCGAGGCGTTCGGCCATACGGTGGACGCGGCGCCGGACGGCGAGGCCGCGATGGAAGCCCTCGGCCGCGGAACCTATGACGTGCTCATCACAGATTTAGGGCTGCCGGGAAAGATCACCGGCCAGGAGGTCGCCCTCGCCGGCCTGGCAAAGCCGCAGCTTAAGGTGATTACAATGAGCGGGTATAATGAGGATCTAACCGCCGTGCAGCAGTCGCCGCTCGCGAAAAGCACCGTTCATTTGCGCAAGCCTTTCGAAACGGCGGAGCTTCGCAAGCATATCGGCGCGGCGGCCGGGGCGGCGTAGCACGCGCCCGAGAAACTTCCGTGCGCGTTTAATACTGAATCGCATGCGCAGCGTTGTTTTCGTGCCGCAACGACTCGCATCATGGTGCGATAAACCCATGAAAGGCGGCGTGACTCATAAGTTTTGGAAGCTACGCGATCACGCCGCACGGCGCGTTGATAACCGTCAACGATGTCTCGCGCCTCCTGCGAAAAAATGAACGCGCGCCCGATTCAGGGCGCATCTCTCGCAGGAGCTTTCCCATGTCGTTTCGTAAGGCCGCTCTGTTTGCCGCTCTGTTTTGCGCCACGTCCACATGCGCCGCGGTCTCCGCGGCCGAGACTCAAGGCAATGCCGGTCATTTTCTCGTGCGCCTCCGCGCGATCGGCGTCGTGCCGGACGAAAGGAGCACCGTTTCGGCGATTGGCGGCGCAATAAAGGCGTCCAGCACGGTCGTGC
Source organism: Rhodospirillaceae bacterium (assembly GCA_041919675.1). Taxonomy (GTDB): domain Bacteria; phylum Pseudomonadota; class Alphaproteobacteria; order Rhodospirillales; family Rhodospirillaceae; genus SHVO01. The sequence continues at coordinate 3,268 of JAYRTJ010000083.1, read as the reverse complement.
CGGAACTCGACCTCAGTTATTTCTTCACGGACAACTTAGCGGTGGAACTTATCGCCGCGGTGACGAAGCACAGCCTCGACGACGTCGGCTCGACTGCCGGGACCGTGCCGCTCGGCAGCACGTGGCTTCTGCCGCCCACCGTCACCGTTCAATACCATTTTCTCAGCGACACCAAATTCGATCCTTACGTCGGCGCCGGCTTGAACTACACAACGATGTTCAGCGTCAGAAAGCCATCGACCGGGCCGGTGACGGCGGTTCACTACGGCGACAGCTTCGGACCGGCGCTTCAAGCGGGCGTCGATTACCGCCTCGACGGTCGGTGGTCGCTCAATCTCGACCTCAAGAAGGTCTGGCTCAAAACCGACGTCGCGATCAACAATGGAGCGATCGCCGCGAAGGTGCATCTGGACCCGTGGATCATAGGCACAGGGGTGGGCTATCGCTTCTAAGGCGCGCAGCCGCCGCACAAGGAGGTGTCACCTGCCTCGCCACGACCGGCGCCGCGGTTTGTAACAGCGAAGCGCCAAGGCACGGAGATTCCGGCGGTTTTAGCGTTCCGCCGAAACATCTTCCGCTGCCGCCCCACGGGAGGAAATTGATGAAGATCAATGACCCGAACCGCGGTGTCGGCTCCAGTACGGGGGCTGGGTGAAAAGTGGGAGGGACGCATGAAGAAGGCGCGATTACTCCAAAGTGGAGCCGTATTGTCTGTACTGGCGTGCCTCGCTCTGGCCGGCGCAAAAGCGCAGCAGCCGGGCACGTCCTTCCGGGATTGCCCGGATTGTCCCGAGATGATCGTCCTCCCGGCGGGAAAATTCCTCATGGGCAGTCCGGACGCCGCCCAGAATGCGGCGCGCACAAGCGAAGGGCCGCAGCACGAAGTCTCCGTGAAGTCCTTTGCGATCGGCAAATTCGAAGTTACCCAGGCGGAATGGCGCGCGGTGATGGGCGCCGATCCCAGTTCGAACATCGGCGACACCCTGCCGGTCGAAGGCGTCTCATGGAACGCAGCCAAGGCTTTCATCGGGAAACTGAGCGAAAAAACCGGGAAGCGCTATCGGCTGCCAAGCGAGGCCGAGTGGGAATACGCCGCGCGCGCGGGCACCACGACAACGTTCTCTTTCGGGGACGAAGACGCGGCTCTTAACGATCACGGCTGGTTCGACGGCAATTCCGGCATGGCAACCCATATCGTCGGCGAACTGCCCGCCAACAAATTCGGCCTGCATGACGTCCACGGCAACGTTTGGGAGTGGGTGGAAGACTGCTTTCGCGAAACCTATGCGGACACCCCCCGCGACGGCGCCGCCGCGCCGGATCAGGCCTCGTGCGACCGCGTCAGCCGCGGCGGCTCCTGGTACGACATCCCTGAAGTTGCCCGCTCGGCCTATCGCTTCAAGGACGGGCCGAACAATAGCGTGAGCGGCATGGGTCTTCGCGTCGTGCGCGAAATGCCCTAGCGCCCTGCGCCTGCAATCCCCAACTCTAACAACCCCTAACCCGCGCGATCATATAAACGTTAAATAAACTGGAGTCGTTATGTCGAACACACCACATACGCTTGCGGAAGAATTTCCGGGCCAAACCGAAGCCATTCACAATTTAAAAATCTCCGACACGCACTTTGCCAAGCTCCTTTTGGCGTATGATGAAGTGAACGACGAGATCCATCGCGCGGAAACCAGGATCGCGCCCGTCAGCGCGTCGGCCGAGAGCGATTTACGAAAGAAGCGTCTTCATATTAAAGACCTGATTTCGCAGGCCTTGCACCGTTAATAGAACAACAGCCTCGCACGCCCCTCTCCTTTCAAGGAGAAGGGCGCGTGAGGGATACCGCCGGTTTCTCAATTAGGGCTGCAGCGGTCTGAACCCGTCGACGTCTTTCGCGCCCGGGTCCATCGGCATGTCGTGGTAGCGCTGATAGACGGGCTGACCTTTGTAGGCCCACTGCTGTTTGCCGTCCGCGCGGCGGATGACGCTCCACAGGCCGACCTTATCGCCCGTGTTGGTATTCTCGGTCGTGAACAGCGGCGGCCACGCCTGCGCGCATCTATCGTCGCAGGTCGAGACGCCGCGGCGGTCCTTCTCGGACGTGTAGAGGCGTGTCAGGTGTGGGAAGGAGCGGTATTGCCAGGCGCCGTCGGCTTGCTGCGACAGAGCGACGTCGCCGGGATGTTCCTTGGTCGCCGGTTCCGCACCGTGCGCGAGCCGCGCCGGCTGCGTGATGAGAACACTCGAAAGGAGAAGCGAGAGCGCTAGGGCTTTCATTTGACCTCCTTATCAATCGTCATGTGTGTGTCGTGGTGTGTCTGTCGTGACGTGTGAGATGCGCCTCCAGATCCCGCCAAGGCGAAAATTATACGCCTCGGCGCAGGCCTGAGTCCAAAACAGGAGCCGTGCGCTGCGCTCATAAAGCTCTTCGAGATATGCGCATTGGGAAAGTGTGCAGCGCGGAAGCTTTCTCGCGTTCGCAGCAGCGGCGCGCGGACATGTCAATCGCACGCTCATGAACAGCATGTCGTGAACAGCACGTCGTGAACAGCATTGACCGATCCCGTCAAAGGGCGCAGCCTTTCATCCGCCCACGCGACGGAACGAAGCTTTAACGCTTCAGAGGACGGTTCGACGGCGATCCTTCCGCGCCTTGTCGTCCCTCGGAAATCCTGGCGCGGGACCGGAGATCATCACGCGGGTGATCGCAGTGAGAAGGAGGGTGTCCAAACAACATGATTGAACCGCAGCATCCGCAGTCTTTCTGACACGCATACGCATGACGAAAGATATGCGAACCGGGCGGCCTCACCGGCCGCACATTTGCACAGAGTGCACAGGACTTATCGTCCAATGAAACCTCGCCGCCCCCCGGCGAGGTTTCTGTTTGAGGACGGAACGGTTAGGATGCCCCCGCACTCGACAGGGGCCCCTTAATGAAATTCACGATCCTTTTGACGGCGCTGTTCCTGGCCGGCAAATTCCTGAGCGGCGCGGCACAGGCGCAGGACCGCGGCAATCCCGCCGTCGTGATGGAGATGGACCCGGGCCTGCCCCTGCACACGATCTATTATCCGCGCGAAGCCAAGGAACCGCTCGGCATCGTCGCTTATGGAAATGGCGGATGCCTCAATGACGGCAGCAACTATCAGGATCTTTTGAGTGAAGTCGCGTCGCGCGGCTACCTGGTGATTGCCAATGGGCCGATCCAGCCGGTCGATCTCGACAATTCCACCACGGCCGCGCAGCTCACCGAAGCCCTCGACTGGGCCAT
>JAYRTJ010000082.1:0-15630 GCA_041919675.1 Rhodospirillaceae bacterium | reverse complement strand
AGAATGCGGACTATGCGGACCCGAAAACCGGGGCCATGATCGCCATCTCGACCGCCTTCAAGGTCGGCTTAACGCAAGTCTTCGTGAAGCACCCGGATATGGCCGTCAGCGCCAATGCTACGGCGCCGGCGACATCTTCGATCAGCCGGGACTGAGTTTCGTGAACCGCTGCGGGGCGCCGCAGCGGTTCATATCAAAGTTATCCCTCGACGCGACCGCTCATTCCCAAGTCTCCCCAGAGCGGTCGCGTTCTTTTTGTGCGATGCGGCCGCGAACATCGGTGGTGGCCGAGGAGGCTTCGAAGTACGCTAAGAGACGGTGAAGCCCACCGCACCGCTTCTATCATCAGCACGTAAGCTGTCTATGCTGTCCTATGCCGCCGGCCCGCGCCGGGCACACGAACTGGGAGAGAGCCATGACACATCCTGCGAAATTGCTGACCCTGATCCTGGCGTCCGGCGCATGTCTGGCCGCGCCCACCCGCGCGGCGGAGACCGTGACGAGCCCGGTGCAGAACCGCGCCATCGCTTACGTCATGACCACCGAGTACAAAGCGATTTGGGATACGCCGGACGGCAAGCTGGAATGTCCGCACGGCATCAATGACGGCCCGCGCGAGCAGTTCAAGATCCTCTATCCGGAAATGCAGAAGTGGACGATCCTGGAAAGCCAGCTTGAGCGCGAAAGTCAGGTGTGGTTTCCCACGACCGCGCAAGAGCGTACGCCGTTTTATGAATCGGAAGCCAAGATCGCCTTTGGGCTGGATCTCGACGGCAAGGCCGATGTCAACGACTACACGGATCCGGACGGCAATAAAGGCATCGACAACGGCACCCAGCGCGCGTGGGGTTGTGTCGCCAATTATCGCTCGTCCTCCTACAACCTCGGCGCCATGAACGAGTGGCGCAAGGAAGACTACAACATCATCGTCATCGAACTGACGGACGTTGATGATCTGGTGAATGACCCGGATGTGACGTTGACGACCTATCGCGGCATGGACCGTCCGATGACGGATGCGACCGGAGCCACCTATCTGCCGGGCGGCACGCAGCGCATCGACATGCGCTGGGGCAAAATGTTCCATCAGACCTTCAAGGCGAAGATCGAGAACGGCGTGCTGAGAAGTCAGGGCGCGGATTATCTGATGCCGTCGGCGAGCGGACGCGGTCCCGCCGATCTTCTCTATCGTAATGCACAGTGGCGTCTGGCGCTGACGCCGGATCGCGCGCAAGGAATTCTTGCCGGGTTCATGGACATCGAAATGTGGAACGAGACGTCGAACCGTCAGCGTTCGACGCATCACCAGGCTTACGGGCAGGCCTCCACGCCCTCGATCTACCGCCTGATGCGCAAGAACGCCGACGGATATCCGGATCCGAAGACGGGTGAGAACACCGCGATCTCGACGGCCATGAAGGTCGGCTTCACGCAGGTGTTCGTCATTCACCCGGACAAGAGGGTCGTGGCGGCGGGACCGGCCGCCGGCGCCGTGGGCAGCCGGGATTAAAACGGCCTACCTTATATGAATGGCGGCCTTGCGCGATGCGTGGGGCCGCCATATCGCCCTTGCGGGCCATGCCAAAAGTCGTGAACAATTCCCGCTCATATCCATTCCTTGGGGGGACTTGGCATGCGTGCCCGGCATATTGCTCTTACGACGCTTCTCGCGGTCGGCGCCTGTTCGCCGGCGGCGCCGCCGTCTTATCCGGTGGCCGAGAAAGACATGGCGGCCCTGGCCGCCGACGTTGCCGCAAAAAAGACCAGCGCCGCGGATGTCGCGAAGGCTTATCTCGCGCGTATCGAAAAGCTCAATCCCGGCTTCAATGCCGTGCTGGCGGTGAATCCCGCCGCGGTGGATGAAGCGACGGAAGCCGACAAGCGCGCGGCGGCCGGGACGGTTGGCGCACTGAATGGCATGCCGATCCTCATCAAGGACAATATCGACGTGCGCGGCATGGTAACTACCGCCGGTTCGCTGGCGCTGGCCGACAACCGTCCGGAGCAGGATGCGCCGTCCATCGCCGGCCTGCGCGCCGCCGGGGCCGTGATCCTCGGCAAAGCCAACCTCTCTGAGTGGGCTAACATCCGCTCGCAGTATTCCAGCAGCGGCTGGAGCGCCGTCGGCGGGCTCGCCCGCAATGCGCATGCGCCTGAACGTACGGCCTGCGGTTCCAGCTCGGGGTCGGGCAGCGCCGTTGCGGCGGGTCTCGCGCCTGCCGCCATCGGTACGGAAACGGACGGGTCCATCACCTGTCCGGCGGCCGCCAACGGCATCGTTGGCCTGAAGCCGACCGTGGGCCTGGTGTCGCGCACGGGGATCGTGCCGATCAGCCATGTGCAGGATACAGCCGGTCCGATGACTCTGACGGTCGCCGATGCGGCGGCGATCCTGACGGCGATCGCCGGGTCCGATCCCGCCGATCCCGCCACCAGGGACGCGGACTCTCACAAAACCGACTATGTGAAGGCCCTGAACCCCGAAGCGCTGAAGGGCGCGCGGTTGGGCGTCATCCGCTTTATCGATGGCTATTCGCCGAAGACCCTGGCGGTGTTCGACGCAGCGCTAGGTGTTCTAAAGGCTCAAGGCGCCGAACTCGTCGAGATCAAGACCTTCGATTTCGGCGTGATCAAGGACAAGGAGTTCCCGCTGCTGCTCACGGAGCTGAAAGCGGACCTCAACTCTTATCTGTCCAAGACCCCGGCTGCTGTGAAGAACCGCACGCTGGCCGACATCATCGCCTTCAACAAAGGCGAGCCGCGCGAGACGCCGTTGTTTGGGCAAGATCTGTTCGAGCAGGCGCAAGCCATGCCGGATCTTACGGACGCGGGCTACATCGCCGACCGCGAAGCGGTGCGTAAGCAGGCCCAGGAAAACGGCCTCGATAAGCTGCTGGCCGACAACAATGTCACGGTCCTGATCGCCCCGACCCTCAATCCGCCCTGGCTCATCGACCAAGTGAACGGCGATGCCGGCGGCCCGTCCTCGACCACGCTGCCGGCCGTGGCGGGTTATCCGCACCTGACGGTGCCGATGGGATTCGTGGAAAATCTTCCGGTCGGTATTTCGTTCATCGGTCCGGCTTGGTCCGAGGCTTATGTCCTCTCGCTGGGGTATGCCTACGAGAAGGCTTCGGGCGCACGCCGTCCGTCGATGATGGCCAAGAAGTAGGGTTACTTCTTAAGGGTCGCGCCGGCGAGTTCGCCGATCGCGCCCAAGGTAGTTTGCGCGGCGTTCAGCCCGAGACGGAAGTCATCGTCGCTGAACGTCGCGAACACATCGGTCGCCTGGTGCCAGTGCGGATCCCAGCCGTTTCCGATATGAGCGCCGCGCTCATTCTCGCGCATGCTGATGGAGGGGATCAGGTCCTGAAAGGGAACGGAGTCCGTATTGGTCATGTGACTGCCCACCGTCGCGGGATAGTTGGCGGCGTACTTCTCGTTGGCTTGCGAGAACATCCAGGCGAAGGCCTGCGAGTCCGCGGCCATTTTCGAAACGCTCTGGTATTCGATATTCACGTCCGCTTCGGGGCGTTGCGTCGGCGGCAATGTGCCGTCGGCGCGGGGCATGCCGTGATCGAACAGCATCATGTCGTGCTGCACCATGCCGAGCCATTTGGGTTCGGGATAGCGCCCTGATCCCGCCGGGCTTTCCTGGCCCTGCAGTTTGGCGCGCTGTTCGACATAGGCGCGCGCGCCGTTGAGGCCGGTCTCTTCATTGTTCCACAGCACGAAGCGGATCGACCGGTCGGTCTGTACGTCGGGGCTCGAGAAAATGCGCGCCAGTTCCATCACCAGCGCGGTGCCCGAGCCGTCGTCGTTGGCCGCTTCACCCCAGCCGTGCCCATCCATATGCGCGCCGATGATGTACATCTCGTTCGGCCGCGCCGTGCCGACCTTGGTGCAATAGACCTGCTCGCGGGAGCCCGGTGTCGAGGGCTGTTTGTTGAGCTCGCGCAGTTTCGCGTCGGGCTGTTTCATGGCGTCGGTGTTGACGCCGGTCGCGGCTTTGAGGCCGCGCGGCTGCGAGCCACCGGGACCGCGTCCGGGGACTTGAGCGTCCGACGGCGCCCGCGCCACGCCCGGGGCGGGCGGATGATATTCGTACTTAAGGCGCTCGGTGTTGGCGCAGCCGTAACTCTTCAACTGCGCTTCGATCCAATCGATGGCGGCACGGTTGCGGTCGGTGCCTTCGCGCCGGTCGCCGAATTGGGTGAGACCTTTGATGGTGGACTTGTAGCGTTCAAGGTCGAGGCGCTGCACCAGGGTCTGAACGGCGGGGTTGGGCTCAACCGAAGCTATGGTCTGAGCGGCGGCGAGTGGCGCCAGGGCCACGAGAGCGCTTACGGCAATCCAAGAACGGAACAGCGTCATCGGCGTCCTCTCCACCATGGGTCGTCCGGCGATCATAGCGGGTTGCCGGGCCCATAAGCCATTGATCCCGGGAGATTGTTACAGAATCGATGGGGCGCGCCGATCCCGCGTGCGGCGGCGGCGACACTCAGGTACCGTTGGCGCCGGTCCGATCGGGAAGGGGGATCTCATGAAGATGATGGCGTCCGCGTTTGCGGCCTTTTTGCTGGCCGGGCCCGCCCAGGCCGCGGATACGAAATGGGACTTTCTGATCACGGGCGGAACGGTGATCGACGGCACCGGTAAAGCGGGCTTCCGCGCCGATGTCGCCATCGACGACGGCAAAATTGTCCGCGTTTCGCCCACCGCTCTTCCCAAGACCAACGCTGTCCGCGTCATCGATGCTGCCGGTAAGGCGGTCGCGCCGGGTTTCATCGATCTCCATCTGCACATGGATCCCGTCGCGCTTCCGTCCGGCGAGAATCTGGTGCGCCAGGGCGTGACCACGGCGCTGGGCGGTCCTGACGGCAGCAGTCCGTGGCCGCTGGCCGACTATCTCGAGAAAGCCGACGCCCTGAACCTCGGGATGAACGTGGCTTACCTGACCGGTCACAATAGCATCCGCGAGGCGGTGATGGGCCTCGACAACCGGGCGCCGACCGCCGCTGAACTGAGCGAGATGAAGGCGCGTGTTGCCCAGGGCATGCGCGACGGCGCCTTCGGACTTTCCACGGGCCTGCGTTATACGCCGGGCGTTTATTCCGAGATCGGCGAGGTGATCGAGCTATCCAGGGTCGCCGCGGGGATGGGCGGCATCTATACCTCGCACCTGCGCGACGAAGGCGCGAAGCTTTTGGAAGGCGTCGGCGAGGCGATCGAGATCGGCCGCAAGGCGAATATCCCGGTCGTGCTGACGCATCACAAAGCGGTCGGCAGCCCGAACTGGGGCGCGAGCGTGAAAACATTGGCAATGGTCGAAGCCGCCCGCAAGGAGGGCGTCGATGTCATGATCGACCAGTATCCCTACACGGCGTCCCACACCAATATCGACATTCTGGTTCCCCCCGAAGCCTTAGCCGGCGGCGACAAAGCTTTCCTTGCCCGTGTCGATGACCGCAAGCAGAGCGAAGGCATCATGGAAGGGATCGTCTGGAATATCATGAACGACCGCGGCGCCGGTGATATCGGCAATATCCAGTTCTCCATCGTGCCGTGGGACAAATCGCTTGAAGGCAAGACCCTGAAAGACTGGGCGGTGCGCGAGGGGTTGTCGCCAACGCCGGAAAACGGCGCGCGTCTGGCCATCGAAGCCATCCGTCGCGGCAATGCGGGCGCGATCTTCCATGCGATCAATGAGGAAGATGTCCAGCGCATCATGAAATATCCCTTCACCGCCATCGCCACGGATGGGCGTGTGGGCAAACTCGGCGAGGGCAGCCCGCATCCGCGCTCCTACGGCACCTTTCCGCGTGTGCTGGGTCGCTACGTGCGCGAGTTGAAGGTCCTGACTCTTGAGGACGCTGTGCGCAAGATGAGCAGTCTTCCCGCGGACCGCCTCGGCCTCAAGGATCGGGGCCGTCTCACCGCGGGCGCATGGGCGGACGTGGTCGTGTTCGATCCGGCGATCGTCACCGACAAGGCGACGTTCCAGAATCCGCACCAGTATCCCGACGGCATTCCCTATGTGATCGTCAACGGCGTGCCGGTTGTCGACAACGGAAAGTGGAATGACGCAGGGCCCGGTCAGGTGCTGAGGCGGCCCGGCGCCAAATCCTAAGGCGCGCGGTCCAGCGCCTCGGGAAGATCCGCGACGACGTAGGCGATGGTCGCCATGGCCGCCGTCAGGCGCGCCATTTCATTCGCATCCACCTTGTCGACCGTGTCGGCCGGGGTGTGATGCAGATAGAAATAGCGCTTCATGTCCACCTTCGGCGACATGGCGGGAATTTTCGCGGCGGTGACCATGGGCGTGATGTCCGCGCCGTTGAAGCCGTCGTTCAGGCTCGTGCCGCCGACAGGCGCCAATAATTTGACGATCTGGGCGATCGTGTCGCGGGCTTTGGGCGTTCCGGCGAAGTCATAACCTTCGATCGGCAAAACGCCGTCATCGGATTCCATCGCCAGCACATGTTTGGAAAGCTGGTCTTTGTGGGCGTCGCGGTAGGTGGTGCCGCCGCGCGTACCGTTCTCTTCATTGGTGAACAGCACGAGGCGGATCGTGCGGCGCGGCGTGAGGTTCAGGCGCTTCAAGACGCGCAAGGCTTCCCACATCGCGACGCAGCCGCCGCCGTCATCCATGGCGCCTGCGGCGATGTCCCAGGAATCGATATGTCCGCTGATGAGCACGACCTCATCCGGCTTCTCGCGGCCCTTGATCTCGGCGATCACGTTGCCGGATTCCGCGTCGGGCAGCATCTGCGCGCCGAGCGACAGGCGTACGATTGTCTTTTCGCCGCGGTCCTGCATGCGCTGCAATTTGTCCGAGTCTTCCGCCGAAACCGCGGCGGCGGGGATCTTCGGAAGTTTTTCGTCATAACGCATGCCGCCGGTATGCGGCGTGCGATGCCCGACGGGACCGACGGAGCGTACCAGCGCGCCGACGGCGCCGTGGGCGGCGGCGCGCGAAGCGCCTGTTCCGCGCACGCCGGTCACGACCTTGTAAACCGACAGGGGTTCGGCCTTTTCGTCGAAGGCCACGTTGAAGAGAACGATCTTGCCTTTGGCTTCGCCGGCGCGCTTGTCCAATTCCTCGAAGCTTTTGACGACGAGAACTTCGGCTTCCACGATTCCACCGACGCTGCCGCCGAGCGTGGCGATGACGAGGGGCGCGGGATAGGGACGTACGATGGCCGCGCTTTCAGCGCCGCGCACCCAATGCGGCACCATCACCTTTTCGATGCGCACATTGGCGAGGCCGTCTTTCTTCATCTCGCCTTCCGCCCAGCGCAGCGCACTTTCAAGGTTCGTGCTGCCGCTGAGGCGGCCGGGGTACTTGTCCGTGAGTTCCGCGAGGCGGTTCCAGGCGCCGGAGGCGCTCGGTGCCGAGGTTGCTTCGGCGATGATGCGTGAGGCCGCCGCGCCGTAATTCTTGGCGATGACGTCTTGTGCGCCGGCCGTACCGGAAAATGCGAAGCAGGCGACGGCCGCTTGCGCGAGAAACCCCGTGAAGTTTTTCACTGAACCCACCCCCTGTTTTAGTCCCTGGAAGTACCTACGATCAAATAAACCATTGATATTTATAAAATTAAAGCCGCCGCGTTTACGATTTTACGACCGAGGCGGTCTGGCCGAACAACACCTTCTTCGCGCCTTCGCTCATCGTCGGGGGATTTTTGAAGCTGTCGGCGAGAGCGTAGGCGCGCTTCACGGCTGGACGCGCGCCAATCGTTTCGAACCAACGCTTGAGATGGGGGAAGTCGGCGAGGTTCTGCTTTTGCGCTTCGTGCGGCACGATCCAGGGATAGGAGGCCATGTCGGCGATAGAGTAGGGACCGGCCACGAACTCGCGGTCGGCGAGGCGCTTGTTGAGGACGCCGTAGAGACGGTTCGTCTCCTTCACATAGCGCTCCTGGGCGTAAGGGATCTGCTCGGGCGCATAGCGGTTGAAGTGGTGGTTCTGTCCCGCCATGGGGCCCAGGCCGCCCATCTGCCAGAACAGCCATTGAAGGGTCTCGGTCCGGACGCGAATGTCGGCCTCGATGAACTTGCCGATCTTTTCAGCGAGGTAGAGCAGGATCGCGCCGGACTCGAACAGGCTGATCGGAGCCCCGCCATCCGCCGGCTTATGGTCGACGATGGCCGGAATCCGGTTGTTGGGGGCGATCTTCAGGAACTCGGGCTTGAACTGCTCGCCGGTGCCGATATTCACCGGGATCAGGGTGTAAGGAACACCGGCTTCCTCCAGAAAGATCGTGATCTTGTGGCCGTTGGGCGTGGTCCAATAGTGAAGGTCGATCATGGGGGCTCCTGCAAAGGGGAGAGCGGTATCTATGATCACTACAACAGCCGCGCCCCCCTGCCAAACGGTCGGCCGCTTTATGCCGGCCTCCCTTGCGCCGCGAGAGCTTTTTGCCCTATGCGATAGGGCAGACCAGTCAAATTTTCTTTGTAGGCCCCATGACGAAATCCGAAGCCGAAACCCTCTATGAGGCGGGCATCGCCCTCCTGCGTACGGGCGACTACGACGGCGCGCAGACCCGCTTCACCGCCGCGCTCGCCAGCGATCCCAAGTTCGTCATGGCCTTGAATGGCCTGGGCCTCGCCCTGTCGTCGATGGGACAGGATGACGACGCGCTCGCCAGCTACAATGAAGCGGTCCGGATCGAGCCTAATTTCGCTTCGCCTTACATCAACCGCGCGGTGCTCCAGCATCGCCGCGGGGACGCCGCCGGTGCGCTCGCCAGCCTCGACAAGGCCATTGCGCTCCAGCCGGACAATCCTAACGCCCACAATAATCGCGGCAGCATTCTCACCGAGCTGCAGCAGCCCAAGGCGGCCATCGCCAGCCTCGAGCAGGTCTTGGCTATTGACCCCAACTATCCGCTGGTCGCCGGGCTGCGCCTTCTGAACAAGATCTATATCTGCGACTGGAACGGCTTCCAGCGTTCGCTGCCGGCCCTCGGCGCGCAGCTCGACCGGGGTGAACCGGGCGCGCCGCCGTGGGCGATGCTGCCGCTCATCGACCGCGCGGACCTTCAACGCAAGGCGGCCGAAGCCTGGATCGCGGGCAATGCGCCGGAGCAGAAGGTGCTCGGGCCGGTGCAGAGCTATCCTCATCACGAGCGCATCAGGATCGGCTATTTCTCGGCGGACCTGCATCGTCACGCGACGGCGCATCTGATCGCCGAGCTGTTCGAGCGCCATGACCGCAAGAACTTCGAGATATTCGCCTTCTCCTTCGGTCCGGCCACGGACGACGAGATGCAGCAGCGCCTGAAGGCCGGCGCCGATCAGTTCATCGACGTGCGCGGCAAGACCGACCGCGAGATCGCCGCGCTGGCGCGCGAGATGGAGATCGATATCGCAGTCGATCTCAAGGGGATCACGGTCGGTCACCGCATCGGCATCTTCGCTCACCGTGCCGCGCCGATTCAGGTCAACTATCTCGGCTATCCCGGCACCATCGGCGCGCCGTACATGGATTACATCATCGCCGACAATGTGATCGTCCCGGACGAGTCCGTGCAGAACTATTCGGAAGAAGTCGTGCGCATGCCGGACAGCTATCAGGTCAACGACCGCAAGCGCAAAGTCTCGGACCGCAAGTTCACGCGTGCCGAGTTGGGGCTTCCCGAGGACGCCATCGTCTTTTGTTGTTTCAACAACAACTTCAAGATCATGCCGTACATCTTCGACCTGTGGATGAACATCATGCACGCGGTGCCGAACAGCGTGCTGTGGCTGATCGCCGACAATCCGGCGGCGGCGGAGAACCTGCAGTGGGAAGCCGAGCGCCGCGGCATCGAGAAGAAGCGCCTCGTGTTCGCGGAGCGCATCTCGCCCGAGGAGCATCTCGCGCGCCATGAGCACGCCGATCTTTTCCTCGACACCTATCCATACAACGCGCACACGACGGCGAGCGACGCTCTGTGGGTAGGACTGCCGGTCATCACCTGTCCCGGCGACACGTTTGCTTCGCGCGTGGCCGCCAGCCTTCTGACCGCCATGGATCTCAAGGAGTTGATTTTCGCGAACCTCTATGAGGTCGAGCAGACGGCCATTGCGCTGGCCAAGGACCCTGCCCGCCTTGCGGCGCTCAAGGAGAAGGTGCGCAAGAACCGCGCGACGTCACCGCTGTTTGATACGGACAGGTTCGCGCGTGCGCTCGAGTCCGGTTATCAGCAGATGATCGCTGCGCAGCGCACGAAGCACTAAGTTAGTTGCCGCGTTCCTGGCAGGTGAGGGGCGCGGCGCCGGCGTTGGTCCAGATCGCTTCGCGGCCTTTGCCGCGCAGCTTCCGCCCCTCGGCCTCGTAGGAATAACCGGACCCGCTGATGGTGCGCGTGAGGACGTGCATTCCGCCGGCTTGCGTGCGGACCACAGCGACACCGGCTTTGTTGTCGAATGTCACCGATAACCGCGCGCCGCCGTTGCAGGCGAAGGTGGCCTCGATCGTGTCATTGGTCTTCGCATGCGTGCAGGCCCCGAGAGCAAGGGCCAGCACGCAGGCCGAAAGAGCTTTCCCGGTCATTAGGCCGGCACGCGGCGCAGGGCTTGCGCCATGCAGTGGATGCCGCCGCCGGTCTTCGAAAGTTCGGCCATCTCGACTTCGGCCACTTCGAAACCGCGCGCCTTCAGCTGCTTGATCAGGGTCTGGCTGCTCTTGGGCGCGACCACGCGGTCCTTGCCCAGCGACATGAAGTTGCAGCCGAGGGTCATGGTGTCCTGGAAGGGCACATGGATCAACTCGTGACCCTTATCCTTCAGCCACTGGATGATGCCCGGCTCCGTGCACTCGATGCACACCGCGGTCAGTTTATGCGCGATCGGCACGACCATCAGATCGATGTGCACATAATATTCATCGAAGTAGGCCATGCGGACTTCCCAGCCTTCCTTCTCGACCCAGCCGCGGACCTGATCGGCGCCTTCGTCCTGCGTGCGGGCGCCGCCGCAGCCGAGGAGCAGCACGCCGTCTTCGATGACGTTGAAGTCGCCGCCTTCGAAGGTGCCGGCCGTGACCATGTCGTAGATGGGGATGCCGAGGGTTTCATAATGGCGGATCGCGGCGTAGTTCTCGCCGCGGCGCCACCACTGGGCCATCGCCGTGATGATCGGACCCCAGGGTGTCATGACGCTGGAATCGCGGGTGTAGTGCTGCATCGGGAGATCCGGCTGCGGGGGCGCGAGATGCACCTTCACGCCGAAGTTTTCGTAAGCCTTGATCAGTTCGTCATGCTGCTTGCGCGCCACGTCCATGTTGGCCGGATTTTCGCGCAGATATTTTTTGGAGAGCGAGCTGGTGGCGAGGTGACGGCCATAGGTCGGCTTGCACAGAAGCACGTCGGTGAGGATATCGGTCTCGTTGCGGAAGCCCCACTTGGTGAGCGGCTTGGTGCCGCCGTTGGGATTGCGGCGCTTCAGTGAGAAGGCTTCGCCGGCGACGTCGTTCTGAGCATTCATGTGCATCTCCTGGAATCCGGAGCCGAAAATAGGCTTTTGGCGTGCACAAATCGACGTGAAATTTTCTCACCGATGTCGTGAAATTGGGCTCACGGCAGAGCTCAAATGCATTTTATTTGCTGACGCGAACGCGGGTTCCTACACTCGGCGCCAGCTAGGGGGCGTCCATATGACCGTTGCAGCGACCGGCCGCGAGCCGACAAGTCAGACGCGCATTGTCGCGCTGATCACGATCGCGATGTTCATCAACTACATCGATCGCGGCAACCTTGCGACCGCCGGGCCCAAGCTCCAGGAAGACCTGGGCCTCACCAACACGCAGTTCGGTCTGCTCGCTTCCGCGTTCTATTACAGCTACGTCCTCGCCATGATCCCGGTCGGCTGGCTTGCCGAGCGTATCGGCGCGCACCGCGTGCTGCTCGGCGGTGTCGCGATCTGGTCCCTTGCGACGGTCCTCACCGGCTTCTCCAACAGCTTCACGATGCTGCTCATTTTCCGCCTACTCCTCGGCGTCGGTGAAAGCGCGTCTTTCCCGTGTTCATCGAAAATCCTCGCGCAGGTCGTGGACGCCGGCCGGCTCGGCGTGGCCAACGGCGTCATGAGCTTCGGATATCTGCTTGGCCCCGCCATCGGCACATTAGCGGGCGGTATCCTCATGGCCGAATACGGTTGGCGGCCGATCTTCTTCGTATTCGGCGCGCTTTCGCTAGTATGGCTTATTCCCTGGAGCCGCGTCGTCATCGCGCCGCGCGCGGTGTCGGACGCCAATGCCGATGAGCCGGCTTTCCCGCAAATCTTGCGCCAGCGCGCGTTGTGGGGTGTGGCGCTGGGCCTGTTCTCGGGCAACTATGGGCTCTACTTCATCCTCTCCTGGCTGCCGATTTACCTGGTCAAGGAGCGCGGCTTCTCGATCTACGACATGGCGGTGATGGGTGCGCTGGCCTACCTCACCAATGCCATATGCGCGCTCGCAATGGGTTGGATCACCGACCGCTGGGTTCGCTCGGGCCGCAATGTCGACGTCGTCTACAAGGGCGTGATGGCCGCGTTCCATATCGGCGGCATCGTCTGCATGCTCGTCATGGCCTATGGCGATACGCTGGAACTGACGATCGCGTTGTTCGTCTTCAACGTGCTGCTGGGCGCGGCGTCGCCCGGCTATTACACCATCGCGCAGATCATGGCGGGCCCGCAGGCGACGGGGCGCTGGGTCGGCGTCCAGAATGCTATTGGAAATACCGCTGGTTTGATGGCGCCGATGCTGACCGGCGTGATCGTCGACCAGATGGGGGGATTCAACGGCGCGTTCACCTTCGCCGGGATCGTTCTGGCAGCCGGATGTGTGTGCTGGCTCTGGATCGTGCCGCGGATCGCGCCTGTGACATGGAGCGAGCAAAAAGCCTAAGCCGCTACTCGGCGCTCTTGGCTTTGCGGCCTTTCTTGGCGGCAGGCGGGGCGGTGATGCGCTTTTCCGGCATCAGTTCGCTGTTCAGCCAGTCGGTGAAGGCGCGCAGGGTCGCCGCGTTGCGCAGTTCATTCCGGCAAACGATGTAGAACGCGTCCGTGGCCGGCACCGTCGCGCCGAACGGGACGATGAGCTTGCCTTCCGCGAGCAGGCTGGACGTCGTGATATTGTCGCCGAGCGTGATGCCGTGGCCGTAAATGGCGGCTTCGATGGCCAGGTGCCAGTTCGACAGCTTGAGATAGCGGGCGCCGACCATCGTAGGCGCGCGCGCGGCTTGCAGCCACATCTGCCATTCGCTGCCGTCTTCATCGCCGTGGATCAGCGTGTGGCTGGCCAGGTCGGCAACGCTGCGCAGCGGCTTCTGGTTGACCAGAGTCGGGCTGCACACAGGGAAGAGTTCCGTATGCGACCAGAGCTGCGCATGGAAGCCGGGCCATGGGCCGACGCCGTAACGGATGGCCACGTCCACGTCGGCGGGATCGGCTTCCTCGGCCGCGACGAGCTTCAAACGAATGTCGGGATAGCGCTCGGAAAAGCCGCTGAGGCGTGGGATCAGCCAGAAAGAGGCGAGCGCCTGCACGCAACTCACGACCAGATCGCCTTCGGTCTTTTGGCGGGTGAGCAGGGCCGAGGCTTCCGCGATGGAATCGAAGGCCGCCGCGATGGCCGGCTGGTAGGCCGATCCGTAAGACGTGAGTTGCAGGTGCCCCGCCGTGCGGCGAAAAAGCTTCACACGCAGCGCTTCTTCCAAAGCGCGGACCTGATGGCTCACCGCGCCGGGTGTAACGTTGAGCTCCTTCGCGGCCCGCGAGACCGAAAGGTGGCGCGCGGTGGCTTCGAAGGCTCGGAGCGGGTTAAGTGGCGGCAGGCGCTTGCGCATGAAGAGAACGCTGGGTCCCTGAACGAGGGCCCACCATGCCTCCATTCGGAATCTTTGCCAAGCGCGCGCGGCGATTTTTTAAAAAGGCCTGCCCTTCATAAACCCGCTATTTATAGGCGTAACTTTTGCATGTTGTATTTTTTCTCAAGGCAAAGCGGCTAATAAATTCAATTGCCGGGGCTGCCTTGAAGTCAGAAGCTTTTTGGGCGGTGAGACCCGCTGGATGCGCCGCTGCGCACGCCTCAGAGCATGACATAAAGCGCTTACAATTATTTCATAGCTTAAGGATGTGCGTTCCGGTGGCTTCGGTGGCCGCGGCGAATGCTTAGTACTTGAGAATAAAGCAGATTTTGGCGTTGGCCTGCTTTTCGGGCCGCGCCGCTTCCGCCGGCCGAAGGTTTCGCCGCGCTGGTTCTAAGACACTTCGTGCATTGCGGAAAACGCCGGGAAACACGAAATAGAAATAACAGAGCCAGCAAGCTCATGAGGAGGACTTGGTTATGTTGGACTTTACAGATCTGAACAGACGTCGTGTCCTAAAGGGCATGTTGGGTGGTAGCGCCGTCACCGTCGGCATTCCGCTCCTCAACTATTTCCTGAACACGAACGGCACGGCGCTGGCGGACGGCGGGGCGATGCCTTTGCGCTTCGGCACGTGGTTCTGGGGCCTTGGCATGCAGCAGAACATCTTCACGCCGTCGAAGGTGGGCGCGGGCTACGACCTGAAGGAAGAATCGGCGTTCTTCAAGCCGATCCAGCAGGACATGAACCTGCTGACGAACTTCACGGCGTTCCGCGACAACTACGAAAACCTCTGCCACTACTCCGGCTGGGTGATCACGCGTTCGGGCCAGGCCCCGAAGAGCGGCGACGACAAGCCGGGCGAGACGTTCGATATCACGATCTCGAACCAGATCAGCCGCACCACGCGCTACAAGAACCTGACGGCGACGGCGACGGGCGACGTGAAGACGACGGTGTCTTACGAAAACGCCAACTCGCCGACGGCGCCCGAGTTCTCGCCGATCGCGTTCTACACGCGCGTGTTCGGCCCTGACTTCCAGGACCCGAACGCGCCGACGTTCACGCCGAACCCGAAGCTGATGGTGCGCAAGAGCGTGCTGTCTGGTGTGATGGACGAAGTGAAGGCCTTGAACGCGAAGGTCGGCGCCGAAGACCGCGCCCGCCTCGACCAGTACTTCACGGGTCTGCGCCACCTCGAGCAGCAGTTTGCCCAGCAGCTGGTGAAGCCGGAGCCGATCGCTTCGTGCAAGCCGATGAAGGCTGTTGAGAAGGAACCGCCGCCGGGCGGGGAAGCGACGCTGATCGGCCAGCGCCACAAGCTGATGAGCGAGATCCTGGCGATGGCGATCGCGTGCGACCAGACGCGTGTGTTCAACATGGCTTACGCGGCCGCCTCCGCCTCGACGACGAAGGCCGGCTACGAGAAGCCGCACCACACGACCACGCACGAAGAGCGCATCGACGATGCCCTCGGCTACCAGAAAGAGTGCTCGTGGTTCACGCGCCGTGCGATGGAATCGTGGGTCGACTTCGTGCAGGCCTTCAAGAACATCAAGGAAGGCGACGGCACGCTGCTGGACAACGTGTTCATCGTGGCGACGACCGACCACGGCTATGCGCGTGTCCACTCGCTGGACGGCATGCCGATGTTCACGGCCGGCAAGCTGGGCGGCAAGATCAAGACCGGTCTGCACATCCCCGGCGAAGCGAGCGCCGCGACCCGCCTCAGCTACACCGCGCTGAAGGTCATGGGCTGCGACGTCTCGACCTTCGGCACCAAGAGCAA
>JAYRTJ010000081.1:0-15669 GCA_041919675.1 Rhodospirillaceae bacterium | reverse complement strand
GCCCACCTGAACGGCCTTTTCCATCACCTTGAGGATCTTCTTGGCGTGGCTTTCGGACAGAGAACCGCCGAACACCGTGAAGTCCTGGCTGAACACGAACATCGGGCGGCCGTTGATGGTGCCGTAGCCCGTGACCACGCCGTCGCCCGGCACGCGCTGCGCGCCCATGCCGAAGTCCTCGCAGCGATGCTCGACGAACATGTCCCATTCTTCGAACGAACCTTCGTCAAACAGGATCTCGATACGTTCGCGCGCAGAAAGCTTGCCCTTGCCGTGCTGGGTCTCGATGCGCTTCTGGCCTCCGCCGAGACGGGCGGCGGCGCGCTTTTCTTCAAGCTTCTGGATAATCTCGTGCATGTGATGTCCGATTTTGGAACGTTTCGAGGATCCCCGGCCCGGCGGAAATGAGTCCGCGAGCTTCAAAGCCATAGCATAGGAAGCCGGGGACTTTCACAAAAAGTACGCGCAGAAACTGCTCATAAACCACTGGATTTCAGCGAAAAAATTGCAAGCGATACGATTGACCGGCCGGCCGGTCCGACGGGCTGGCGAGCGCCGTCCCTCTCCCGTATAACCCGGGACATGACAGAACAGACACCCACCGCCGCGCCCGCCAATCCGGCCGCCAAGCCTCCCGTCAATCAACTCCTCAAATTCGTCCTCGAGATGGGCCCCCTGCTCGTGTTCTTCCTGGTGAACAACCGGGCGGGCATCTTCGTGGGCACCGGCGCCTTCATGGCCGCCACCGTCATCGCGCTGGGCGCGTCTTACGTCCTGATGCGGACCATCCCCGTCATGCCGCTGGTCACGGCTTTCTTCGTCCTCATCTTCGGCGGGCTCACGATCTGGCTGGCCGACGATCTCTTCATCAAACTGAAGCCGACGATCATCAACGCGCTGTTCGCGGCGATCCTGCTCTTCGGCGTTCTGACGGGGCGCCTCTTCATCAAACTTGTATTGGAGAGCGCGTTCAATCTCACCGACCGCGGCTGGCGCCTCATCACCTGGGCCTGGATCGGCTTCTTCATTTTCCTCGCCGCGATCAACGAAATCGTGTGGCGGAATTTCTCGACCGACTTCTGGGTGAGCTTCAAAGTCTTCGGCGTCATGCCGCTCACGATCGCATTCAGTTTCGCGATGATCCCCATCATCCTGAAGCACCAGTTGCCCGTGGCAGCACAGGCAGACGAAAAGCTAGACAGTCCGTAACTTTGTCTATTGAATGCCGCGCGCCGGGATTGTGATCGGAAGGTCCGGTTCCATTTTGTTGCCCACCGGAGACTGACCGTGACCGCCAAAAAATCCGCGAAGAAGACTGCTGCGAAAAAGTCCTCTGCAAAAAAGCCCTCTGCAAAGAAGGCCTTTGCAAAAAAGACCGTCGCGAAAACCAGCCTGAAAACAAAGGCGAAAAGCAAACCCGCCGTGAAAATCGCACGTCCGGCGATGGCGCGCGGCCGCCGCTAAATCGAAAGCGCGAGATAACGTTCGATCGCGTTCAAGTCGCCGGCGATCCGCTGCCGGCGCGTGTGGGCCTGCGTATCCTCGCCCCACTTCTCGGCCTGATAAAGCTCGTCCAAAAAAGCCGCCGCAAAACAATCCGCCGCGGTCACGTTTTTGTGAACAAGCGCAAACGCCAAAGCCAGGGAGTTGGTCAGCGAGGCCGCCGCCTGGAAGCCGTTGAGCTCGGCGTCGTTCAGTCTTTCGAGAACCTTGCGCATCTTCGGCGCCGTATCGGGCGCCTGGGTTGCCGGCATCAATCCTTCCGTGGACGTCAGCGCGATGTCGTGTTCGCGCAAAAGCCAATCGGCGATTGTCTGCCAGGACGCGCGCTGACGTTCGCGCAAGTCCGCCGGATGCGCCGCGCGGTAGCAGATGGAATCGGCGTCGATAAACGTCAGCAGGCTGTCGACGACCGCCTGCCGCTGCGGGGCGATGCGGTCGATCTCGGTCGCGAGCAGACGCGTCAGCGGCATGGTCTCGGGATCCACATGCGGATCCTGCGCATCCCATTCCGCCGCGACGGCTTCAATCAACGCCCTGGCTTTTGACGCCAGCGGCGTGCGCAGCGGCGTCAGCGCCGGCTTGCCGTCGAGCCGAACCGCGAACAGTCCCGCGTCATCGACGGCGAAGGACACACTCTTATAGACGCGGCGCGGTTTGGGAGGCGCGGTCTCGCGCACCCGCATCTCCAGCGGTTTTTCCTTATCCATGGGTCTCGTCTCAGCCTTTACGG
Source organism: Rhodospirillaceae bacterium (assembly GCA_041919675.1). Lineage (GTDB taxonomy): Bacteria > Pseudomonadota > Alphaproteobacteria > Rhodospirillales > Rhodospirillaceae > SHVO01. Next base: position 13,436 of record JAYRTJ010000081.1, on the reverse strand, counting down.
TAAGCGCGGGCCCGCGCGCACAGATCGCCGCCGGCCGCGGCGTCGCCGGCCTGCGCCGTGCCGCCGGATTTCGATCCGATGCCGAACAACGCGCCGATGCTTCCAAGGCCGCTGCCGCCGCCCTTGGCAAGCGCGGAGCCGAGGCCCGCGACGCTCTTCACAACACCGGCCTGATCCACGCCGACGCTCGGCGCGGCCAACGAACCGGTGACCTTCACCGCCTGCGCCAGTTGATTGAGGCCGCCGGCGATGCCGCTGGCGCCCTGGGTCCGGACGTTGAGGTCCAAGCGCTCATTGCGCAGATCGATTTGACCGGTCGAGGCGATCGACATCTTGTCCGTCACCAGCACGACGCTCTGATTGGACTGCGCGATGCCATCGGCGATCTGGAAGTTCGCGACCCCGCAGCGGGCCAGCGTATAGGGGTCCTTGTTCGCGAACGGATTGGCCATGTTGAGGACCTGCAGGATCACGCCGGCGCCCGGCACGTTCAGGGCGTCATTGCGGATGCGGCTTTCACCCATGCCCACGATCAGCGATCCATCGAGCGATGCCATCACATCGCGCACGGAATTTCCGGCCCCGCGCACATCGAGCGCCATGTCGAGCGGGCCTTGGGTGATGAGATCGCCCTTCTTGAAGGTCTTAGCCAACCCTTCGGCGCTGAAGCCTTTGCCTTGCACCTTGAGCGCGACGGTTTTGTCGTTCGCATTCAGTCCAACATCGGCCGACACCGTCCCGCCCGCCACCGCCAGCGTGACGGGCGCCGCCGTCATCCGGCCGCGGTTCGCCTTCACGGGTACGGAAATGCCGGTGAACTCCACGCCGCCGGCGTTGATCAGCTTCCCAATCTTCAGCGTGACGTCCGCGTCCCCGGCGCTCAAGCCGTCCCACGGCAGCGGATCGGCGGAGAAAAGACGCTCGCCGGTTTTCGCGGGCGCTTTGCCGCCGAACTTGGACATATCGATTTCAGGGATCGCGATGGTTCCCTTGGCGAAGGGACGGCCCTTCACCATTTCGACCATGACGTCCGAGCTCGCGGTCAGCCCGTAACCCGTCATTTCCAGCTTCGCCGGGAACGCCTTGTTCATCGCGACGAGAACGGCGATCGGCGCCAATGTTCCTGTCGCCGTCACGTTTTCACCGGACAGCTTGCCCGCGAAACCGACCTTCCCGTCCTCGGCGACGCTCAAGCCGCTGACGACGAGATCCAGCGGCGCTCCCGTGCTCTTATAGTTGAGAGTCGTCTCCGCGACGGCCAGCGACGTGATTCCGAGATCGGCGATCTTGCCCTTGGCTTTCATGTCGAGGGCGCCGAGCGACAGCTTGCCGGCGGCCTGGCCATCCTTGAACGCCGCTTCGGCGCCCTTCGCCGCGACAGACGAAATGTTCATGTCCTGGAGCGCGCCGTCGATCTTCACGGCGACGGTTTTCGCGGTGACGTCGGCCGAACGGCCGGTCTGCGCGTCGCGGAAGCCGAGCTTGAGCCCGCTGACGGAAACGCCGCTCACGTTCAAGGGCGCCGACGAGCCTTCGGAGGCCACATCGAAGACCCAGTTGCCCCGTCCCTGCTTGTCGATCTCCAGAAGGATGTCCGGGTTCTCGGCGGCGATCCCGGTCAGATTGATGGTGCCGAACAGCAGCGGGATCAGCTGCGTATGAACTTCGACCCTCGGCAGGACAACCATCTCCGGCCGGCTGCCCCAAGGCGCGTTGGCGAGTTTCACGTCCGTCAGTACGATGGCGGGCGCCAGCGACACCGCGAGATCGATATCGCCGATGGTGACGCTGCGCCCCGTCGCGGCTTTCGCCTGCTCTTCGATGACGCCTTTGTACCGGTCGACATCGAAGGTCATGAGGACCCCGACGATACCGAGGATGACGACGACAACGACGACGGCGGCGATCTTGAGGATTTTCATCGCGTACTCCTGGCCAGGTCAGGTGACGGGACGGGGACGGTCAAGGCCGAGATAGCGTGCATGAGATCGCTCAGGCGATCAACCAGCCGGTGCGCGCCGGCGGCCTGCAATTCGGTGACGGGATGATTGCCCCATGACACCCCGAGCGCCGAAACGCCCGCGGCGCGGGCCATAAGGATGTCGAAACTCGTGTCACCGATCATCACGGTGTGCGCGGGCGCGGCGCCCGTCTCCGCCATCGCCCTGTAGATCATCTCCGGATGCGGCTTGCCGGGCGCGTGCTCGGGAGTCTGGATTGTCACGAAACGGTCCGCCAGCCCATGACGTTCCAGAACGTGACGCACGCCGCGCATAGCCTTGCCGGTGGCGATGCCGAGCAGCACGCCTTGCGCGTCGAGCGCATCGAGCACGTCGTGCGTGCCGTCGAACAGCGGCTCGCTGAAATCCGCTTCGGTGCGGAAGCGATTGAAGCAATCGCGGTAGGCCCGATCCAATTCCAGAAGCCGGGGAGCCTCGAGCGCCGGAAACAGGCGGCCCAACGCCTCGGTCAACGAAAGGCCGATCACCCGCGGGATTTCATGCGGCGACGGCGGGTCGAGCTTCATGAGCGCGGCCGCTTCGCGCACAGCGCGCGCGATGTTCGCCTGACTGTCGACGATCGTTCCGTCGAGATCGAAGATCGCAAGACGCAGGGGCTGTGTCATGCGACGTTCATCGCCCCTTGAATTTCCGTGCGCGGCCGGCAGGTCAAAAATTGATTGAAATCGTGGTGCGGGTCGAACACATCGCACGGCGTGAGGCGTTCCTTTCGCCTCAAAAACCCATCCTTCTCGTGGATGGAATAAACGTCGTAGCCGAGCGGCAGAAGATGGGCGTTGATCGCATCGCAGGCGTTCTGATCAAAAGTTTCAACAATGATATCGGGCCGCAAGGCAAGCACCTCCTTCATTGCGTCGAACACGAGCGCTTCCGCGCCCTCCACATCCACTTTCACCAACGGACGAACACCGAGAGTCGCGGCCAGGCCGCTGCCGTCGATACGCTCGAGGCGCACCGCGGCGCTTTCGCGCCCTTCTCCGGGTTCTAAAAAGGGGCAGGCCCCGGACGAGACGTTGCCATGCGGCTTCACAAGCCACGTAAAAACGGCCAGTCCGGATTTCAGGTGCACGCCCACGCAATGCTCGACCAGGTTCGGAAGATTGTTGACGTGTTTGTGGACGCGCAGCCGCGCGTATGCGTACGGATTGGGTTCGAACGCGTGGACGAGAAGATCCGGCCGAAGCTTCGCCGCAGCGAGGCTGTAAATCCCTACGTTCGCGCCGATATCCAAAAAACCGGTCGCGCTTTTGGCCAAGCGGCACCACAACCTCATCGAGCAAGGCTCAAACGTGCCCTCATCGAAAATATACGTAAGCACCGGCACGTCGCCGCTCGAAAACATGACAAACGGCGGACACTCAAACATGTCCAGTTCGAAAAAGCCGAACGGAAGTATCTTTTCCGCGGGAACATCGGCGCCGCTGCGCACCATGGCGAGGCGCCGGCGCGCTTCCGCGTGCAAACGATCGATCTCTTCGAGCTTCATACCGCTTCGCTCTCGTCGAAACCGAGATCGTCGAACGCATCGGCCATGTGTTTCGGCAAGGGCGCGGTGATCGTCAGCACCTTACGTCCGGCGCGCGGGATGCTTAAGGAACGCGCGTGCAGACACATGCGGTCGGCCACGTCGGAGAGGAGACCGTCGCTCAAATCCGTGCGCTGCGACGGATCCGGGTTTGTAATGGAATATTTCCCGTCGCCGATGATCGGCGTGCCGATGAGCTTGCAGTGGGCGCGCAGCTGGTGGGTGCGGCCGGTCTGAGGCATCAATTCCAGCCAGGAGATTTTGCGCGCGGCGGTGGCGACGACGCGGTAATCGGTCACGGCCGTCTGACCTTCCTCGTCGTCCCATTCCATGCGCTCGAAGCCGCGGCTGCCGGTCTTGGCCAGCTTCGCCGAGATCGTGCCGGCTTCGTGCTCGGGATGACCGATCACCAGCGCCCAATAGACCTTTTCCATGTCGCGGCTGCGAAAAAGATTTGCGAGGCTGGTGGCCGCTTTCGCCGAACGCGCGACGATGAGCACGCCGGAGGTGTCCCGGTCCAAGCGGTGCACCAGGCGCGGACGCTCGTCGCGGTCGAACTTGAGGCCGTCGAGCATGCCGTCGATATGGCGCTCGGTCTTGGTGCCGCCCTGGACCGCGAGGCCGGGCGGCTTGTTGAGCGCAATGAGATAGTCGTCCTTATAAAGGACCATCTTCTGGATTTCGGCGAGATCGCGCGCCGACGGCACGAACGCGGGCTTCTTATGGGGCGCCGCGGCTTGCGGCTGGACCGATCCGCCCAGCGGCGGAACGCGGACCATCTGCCCGGCTTCGACGCGCTGGCTGGATTTGACGCGCGCGCCGTCGAGGCGGATCTGTCCGGTGCGCAGCAGCTTCTCGATCCGGCCTTGAGTCAGTTCGGGAAAGCGGCGCTTGAGCCACCGGTCGAGGCGGGTGTCTCCCTCGTCTCTCGCCACTTCGATTTGCTGAACGCCGCTCATCATCACTCCGATCTATTGTCGCGCAGCTTCTGCCAGTATGCGAGGCGCTTGGCTACCTCGCGTTCGAAGCCGCGCTCGACCGGGCGATAGAATTGTTCGCGCGCCATGCCGTCGGGGAAATAGTTCTGCCCGGAGAAGCCTTCGCCCTGGTCGTGGTCGTAGGCATAACCCTTCCCATAGCCGAGATCCTTCATCATGCGTGTCGGCGCGTTCAAGATATGCATCGGCGGCATGAGTGAGCCGGTCTGCTTGGCGGCGGCCCGCGCCGCGCCGTAAGCGACATAGGTGGCGTTGGATTTTGGCGCCGTGCCCAGATAGACGACCAGCATCGCCAGGGCGAGTTCGCCCTCGGGCGATCCCAGCCGGTCGTAAGTCTCCCAGGCGGAAATTGCGACCTGAAGCGCCTGCGGATCGGCCATGCCGATGTCTTCCGCCGCGAAGCGCGTCAGACGGCGCAGGAGGTAGATCGGGTCCTCGCCGCCGTCGAGCATGCGCGCCACCCAATAGAGCGCCGCATCCGGGTCCGATCCCCGCAGCGACTTATGAACCGCGCTGATGAGGTTGTAGTGCCCCTCGCGGTCCTTGTCGTAAACGGGCGCGCGGCGCTGCACGACCTTCGCCAGACCCGCCGCGTCGAGCGGCGCCGGCGGCGGCGGGGTCAGGGCGAAGATATCCTCGGCCAAGGTCAGGATGTGGCGGCCGTCACCGTCGGCCATGGCGCGAAGGGCAGCCCGGCCGTCCTCGGTCAGGGGGAGCGGCCGGCCGGCATCCTGCTCGGCCCGGGTCAACAGCCGGTCGAGCGCCGCGTCGTCCAGGCGCCGCAACACCATGACCTGGCTGCGCGACATGAGCGCGGCATTCAGTTCGAAGGACGGGTTCTCCGTGGTCGCGCCGACCAGGATGATCGTGCCGTCCTCCATATAAGGGAGGAAGCCGTCCTGCTGAGACCGGTTGAAGCGGTGGATCTCGTCGACGAACAGGAGCGTGCCCTGCCCCACCTGCCGGCGCTTGGCCGCCGCCTCGAAAATCTTGCGCAGATCGGCGACACCCGAGAACACCGCCGAGAGGGGTTGGAAATAGAGGTCGGTCCCTTTGGCGAGCAGCCGGGCGATGGTGGTCTTACCCACCCCCGGCGGACCCCATAAGACCATGGAGGTCACCCGCCGGGCGGCGACCATCCGGCCGATGGGACCTTCGGGGCCCAGAAGGTGCTCCTGCCCGACCACCTCGCCGAGGGTCGCCGGACGTAAGCGATCGGCCAGCGGCTGTCCGATCCTGGAGCCCTTTCCGGTCCCGAAGCTCTCCTGCCCTTGCGGCGGCTCGTGACCGGCGAAGAGGTCGCTCATCCGCCCACCTGGAACTTAAGAGTCTGGCCGTCCCGGTTCAGGGTGACCGCCCAGCCTTTGACCGAGGCCGCGAGCGCCCGCTGCAGATCGGCGACCGACTTCACCGCCGTCTCGTTCACGCCAAGGATCATGTCGCCCGGACGGAGGCCAAGACGGGCGGCGATGGAGTTGCCCGACAGGTTCAGCACGATCACCCCCGGTTCCTCGTACTCACGCCCGAGCTCCTCGGCCAGAGCGGGGTTCAGGTTCGCCACCGTGGCGCCCGAGAACGGCTGCTGCCCGGAGAGCGCCGTCTCCTGGCGCGCGGGCGTATTCGGCGGCGCGACGAGCGAGATTTGAATAGTTTGCTCTTTACCGTCACGCTGAACACCGAGGCGCGCGATCCCGCCGACCGGAAGGGTCGCGATCATATAGCGCAGTTCCTCGAGGTCCTGGACCTCGCGGCCATTCACCGTGCGGACGATGTCGCCCGGCTGAAGGCCACCCGTGGACGCGGGACCGGCGGACGCGACCCGCTCAACGAGCACGCCCATAGGCCGCGGCAGGGAAAGCGACCGCGCAAGATCGGCCGTGATGGTCTTTCCCGAAGCCCCGAACCAGGCGCGCACGGCCTTTCCGTCCTTAAGTATACTTGCAACAACGGTCTTTACCATGTTGGAAGGAATTGCAAATCCGATTCCGTTACTGCCGCCGTCGCGCGAATAGATCGCGGTGTTGATGCCAACCAGGCGGCCGTCCGAGGTGATGAGCGCGCCGCCCGAATTGCCCGGGTTCACGGCGGCGTCGGTCTGGATGAAGGAGCGGAAATCGGTGATGCCCACCGTGGTCCGGGCCAGGGCCGAGATGATGCCCGAGGTGACGGTCTGCCCGACACCGAAGGGGTTGCCGATGGCCAGGACCATATCCCCGACTTCGAGTTCGTCCGAATCGCCGAGATCCAACGCCGGCAATGGATCGCCGAGGTTCTGCAGCTGCAGGACCGCGAGGTCCGAGCGGGGATCCTTGCCCACGACCTTGGCCTCGAACTCCCGGCGGTCGTTCAGAATGACCGTGATCTCGTCGGCATCCCCGACGACGTGGTTGTTGGTAATGACCACCCCATTGCCCCGGACGATGACCCCCGAACCAAGGGAACTCTCCACGCGCTCGCGCGGGCCGGCGAACTGCTCACCGAAGAACTGGCGGAAGAACGGGTCGTTGAACAGCGGCGACGCCTGCTGCTTCAGAACCCGCTTGGTGTAGACGTTCACGACCGCCGGCGACGCCCGCTTCACGATCGGCGCGAAGGTCAGCGCGACCTGCGGGCGGGACGTCGGCACCACGGCTTCGGCGGCCTTCGCGGTCTGCGCCACAAGGAGCCCCGTGAGGGCCAGGGCCGCAAGGTTCCGCATGTTCATACGGTACATGAGGTTTCTAATTTTCATTGAACATCAAATCATTAGAGGGAAAGGCTCAGATTTAACTGGGACGAATTTAGGACGTCCCGCGTGACATTTCATCCCCCCGCGTAGCCCAAAAACAAGAACGGCAGCCGCGGAGTTCCGGGGCTGCCGTTCGAGAACCTCTTAAGGGGAGCTGGCTTATACGGCCGGCTCTTCCGCGGCGGCGACGTTCTGCGGCGGACCGGAGTCCTGACCCTTCGCGTCCATGTCGCGGTCGACGAGCTCGATCACAGCCATCGGCGCCGAGTCACCATGGCGGAAGCCCGCCTTGATCACGCGGGTGTAGCCGCCGTTGCGGTCCTTGTAACGGGGACCGAGAGTGTTGAACAACTTCTGGACGATGCTTTCATCGCGCAGGCGGCCGGCGGCCAGACGACGGCAGGCGAGCGTGCCCTTCTTGCCCAAGGTGATCATGCGCTCGACGTAGGGGCGCAGGTCCTTAGCCTTCGGCAGCGTGGTCGTGATCTGCTCGTGCTTGAGCAGGGCATTGGCGAGGTTCGCCATCAGGGCGCGGCGGTGGCCCTTGGTGCGGTTGAATTTACGACCGCTCAATCCGTGACGCATAGCTAAGTCCTTTCTTCACCTTGTGGCCTCGCGCACGAGGCCGATTGTTAGTTCCGTCTGCCGCGCCTCGTCATGAGACGTGAACAGCCGGGGTAGGCCGATATGGCCCGGGGTCTCCTTGTCCCCTCCCCCGCAAGGGGAGGTGAAATCGAAACTAGAACGGCTCTTCGAGCTTCTTGGCCAGCTCTTCGATGTTCTCGGGCGGCCAGTTCGGGATTTCCATGCCGAGATGGAGACCCATCTGCGCCAGGACTTCCTTGATCTCGTTGAGCGACTTGCGGCCGAAGTTCGGGGTGCGGAGCATTTCGGCTTCCGTCTTCTGAACCAGATCGCCGATGTAGATGATGTTGTCGTTCTTGAGGCAGTTGGCCGAACGGACCGACAGCTCGAGCTCGTCGACCTTGCGCAGCAGGTTCTTGTTGAACGGCAGTTCGTCTTCCACGCGCTCGGCGATGGCGTGCTGCGGCTCTTCGAAGTTGATGAACAGCTTCAGCTGGTCCTGGAGGATGCGGGCGGCCAGGGCCACCGCGTCTTCCGGCTTCACCGCGCCGTTGGTTTCCACGGTCATCGACAGGCGGTCGTAGTCGGTCTGCTGACCGACGCGGGTGTTGTCGACCTTGTAGGACACGCGGCGGACGGGCGAGAAAATAGAGTCAACCGGCACGACGCCGATCGGATCGTCTTCCTTGCGGTTCAGGTGCGCGGCCACATAGCCCTTGCCCGTGTTCACTTCCAGCTCGATGTTGAGGCTGGCGCCGTCATCGAGGTGGCAGATCACGAGATCCGGGTTCATGATTTCGATGTCCGCGGTCGCCTGGATCTGGCTGGCGGTCACTTCGCCGGGGCCTTTGGCCTTCAGCGTCATGCGCTTCGGGCCGTCACCGTGCATGGTGAGCGCGAGCTGCTTGATGTTGAGGATGAGATCAGTGACGTCTTCGCGTACGCCCGGCACGCTCGAGAACTCGTGCAGCACGCCGTCGATGCGGATCGACGTGACCGCGGCGCCTTGCAGGGACGAGAGCAGCACGCGGCGCAGCGCGTTGCCGAGGGTGACGCCGAAGCCGCGTTCGAGCGGCTCCGCGACGATCGTCGCGACACGGCGCTGGTCGTCGCCCGTCTCGATGTTGAGCTTCGAGGGTTTAATCAGTTCTTGCCAATTTTTTTGAATCACGGCCAGTTCCACACGTGAGGTTGATCCCGATGTGAACTCGGGGCTGCGCTATGACACGCGCCCCTCATGCAACGCCACCGGTGGGAGACTCCCGGCAGCGATAAAGTCCTTTAGACGCGGCGGCGCTTACGCGGGCGGCAGCCGTTGTGCGGCACCGGCGTCACGTCCTGGATCGACGTGATGGTGAAGCCCACGGCCTGCAGAGCGCGCAGCGCGGACTCACGGCCCGTACCCGGGCCCTTTACGAACACCGACAGCACCTTCATGCCGTGTTCCATCGCCTTGCGGCCGCAATTTTCGGCAGCAACCTGAGCGGCATACGGCGTGGACTTGCGCGAGCCCTTGAAGCCCTGCGCACCGGCCGACGACCAGGCAATGGTATTGCCCTGCACGTCGGAGATGGTGATCATGGTGTTGTTGAACGACGCGTTCACATGCGCGATGCCCGAGCTGATGTTCTTGCGTTCGCGCTTGCGGGCGCGCGGGACGCCGGCGGCGGGAGCATTTGCGGAAGCGGTTTCTGGCTTGGCCATGTCTTAATCTTCTTCTGTCCGTAGAAACGGCGATCGCGGCGATGAGGCCGCGACCGCAGCGAGCTGTTACTTCGTTACTTTCTTCTTGCCGGCGATCGGCTTCGACGGACCCTTGCGGGTACGCGCGTTGGTGTGCGTGCGCTGACCATGGACCGGCAGGCCCTTACGGTGACGCAGGCCCTTGTAGCAGCCGAGATCCATCAGGCGCTTGATGTTCATCGCCTGCTCGCGGCGAAGATCGCCTTCCACCGTGTAGTCACGGTCGATGGTGTCGCGGATGCGGATGATCTCGTCTTCCGTCAACTGGTTAACACGGCGCTTCGCGTCGATGCCGACACGTTCGCAGATGTCCACGGCGTTGGACGGACCAATGCCGAAAATGTAACGCAGGGCGATCACGACCCGCTTGTTGGTTGGTAAGTTTACCCCAGCAATACGCGCCAAAGCCCGTACTCCTTCTTTAATTTCAAACTGTTATGAGCGCCGCGCGCAACCGGAAAAGCGGGGCATTATAGGCAGTTAGCCCCCGGTGTCAACACGTCGCTCAGGTTCCCAAAACACGCTCTAAATCACGCGAAACGACGTCCATATCACGGTCGCCGTCGATCACTTCCAGGGTCCCCTTCGCCTTATAGTAGGGCATCAGGGGGGAGGTCTGGTCGTGGTAGGCTTTCAGCCGGGCGACCACGGTTTCCGCCTTATCGTCGGCCCGGCGGGTAAAGTTGGTCCCGCCGCACACGTCGCAAACGCCGGGGCGTTTCGGCTGCTTAAACTTATCGTGGTAGCCCTCGCCGCAGGTCCCGCAGGTAAACCGGCCGGTGATCCGCTCGATGAGCCTCTCGTCCGGAACGGCCACTTCGATGACCTTGTCGAGTTTAATCCCTTTATCTTTCAATAACTTATCGAGCACCTCGGCCTGAGCCAGGGTGCGCGGGAAGCCGTCGAGGATAAAGCCGTTCGCACAGTCCTTCTGATCGATCCTTTCGGAGATCAGGTTAATCATGATGTCGTCGGACACGAGCTGGCCCGCATCCATGACGGCTTTCGCCTTCAAACCCACGGGGGTCCCGGCCTTCACGGCCGCCCGCAGCATGTCCCCGGTGGACAGCTGGACGATCCCGTAACGGTCCTGCAAGCGCTTGGCTTGGGTTCCCTTGCCGCCGCCCGGCGGCCCCATCAGGATGAGACGCTTACCCGCCATGCCCTTACCGCTTGCCGCGCAAACGGGACTTCTTGAGCAAGCCCTCGTACTGGTGCGCCAAAAGGTGCGCCTGGACCTGCTGCATTGTGTTCAAAGTCACGTTCACCACGATCATGAGACTGGTGCCGCCGATGGCGAACGGCGTGCTCATGCGCGAAACCAGATATTCCGGCAGCAAGCAGACCACGACCAGGTAAATGCCACCGATCAGGGTGAGGCGCGTCAGGACGAAATCGAGATAGTCGGCCGTGTTCTTGCCCGGGCGGATGCCGGGGATGAAACCGCCGTACTTACGCAGGTTCTCGGCCGTATCGGTCGGGTTGAACACGACCGCGGTGTAGAAGAACGCGAAGAAGATGATGAGGACCGCGTACAGGAACAGGTACAGCGGTTGGCCGCGGCCGAGCAGCGCGCCCATGGTGTTGAGGAAGCCTTCGCCGCCCGCGGTCGTCGGCACGCCGTTGGCGCCCACCACGGCATTGCCCTGGAAACCCGCGATGGTCAGCGGCAGGAGCAGAAGCGAGCTGGCGAAAATCGGCGGAATGACGCCCGACGTGTTGAGCTTCAGCGGGATGTGCGAGGCTTCGCCGCCGAACACCTTATTGCCCTGCTGGCGTTTGGGATACTGGACCAGGATCCGGCGCTGCGCCTGTTCGACGAAAACCACGACGGCCACCAAAACCACCGCACCAATCGCGCCGAGCGCGATCAGGACCGGCGACAGGGCGCCCGTGCGGCCAAGCTCGAGGGTCGAGGCGATGGCGCTCGGCAAACCGGCGACAATGCCCGCGAAAATGAGCAGCGAAATCCCCTGCCCGATACCGCGTTCGCTGATCTGCTCGCCGAGCCAAACCAGGAACATGGTGCCGCCGACAAGCGTGATCACCGTCGTCGCGACGAAGAACGGACCGGGGTTCATCACCACCGGCAGACCGTTCGAAGCGGTCGAGCCCTGGAGACCGGTCGCGATCCCGATGGCCTGCAGCGCCGTGATGGCGACCGTCAGATACCGGGTGTACTGATTCATCTTGATACGGCCCGTGACGCCCTCTTTCTTGAGGGATTCGAGCGCCGGGCTGACCGAAGCCAGCAGCTGGATGATAATCGCGGCCGAAATGTACGGCATGATGTTGAGCGCGAAAATGCTCATGCGCGACAAGGCGCCGCCCGCGAACACGTCAAACAGGCCGAGCACGCCGCCCGCCTGCGCGCGCATCACGTCCTGCATGGCCACCGGATCGATGCCAGGCAGGGTGATGAACGTTCCCAGGCGATAGACGATCAGAGCGCCAAGCGCGAACCAGATTCGCCGCTTGAGCTCGGTCGCCTTCGAGAAGACGCCCAAATTGATGTTCGCAGCGAGTTGGTCAGCCGCAGATGCCATATCAAACTCCGGTTAAGGCGAAATCGCCTTCCGTAACGCCGGCAATTACTTCTTTGCCTTTTTCGCCGGCTTCTCAGTCTTGCCGGCAGTCGCCGCGGCCTTCTTGGCGCGGGCGGACTTGTCGCCCTTCTTCGCCTTCGGGTTCGCATCGGCGCGCTTGGGAAGCTTGCGCACCTTCTTGTCTTCCGGAACCTTCTCGGCGCGGGTCATCGTGACCGAACCGCCGGCCTTCTCGACCGCGGCGCGCGCGGACTCGGACGCGTACACGGCTTCGATGGTCAGCTTCGACTTCACTTCGCCGTCGCCCAGGAGGCGCATGCCGTCGTGCGCGCGGCGCACGATGCCGGCCTTCACAAGGGTATCAATGGTGATGGTGCCCTTCGCGTCGACGCGGCCCGCGTCAACGGCGGCCTGGATGCGGCCGATGTTGACCGGCACGTACTTCGACGTGTCGTAGGAGGTGAAGCCGCGCTTCGGGAGGCGGCGGAACAGAGGCATCTGACCACCTTCGAAGCCTTTGATGGCCACGCCGGTACGCGCCTTCTGACCCTTCACACCCCGGCCCGAGGTCTTGCCGAGGCCGGAGCCGATACCGCGACCGAGGACCTTACGCGCGTGGGTCGAACCCGGACGGTTACGCAGTTCATTAAGTTTCATAGTTCCAATCCTTTAGGTTTCGGGCGCGCTCTTATCGGAAAACCGCTAACACTTTTCCGGACCACGCCTTAAACGCCGGCTTTGAGATAGGAGGCCGATCAGCCTTCGTCTACCTGAACCAGGTGTTTTACTTTTCTGATCATGCCGCGGACCGCCGGGGTATCTTCCAGGATCGACGTGCGGCGGATCTTATTGAGGCGCAGCCCGATCAAAGTCTGGCGCTGGTCGGCATAACGGCCGGCGGCGCTGTGGATCTGGGTGACCGTGACGGTCTTCTTCTTCTCGGCCATGATTAGGCTTCCTTCGCCACTTCTTTACCGGCTTCCTCACGGCGGCCGATGATGTCCGCGACCTTCTTGCCGCGCTTGGCGGCAACGTTGCGCGGGCTGGTCATGGACTGCAGCGCCGTAAAGGTCGCCTTCACCATGTTGTGCGGGTTGTTGGACCCGACGCTTTTGGCGACGATGTCCTGGATGCCCATGGTCTCGAACACGGCGCGCATCGGGCCGCCGGCGATGATGCCGGTACCGGCCGGAGCGGCGCGCAGGATGACCTTACCGGCGCCGAAGCGGCCGTAGAGGTCGTGATGCAGCGTGCGGCCTTCGCGCAGCGGCACCTTGATCATGTGACGCT
>JAYRTJ010000080.1:0-15716 GCA_041919675.1 Rhodospirillaceae bacterium | reverse complement strand
TGTCGGCGAGGCATGACGGGGCCGGCCGAACCGCCTTGCACCGGCGGCGAACTGCCGGTACAGGTCGAACCTTCCATGAACACGTCCACCGCCGCCGCGCTGCCCGTTCGCCGCATCCTCCTTCCCGATGCGCCCGTTGTCGCGGCCGAATGGACGAGCGCCGCGATCCTCGACACCAGCGGCGAAATCGCCGTTAAAAAGGCCGCCATGGCCGGCCAACTCATGGCGGCGGCCCGGCCGATCCTTTGTCACGCGCCGGCCACCGCGGCGCGGCTGAAAACCGAACGCTTCCCGGCCCACGACGTCTTGGAATTGTTCGCCTTCGTCCGGCCGGCCAGCTTCTGCCTGCCGACCGTCGGCGGCGTCGCGGCCGCCTTGGGTTTACCGGCGCCGGCGCGCCTTGAGGACAAACCCGAGACTTTGCTGCACGCGGTGCGGCTTCTGCTCGAGGAGCTGAAGCGCCTTGGCGATCTCGAGGCGAAGACTCTCGCCGCGGCCGCCGGCGCCATGGCGCGCGGCGGATGGGCCTGGGGGCCCTCGGTGCTCGCCGCCCTCGGCGGCGATCCCAATGCGGCGCGGGGCTTCGGCCCCGCCGCCGGGCTTCGCGTCTGGATCGACCTTCCCGCCTGGGAAGAGCGCGCCCCGCCCGCGCCGCCCGGCAGTAAACCCGTTCCGGCCGCGGAGTCGGAAGCGCGCCTGGAGCGGTTGCTGGGCGAAGGCGCCGAGGCGCGGCCCAGCCAGCGCGCCTACACACGCCTTGTGTCGGAGGCCTTCCAGCCGCGCGGCGCTTCGAACCAACCCTTATTGGTCCTTGCCGAGGCCGGCACCGGCACCGGCAAAACGCTTGGGTATGTGGCCCCCGCCAGCGTATGGGCCGAACAGAACCAAGGCGCGGTCTGGCTCTCGACCTTCACGCGCAACCTGCAACGCCAGTTGGATCAGGAACTCGACCGCCTGCATCCGGACGCGGACGAGAAAAAGCGGCGCGTGGTGATCCGGAAAGGCCGCGAAAACTACATGTGTCTCCTCAGCTACGAGGAGGCGCTGAACCGCCTTGGCGCCCAGCCCCATGACGCGGTGGCGCTCGGACTTGTCGCGCGCTGGGTCAGCGTGACCCGCAACGGCGATATGGTGGGCGGAGATCTGCCGGGCTGGCTGCCGGAAGTTCTGGGCCGGGAGAAAGTCATCGGCCTCGCCGACCGGCGCGGCGAGTGCATTTACGCCGCGTGCAATCACTATCAGAAGTGCTTTGTCGAGCGGACCGTGCGCCGGGCGCGCTACGCCGACATCGTGGTTGCGAACCATGCGCTCGTCATGGCGCAGGCCGCGCTCGGCGGCATCGACGACGCGCTGCGCCCGACGCGCTATGTGTTCGACGAAGGCCACCACATCTTCGAAGCGGCCGATTCCGCCTTTTCCGCCCACTTCACGGGGCTGGAAGCGGCCGATCTCCGGCGCTGGCTGCTCGGCGCGGAAGGCAATGCCAAGCGCAGCCGCGCCCGCGGGCTGAAGCGGCGTTGCGAAGACCTGATCGCCTGCGGCAGCGGTGACGACTTCGGGCTTTCGAACGCCGTCGAAGACGCCGTGGAAGCGGCCCGCGCGCTTCCCGGTCAAGGCTGGCGCAACCGCGTGAAGGACGGCGCCCCGCAAGGACCGTCCGAAAAATTCCTGGCGCTCGTGCGCGAACAAGTGCTCGCGCGCGGCGACACGTCGTCGCATTATTCGCTGGAAGCTGAAACCGTTCCGCTCCTGCCCGGTCTCGCCGAGGCCGTCGATGGTCTTGAGACCGCGCTCGCGCGCCTTGAAGCGCCGCTGCGGAAACTGATCTCCGGCTTCACCGCAAAACTCAACAAGGATGCCGGCATCCTCGAGACCTCGATGCGCCAGCGCCTCGAGGCGGTCATCCGCACGCTCGAGCATCGCGGGGCAATGCAGGTCACCGCATGGCGCGGCATGGTCAAATCGCTGAAAGACGCGACGCCGTCCGAATTTGTGGACTGGTTCCATATCGAGCGCATCGACGGCCATGATATCGACGTCGGCCTCAGCCGGCACTGGGTCGATCCCACCCTGCCCTTCGCACGCGCCCTTGCCGATCATGCGCACGGGATCGTCGTGACATCCGCCACGATGCTCACCGGCGAGGCGGATGAAGCGGCGGATTGGACCAATGCCGAGCAGCGCGTCGGCGCATGGCACCTGTCGGCGCCGGTCGCCCGCGCCTCGCTCGCTTCGCCCTTTAACTATGTCGCCAATACCCGCGTGATCGTCGTCACCGACGTCCGCAAAGACGACCTAAAACAGGTCGCCGCGGCCTACCGCGAGCTCTTCCTGGCCGCGGGCGGCGGCGGGCTCGGCCTGTTCACCGCCATCAGCCGCCTGCGCGAAGTGCACAAACATGTCTCCGCGCCGCTCGACGAGGCGGGCATCCCGCTTTACGCGCAGCATGTGGATGCGATGGACACCTCGACCCTGGTCGACATCTTCCGCGCCGAGGAGGACGCCTGCCTCCTTGGAACCGACGCTGTGCGCGAAGGGGTCGATGTCCCGGGCCGCTCGCTGCGCCTCGTTGTCTTCGACCGCGTGCCGTGGCCGCGCCCGGATATCCTGCACAAGGCCCGGCGCACCGCGCACGGCAAGAAGGGCTACGACGACGCCATTACGCGTCTTCGCCTGAAACAGGCCTTCGGCCGCCTGGTCCGGCGCGAGACCGACCGCGGCATCTTCGTCCTTCTGGATCCGATGATGCCCTCGCGCCTGTGCACGGCCTTCCCGCCGGGCGTGGACGTCGCGCGCGTCGGCCTCGCCGAAGCGGTCGCGATGGTGCGCGCGTTTTTATAAGGGGTTACAGGAGCAACGTGCGCTTCTGGAACAAAACACTCTTTTTGCGCGTTTCAAATCAGGACCCCGATTACTCATTTTGAGTAAGTGAAGCCATGCCTACGAAGAACGGCGGTAAAAGGACGGCCACCGAAAAGCGTCTCTCGCGCCTCCAGGTCATGCTGTCACAGGAGGAACTGACCGCCCTCGACAATTTTCGTTTTGAAAAGCGCATGCCGAGCCGCGCGTCGGCGATCCGGGAAATCCTGCGGCGCGGGTTAGCCGCGGATGGTTTCGCGATTGCCGTACGGGGCTCGCACTCCAAGGCCTTCGGGGTGCTGCGCGACGGATCGAACGACGAGGGTTAGCCGGCTTTACGCGCTTCGCGCAATTTCACGAGGCTGTGCATCACGGCGTTCATGGGCGCCGGCACATTGTATTTTTTGCCCTGCGCCGCGACGTAGCCGTTCAGGGAATCGATTTCCGTCGGCTTGCCGCGCGCGAGATCCTGCTGCGTCGACGACAAGGTTCCCGGCATCGCGGGGCCGAGTTTGCGCACACGGTCCTGCATATCCGCCAGATCGAGGGTTATGCCTTTCGCCCTGGCGACGTCCACGCATTCGGCGGCAAGAAGCATCATGATGTCGAGCGCGCCGGGATCGTTGACGAGCACACCATAGGTGCAGCCGGTCAAAGCCGAGAGCGCGTTGTAAGTCGCGTTCATCACGAGCTTCGTCCACATCTCCTGGGCGACGGTTTTGCTGACCTTGCACGGGATCCCGCCGTGCGCGAAGGTCGCCGCGATTTTCGCGAGGACATCGTCGGCGACGTCGCCGCCGATGACGAGATCGCCGCGCCCGTTATGCTTCAGATAGCCGGGCGCCGGCATCGCGGCCGCCACATAGACCGCCGCCGAGACCACATCGAACCCGAGTTCGTCCTTGATGCGCTCGGCGTTGTCGACGCCGTTCTGCATGCTGACCATCACGGCATCGGGACGCATCATCGTCCGTGCTTGTTTCGCGGCCGTGACGGTGTCGAGCGTCTTCACGCAGAGAAGAATGAGATCGCCGTCCTTCACCGCGTCCATTTCGGTCACGGCGCCGATCTTGACCTGTTCCTTGAACGTGGTCGTATCCATCGTCAGGCCGTCGCGTTGGATGGCCTCGACATGCTGAGGGCGCGCGATCAGCGTCACCTTGAGGCCCGCGCGCGCAAGCATTCCGCCGTAGTAGCAGCCCACCGCTCCGGCGCCGACGACAACGACGTGCTTGAACATCACTCTTCCCCGACGGAGGCGAAACGGATGGTCACCGGGCTTTGACCGATGGCCGCCGGCGCGCGCGACAGGCGCGCCTGGATGGAGTGGCGCGGAACGCACGTCCCCTTGGATCCAAGCGGCAGGCGGAGCTCGGCCATTTCCTTGCGCGACATGCGGATCGCGGTCACGGGGCGCGCCTTGCCCCAGTTCACCTCGCGCTCGACGTCCACGAACAGAAGAGTCCAGTACTCGGCATGCGGCATCCAGTGCATCTCGGACTTGGCCAGGTACTCGAAGCCAAGGACTTCATCGATTTCCTTGTCCGTGAGGCTGTCCGTCAGGGCGCAGACCTTCTCCCACGGCCAGTCGGTCAACGGACCGAAGTCGATCACATCTTCCGCGCCCATCAGCACGAAGCGCAGGTTCTTGTGGAAGACGATTTCTTTTTTGGATTCCGGCCCGCCGGTGCGGGTGTAGAGCATGTAGATCGTGGCCGGCGCCATCGTGAAGATCGCGAGCAGCCCCAGAACTTTCAGAAAGGATTTGGATGGTCCCCAGGAACTCATAGGCCGCTTATAGCGCATTGCGGCGGCTCGGTCTTTTTTGATTTCTGCATAACCGCCAAAGCAAAAGGGCCGTACCTTTCGGCACGGCCCTTCGACTGTCTATCGCGCGGGGAGCCGGACTTAGAAGTCCATGCCGCCCATGCCGCCGCCCGGCGGCATCGCCGGAGCTTCATCCTTTTTCGGGATTTCGGCGACCATCGCTTCGGTGGTGATCAGCAGGCCCGAGACCGAGGCCGCGTCCTGCAGAGCCACGCGCACGACCTTCGTCGGGTCGACGATGCCGGCTTTCACCATGTCGACGAACTTGCCGGTCGAGGCGTCGTAACCGAAGTTGTTGTCCTTCGATTCCGCGACCTTGCCCGCGATCACGGCGCCGTCTTCACCGGCGTTTTCCGAGATTTGACGGAGCGGAACGCCCAGGGCGCGGCGAACGATCTCGACGCCGACCTTCTGGTCGTCGTTCGCGACTTCGATCTTGCCGAGGTTCTTGGAGGCGCGCAGCAGGGCGACGCCGCCGCCCGGCACGATGCCTTCTTCCACCGCGGCGCGGGTGGCATGAAGGGCGTCGTCGACGCGGTCCTTCTTTTCCTTCACTTCGATTTCGGTCGCGCCGCCGACCTTGATCACCGCAACGCCGCCGGCGATCTTCGCCAGGCGTTCCTGCAGCTTTTCCTTGTCGTAGTCCGACGTGGTGTCGTCGATCTGACGGCGGATCTGCTCGCAACGGGCGTTGATGTCGTTCTTCTTGCCCGCGCCGTCGACAATGGTCGTGTTGTCCTTGTCGATCGTGACGTGCTTGGCGGAGCCGAGCATCGGCAGGGTGACGGTTTCGAGCTTGATGCCGAGATCTTCGCTGATGACCTGGCCGGCGGTGAGCACGGCGAGATCTTCCAGCATGGCCTTGCGGCGGTCGCCGAAGCCCGGCGCCTTCACGGCCGCGACCTTGAGGCCGCCGCGCAGCTTGTTCACGACGAGCGTGGCAAGCGCCTGGCCTTCAATGTCTTCGGCGATGATGAGCAGCGGACGGCTCGACTGCACGACGGCTTCCAGGATCGGCAGCAGCGGCTGCAGGTCCGAGAGCTTCTTTTCGTGGATCAGGATGTACGGGTTCTGCAGTTCCACCACCATCTTGTCGGCGTTGGTGATGAAGTACGGCGAGAGATAGCCGCGGTCGAACTGCATGCCTTCGACGACGTCGAGTTCGGTGTCGAGGCCCTTGGCTTCTTCCACCGTGATCACGCCTTCTTTGCCGACCTTGTCCATGGCCTTGGCAATGATGTCGCCGATCTCGCGTTCGCCGTTGGCCGAAATCGTGCCGACCTGGGCGATCTCTTCGGTGGTCTTGATCTTCTTGGACATCTTTTCGAGGTCGCCGACGACCGATTCAACGGCCTTGTCGATCCCGCGCTTGAGGTCCATCGGGTTCATGCCCGCCGCGACGCTCTTGGCGCCTTCGCGCACGATCGCCTGAGCCAGAACGGTGGCGGTGGTGGTGCCGTCGCCGGCGAGGTCGTTGGTCTTGGACGCAACTTCCTTCACCATCTGGGCGCCCATGTTCTCGAACTTGTCTTTCAGTTCGATTTCCTTGGCGACCGTCACACCGTCCTTCGTGATGCGCGGAGCGCCGAAGGACTTTTCGATGACGACGTTGCGGCCTTTCGGACCGAGCGTGACCTTCACCGCGTTGGCGAGGATGTCGACGCCGCGCAGCATGCGGTCGCGCGCGTCCGACGAGAATTTGACGTCTTTAGCTGCCATGAGATTGTGCCTTTCTTAATTCTTCGGGGGACCGACTACTCGATGATTCCCATGATGTCGGACTCCTTCATGATCAACAGCTCCTTGCCGTCGATCTTCACTTCGGTGCCCGACCACTTGCCGAACAGGATGCGGTCGCCCTTCTTCACGTCGAGCGGGACCAGCTTGCCGCTTTCGTCGCGGTTGCCCGAACCGACCGAGATCACTTTGCCTTCCATCGGCTTTTCCTGAGCGGTGTCCGGAATGATGATGCCGCCCTTGGTCTTGGTGTCGGATTCAGTGCGCTCAACCAGAACGCGGTCATGCAGAGGCCGAAACTTCATATGTCCCTCCAATATCCTATTGATAGTAAAAGCGTTTTTCCCCAGGGCTGGAGGCGCGTTAGCACTCAAGCCCGGCGAGTGCCAGCTAGGTAGCTATCGGCTCCGGACGAGTCAAGGGGAGCGCCCGTGAAATAGGGCCGGAATCGGGCCGCGCAACTAGGTCCGGTCCGGCCCCATCAGGGGGTGGGAGCCCTGGGCCCGGTACACGAAATAGAGGTTACGGCTGTAAATGAGCACCCCGCCCAGCTGGGCGATCATGAACACCGGTTCCTCGATATAGACGGCGTAAACCAGCGTCAGGAGGCCGCCCGCGAGGCTCAGGTGCCAGAAGGCCAGCGGGATCACGCTGCGCTTCAGGCGTTCGCTGGCGAACCATTGCACAAAGAAGCGCGAGCCGAAGATGACCTGTCCGGCCAGACCGACGGTCTTCATGACGTTCATGGTCGCGAACCACCCTAGGAACCAGCTCATCTTCGAACCTCTTATGATTTCAGCGTGGGGCGCTTGTTCCGGCGCATGAGCCAGAAGACCCCGAGCATGTCGACAACGCCGATCAAGCCCCGGCGCCAGATCGTGTATTTCGAGGCCCCGCGCACGCGCATGCGGTGCGAGACCGGCATGGATACAACCCGTCCGCCGGCGCGCAGCACCAGCGCCGGCATGAAACGATGCAACGCGTCAAACCGCGGCAGGGCAAGGAAAAGTGCGCGGGACAGCAGTTTTATGCCGCATCCGGAATCGGGCGTTGCGTCGCCGAGCACCGCGCCGCGAATGCCGTTGGCGATCCGCGAGGCGATAAGGCGGCGCAGATTGTCGCGCCGCGCGCCGCGCCGGCCGATGAACAGGGTGTGCGCCGCATCCGCGCCGGCGGCCGCGCGGGCGTCCAGAAGCCGCGGCAGATCCGCCGGATCGTTCTGACCGTCGCCGTCCAGCGTGGCGATCCACGTCCCGCGCGCCTGCGTAACGCCGGTGATCGTCGCCTGACTTTGACCGCAGGATTTGACGTGGGTGAAGACGCGCACGCGCGCGTCGTTCATCCCCGCGAGTTCATCCGCCGTCGTGTCGGTGGACGCGTCGTCGACGAAAATGACTTCGTAAGCCGGCTTCCCGGCGAGCGCGGCATGGATCTCGGCCGCAAGCCGCGCGACATTGCCCGCCTCGTCCCGGACCGGGATGACGACGGAAAGCTCCACGGACTCTGAAGGCGGGGACGCGGTCATAAAGTGCCAAGTAGTGACGCCGCCGTCATACACGCGCGCGGCGCGCCGATCAAAGGCTTGTGTAACCTTTGTTTCCCCGCGCGGCCTTGTTCACAGGGAAGTCATGGCCTAATGCTAGGCCAATGCCCGCCTCCCCGACGACATCCGTTCGACAGCCCCCTCCCCCGCGCGCCATCGCCTGGTGGCTGGCGATCTGCGCCGCCATGATCTTCATCATGGTCGTGATCGGCGGGGCGACGCGCCTGACGGAATCCGGGCTTTCGATGGTGGAGTGGAAGCCGCTTCATGTGGTGCCGCCGCTGAATGAAGCCCAGTGGCAGGACGAATTCTCGGCCTATCGGACCTCGCCCGAGTACCTCCTGAAAAACGCGGGCATGTCGCTCGGCGATTTCAAGAAAATCTACTGGTTTGAATTCACGCACCGGCTGTGGGGCCGCATCATCGGCATCGTATTCGCGCTCCCCCTCCTATGGTTCATCTGGCGCGGGGCCGTGGACCGGCCGCTGTTCTACAAACTCGGCGGGCTTTTTGTATTGGGCGGCGCGCAGGGCGCGCTCGGCTGGTTCATGGTGGCGAGCGGGCTCGTCGATCGGCCCGATGTCAGCCAGTACAGATTGGCCGCGCACCTCTGCCTTGCCTTTACGGTTTACGGACTGATCGTATGGGTCGCGCTCGACCTGTTCGGGAAGGATGCGCCGGCCACCGTGCGGCTCGATCCCGCGACGCGGCGCCTTTCCGCCGTCTTGCCGTTCTTCGCCCTCGTCGTGATCGGCGCCGGCGCCTTTGTTGCGGGGATCAATGCGGGACTTATCTATAATACATTCCCGTTGATGGACGGACGGGTCATCCCCGAGGCCCTGTACTCCATGGACCCCTGGTATTTGAGCGCCTTTGAAGATGCGACGACGGTGCAATTCAATCACCGCGTGGCGGCCATTGCGCTCGTGATTCTCGTGGCCGTCGCCTGGCGGCGCGGCCGCGGCGCCGCTGCCGGGCGCACGCGGAGCGTGCTCAACGCGCTCATGATCATGGCGCTCGTCCAGGCCGCGCTCGGAATATCGACGCTCGTCCTCCAAGTCCCCCTTGGCCTTGCGCTCGCTCACCAGGCCGGCGCGCTCATGCTTTTCACGCTGACGGTGTGGTTCGCCCACACCCAGCGCCGCGTGCGCGCGGAACCGGCGCGCGCCGGATCACCTCTTCACGCTGAACCCGCGGAGTAAGTCATGGCCGATCTCAAGACGACCGACACGCTGTTCTTCGACAAGACGGGCATGGACAAGAGTTCCGTCAGCCGCATCGTTTCGAACGCGCTGCAAGGCTGCGACGACGGCGAGCTTTACCTGGAATACTGCCAGTCGGAGAGCTTCACGTTCGACGACGGGCGCATCAAGAACGCCTCGTTCGACACGTCGCAGGGCTTTGGCCTGCGCGCGGTCGCCGGCGAAACCACGGGCTTCGCGCACTCGAGCACGCTGACCGAACAAGCCATCGCGCGCGCCGGTGAAACCGTGCGCGCCGTGCGCTCGGGCCGCGGCGGCACGCTCGCTGAACCGCCTTCGGGCACGAATCAGCAGCTGTATACGGACGACAACCCGCTGCCGATGGTTCCATTCGACATTAAAGTGTCCACCCTGGCCGAGATCGACGCCTACGCCCGCGGCAGGGATCCGCGCGTCAAACAGGTGAGCGCGTCGCTCTCCGGTTCATGGCAGGCGGTCCACATCCTGCGTCCGGACGGCTACAACGTCGCGGACATCCGTCCGCTTGTGCGCCTCAACGTCAGCGTCATCGTTGAAGACAAGGGCCGTATGGAGTCCGGCAGCTACGGCGCCGGTGGCCGCGTGACGTACGGCGAGTTCCTGAAGGCCGGCACATGGCAGGGCGCCGTCGACGAGGCCTTGCGCCAGGCGCTTGTGAACCTGGAATCGGTCGACGCGCCCGGCGGCGAGATGCCGGTGGTGCTCGGATCGGGCTGGCCGGGCATACTGCTGCACGAGGCTGTCGGTCATGGTCTCGAAGGCGACTTCAACCGCAAGAAGACGTCGGCCTTCTCCAATCTCATGGGCCAACGCGTCGCGTCCAAGGGCGTGACCGTGATCGACGACGGCACCTTCCATGACCGGCGCGGCTCCTTGACGGTCGACGACGAAGGCACGCCGACCTCGCGTACCGTGCTCATCGAGGACGGCATCCTTACCGGCTACCTGCAGGATCGCCTGAACGCGCGCCTGATGAACATGCGCCCGACCGGCAATGGACGCCGGCAGTCATATGCGCATCATCCGATGCCGCGGATGACGAACACTTTTATGTTGGGCGGCGAGCGCCATCCCGATGAAATCATCGCCTCGGTGAAGAAGGGCCTCTATGCCGCGAACTTCGGCGGCGGCCAGGTGGACATCACTTCGGGCAAGTTCGTGTTCTCGGCCACGGAAGCTTACATGATCGAGAACGGCAAGCTCGGACGTCCGGTCAAAGGCGCGACGCTGATCGGCAACGGCCCCGACGTCATGACCAAGGTTTCGATGATCGGCAACGACATGAAGCTGGATCCCGGCGTCGGCACCTGCGGCAAGGATGGCCAAGGTGTGCCGTGCGGCGTCGGACAGCCCACATTGAAGATCGAGCAACTCACCGTCGGTGGAACCGCCGTCTAGCGCTTTGCCTCGACCGGTCTTTTGTTGCGGGCGGCGCCGGTTCCGGCGTCGCCCGTTTCATTTGCCGCCGCACGGCACTCCGGGTAAAGTTACGCGCCGTTGGACGCGCTTCAGAGGATTGTTTCGCCGCATGGCACGCTGGCACGCCTTATGGATGAAACCCGTTCTAGCGCCGGACATAGAACGCGAATTGAATGTCGAGCGGCTGCTCGCGGTCGTGCGGCTTCAGCCGGTTGCCGCCGCCGCTCACTCGCTGAACGCGATCATTCTCACCATCGCCGCGTGGCCGTCTTTTCATCCGCCCGCATTCCTGGCGATGGTCGCGATTTTCCAGATCGTGGCGGCCTGTCAGATATTCGCCTGGGCCAGTCATCGCGGACGTTCGCGTCCGTCCGAGATCAAGGACCAGACCGTCACGCGCCTGTTCGGATGGGCGGTCGTCTATGGCGTTTTGTGGGGCGCCTTCACGACGACCTTGGTGGTCGCCGTTCCCGATCCCGACGTCGACCTTCTGGTCTTCAGCATGATCGCCGGCATGGCCGCCGGCGGCACCATCATGATGTACTGCATTCCCGCGGCGATGATTGCATTCCTGGCCTGCGCGATCGTGCCGCCTTGGGCCGCCGTCGCGATCTCCGGCGACCGCATGGCGCCGGGCCTCATTGCTTACACGGTCCTTTATTTGACGCTCCTCATGGTCGCCGGCCTCAACGGCTACCAGACGTTTGTCGAAAGTGTCCGCTTGCGCGTGCGGAACGCCGAACTCGCGTACAAGGCCGAGGACGCGAACCGCGCCAAGTCGCGCTTCCTCGCCAACATGAGCCACGAACTGCGCACGCCCTTGAACGCGATCATCGGCTTCGCGGAAGTGATCCACAATCAGTTCAAAGGCCCGGTCGGCAATCCGCAGTACGTGGACTTTGCGCGTTCCATTCATGAAAGCGGCCGGCATCTCGTCGGCATCATCAATGACATTTTGGATCTTTCGAAAGTCGAAGCCGGAAAGGCGGACCTGGAGGAAGAGGTCACCCACGTCTCGGCCTTGATCGCGCACGCCGCAAGTCTGATGCGCCAGTCGATCGACGCCGCCGAGCTTTGCCTCGAGGTGCAGGTGGACGAGGACTTGCCGGATGTCCTCGTCGATGCGCGCAAGATCAACCAGGTGCTTTTGAACCTGATCTCGAACGCCGTGAAATTCACCCCCGCCGGCGGCAGGATACAAATCAAGGGCCGGCGCGCGGCCGACGGCGGCGTCGAGCTTGTCGTTGCCGATACCGGCAGCGGCATCGCCAAGGACGAACTCGCCGAGGTGCTGAAACCGTTTGTCCAAAGCCGCGATGCGGAGCGGCGGCGCGTGCAAGGAACCGGGCTTGGCCTGCCGCTCGCCGATCAGCTCATGAAGCTGCACGGCGGCACGCTGACCCTGGCCAGCACGCGCGACATCGGAACCAGCGTCACCGTGCACATTCCACCGGCGCGCATGGTCGCGCCGCAAGCGAAACGCGCCTCCGCTTAGATCCTAGATCCTAGAACCGCAGAGCGCCTACGATTCCGAACGCGGGTTTTCGTCCGCCGATCATGGGCATCAGCGTCACGTTCTCATCCAAGTGCTCGACAAGGAAATAGGCCGACGTGTGCGCGAGGACGGCCGACGCGATCACGTCGCGCCATCGATGAAAATTGCCGTCCACCCGACTCACGGCCACGGCGGTCGCCGCGAGTTCGGCGGGCAGCCCCCATTCCCACCCATAGCGGTAATGGATGAATGCGGCCCCGGTGAAGGCCCACGCCGTATGGCCCGAGGGGAATGACCTGCGTCCGCCGTTCGGGCGCGTATCGTCGACGGCGTACTTGAGCGCATATGTTGCGCCAAGGGTCACCGCGCCGCTTGCCAGGAGTTGCTTTAGCCCCGCGGTGTCGTCCTGGGTCAGCGACAAAATCGCGGCGCCCGCCGGCAACGCGTAACGGCCGACGTCGCCGTAAGTGGTGAAAGTTTCACCGGCGAAAGCCGGGGAGAAAGGAAGGGCGAAGACAGCCAGCCCCACCGTAAATCGCTTCAAACCTGTCACGCGCGGTTTCCTAAAAATGACGCCCCCCGTTCTCTAGCGTTTTTCGCGCGGGCAACCCCATCAGGTTGTGGTAACAGGCGCCGATTTTCGCGCGGCAACCAGCCCGGGCATAACCTAGGTTAACCTCGCTTTTTACTTAAAAACCAATCGCTTCCGAGGGCGACCGAATCTCGAAAACCCTTGACTTTACAAGGTCCGCGGGGAGTAATTTAGGCGCAATCGAGTTTTGGCCTGACGTTGACAGCACCACCCGCTTCGGCCCCGGGGCCTTTTACCTTGGGCGGCGCTCACGAGTCACTTCCAACACTGGTTGTCGGACGCCGCGCGACGGGTGCGCGGTATTTCGCTCAAGTGGGCGCATCGACGGAGAGAGACGCAAATGGCTTCAGGCACCGTGAAGTGGTTCAACAAGGTCAAGGGCTACGGCTTCATTCAGCCGAGCGATGGCGGCAAGGACGTGTTCGTGCACATCACCGCCGTTGAGCGCGCCGGCATGGACACGCTGGTTGAAGGCCAGAAGATCAATTACGACCTCGTCAGCGAGCGCGGCAAGGCCGCCGCCGCCAACTTGAAGGCCGGCTAAGACGAGACGCGGGCCTTCCGGGGTTCGCCTCGTACCGAATGAAAACGGCGCGGCCGGCGGGCTGCGCCGTTTTTCTTTGCGGCGTGTCAACCATCGCGTTCGGACGGCCTATAGGTATTTATGGGCGCGGAACCAGGCGAGCGCATCGCCGATCGCTTCGTCCACGGGGCGCGCCGTATAGCCAAGTTCGCGAGCGGCCTTGGCGCTGGAGAAAAACATCCGCTTACGCGCGAGCTTCAGTCCATCCACCGTGACGAACGGCTCCCCAGTATTGAAGGCGCGGGCGAAGAATTCAGCGGCGTAGGCAATCGGCATGATCGCCGCGTTGGGAATCCGGATCGTCGGCGCCTTGCGGTTCACGTGCGCGGCGATGCGCGCGAGGATCTCTTGCAACGTCAGATTTTCCGCGCCGAGGACATAACGCTCACCCGCCTTGCCTTTGTCATGGGCGAGCAAATGGCCCCGCGCGACATCGTCGACATGAACAATATTGAGCCCGGTATCGACAAAAGCCGGCATACGGCCCGCGGCGGCCTCAACAATGGTGCGGCCCGTGGGCGTGGGCTTCACGTCGCGAGGCCCCACCGGCGCCGTCGGATTCACGATGACAATCGGAAGGCCTGACGCCGCCAGCGCCCGCACGCGTTCCTCGGCATCGAACTTGGAGCGCTTGTACGGACCGATCATGTCGGCCGCGCTGACCGGCGTGACTTCATCGGCTTCGCGGCCGTCGGGGAACAGACCAAGGGTCGCAACGGAGCTGGTATAGACCATGCGCGAAGCCCCGGCCTCGGCGGCCTCGCGCAGCAGTCCTTCGCTCGCTTCGACATTGGTCGCGAACATAGCCGCCGGATCGCGTGTCCACAGGCGGTAGTCCGCGGCGACATGATAGAGGCTCGAAGCGCCCCGCACCGCCCTGCGGCGCGCATCCGGGTCACGGAGGTCGCCTTCGACGATTTCGACTTTCAGTCCATCGAGATTTCGCCGGTCGCCGCCCGCGCGCGCCATCACGCGCACGGTCTCGCCGCGCGCCAGCAGCGCCCGCGCCACCGCCGACCCAACAAATCCCGTCGCGCCGGTCACGAGGGCGGTCATGGCTTGAAAGTCTTTTTCACGAAGTACCGATGGTCATGCATATCTCATTCGAGCATGATGCCCCCGCATGCACAAGCGCCCCACCCGGATCATATTCACCGCCGACGACTTCGGCCTTTGCGATGAAGTCAACGAAGCGGTCGAATGCGGGCATCGCGACGGCGTGCTGTCCGCCGCGAGCCTGATGGTCGGGGCGCCGGCGGCGAAAGACGCGATCGCGCGCGCGCACCGCATGCCGCGCCTCGCGGTCGGCCTGCATCTCACCTTGGTCGAAGGACGCCCCGTACTTTCGCCCGCGGTTCTGCCCGCGCTTCTTAAATCCGACGGCACGTTCCACGATGATTTGGTCGGCGCCGGCGTAAGGTGGTTTTTCTCGCCCTTCGCCCGCCGCCAGCTGCGGGCGGAAATCCGCGCGCAGTTCGAGGCCTTCCGGGCGACGGGCCTGCCCCTCGATCATGTGAACGCCCACAATCACATGCACCTTCACCCCACCGTCCTGGGTCTGATCATCGAGGTTGCGAAGGAATTCGATGTGCGCGCCGTCCGGCTGCCCTATGAAGCGCCGGCCGCCCTGCTCGCGCCGTGGATGGCCCTCATGAAAAAGCGTCTGTCCCGCGCAGGCCTGTCCTTCAATGACCGCGTCGTCGGAATGCACGCGACGGGTCAGGTGAACGAAAGCCTGGTTCTGCGTCAGCTGGAAAATCCGGGGCCCGGCGCCACGGAGTTCTACTTCCACCCCGCCGTGCGCACGACCTCGGCGCTCGAGGCGGCGGCGCCGGGCTATGACCGGGCCGGCGAGCTCGCGGCTCTTACAAGTCCGCGCGTCAGCGCCCGGCTCAAGGAACTGGGTCTCACACCCGCGTGTTTTCGCGATATTTCGTGACTTTTGCGCACGAGAGCGGCTTGCAATCCCCGGGCCCGCCGATAGGATGCGCCCAACAATAAGACCGGGGAACACCCTTTGAACGTCCGTACGCTGACCTCCAACGGCGCACCCATCCCGTTTACGCCGCAATATTTCGCCGCCCTTCGCGAAAGCCACACGGGCCTTCCCGCGGAAACGTTGCGCGCGCGTTATGCCGAGGACGGCTACGTCCTGCTCAAGGGCGCACTGTCTTCCAAGACGGTTCTCGATCTGCGCGAAGCTTACTTCAGCTTGTTCGATTCAAGCTTTTTCAAGGACGGCGACGCGCGCCGCGGCCTTTTCTCGGGCCGTGAGCCGAAAGACCTTCCCGCGCACGGTCTGGCGGGGCACCCGGCCCATGCCTTTGTGCGCAGCGAGGCGTTCCGCGCCTTCACCGGTGCGAGCACAATGAAGTCGATCGCCGAGACGTTCTTTAACGGTCCGGCCGAACTCATCCGCC
>JAYRTJ010000079.1:0-15750 GCA_041919675.1 Rhodospirillaceae bacterium | reverse complement strand
GACGTCCAGGCGGCGATGCCGCAACTCCGCAAGGTGTCGGATGCCTGGCTCGGCGCAAAGTCGGGTAAAGAGAAAGGCTTCTCGCTCGGCTTCTTCAACGAGCGCTATCTCGCGCATTTCCGCTGCGGCGTGGTGATGGAGGAAGGCGAGATCATCGCCTTCGCCAATATCTGGGAGAGCGCGGGCAAGGCCGAACTTTCCATCGATCTCATGCGCTATGGTCCCACGGGCATCCACAGCGTGATGGAATTCCTGTTCGTGGAAATCATGCTGTGGGGCAAGGCGCAAGGCTACCAGTGGTTCAACCTCGGCATGGCGCCGCTGTCGGGCCTTGAAGGCCGGAGACTAGGCCCGCTGTGGCACAAGCTGGGCGGGATGATTTACCGCGCCGGCGAGCATTTCTACAGCTTCCGGGGGCTGCGCCGGTACAAGGACAAATTCGCCCCGGAATGGCGGCCGAAATATCTGGCATGTCCGGGCGGGCTCGCCGTGGGTCGCGTGCTGCTCGACGTGACGGCGCTGATCTCGGGGCGGCGCGGCCCGCAAAATAAATAGTGTCTTTGCCCCTGGACTTAGGTGCGCGCGAGGCAGAAGATTGACGCCGGCGGCCGTCGGCGTCACCTGGTACTTGATTGCCCTTGAAGGGAGGAACGCAAACCAGACCGCGCATCACATTGGTGCATTGCTCGTTACCTGAAACCTAAGAAGGGAGTACGACATGACACCGGAAAGAAAGCGGGCTGAGAAGGCCTTCAACAAGGCCGACAGCGCGAGAACCGCCACGGCGAAGCGCGATGAAGCATTCCTGACCGAGCGGCGGCTCAAAGAAGCTGCGAACCTGAAGCGGACTCTCGAATTGCGTGCCTTGCGGCTTGCCCATGAAGCCGCCAACCCAAAGCCCCGCCCGGCGCCGCGCAAGCGCGCGCAACCCACCGAAAAGACCTGAGGGTTTTTAGGACTTCAGGGTCCGTACCGCCTGAAGAACGCGGGGCGCCAGTCCCGCGCCGCCCGTGGCTTCATATTCAAAGATCTTCGCGCGCATGCGCGGATCCCAGAACGCCTTGATGTGGCCCGCGATCGAGGCGACGGCTTCGTCGTCCTCCTGGTGATTGAAGGCCGTGCCAATTTGATTGGCCATATAAACAAGCTTATCGGATGACATGCTGCAGCGTGACCAGGCTGACCCGGTCTCCATGAGTAAAGACTTCGAACCCGTCGTCGCGGGCAATGCCGATCAGGGTGATGCCCGCTTTGTCGGCCGTGCGGATCGCCAAAGCCGTCGGCGCGGATACCGCGACCAGGAACGGCGCGCCCATCATGGCGGCCTTCTGCACCATCTCCACGGAGACACGGCTGGAGATGACGACCATGCCGCCGGAGGCGACGTGATCAAGACGGGCGAGACCGCCTGCGAGCTTATCGAGGGCGCTATGGCGGCCGACGTCCTCGCGCAAGGCCACGAGGCCCTTGGCGGGCGTCCAGAACGCCGCGCCGTGAACGGCGCGCGTCAGCCGGCTCATGTCCTGCTTGCGGTGCATGTCGGCGAGGGCTTGGTGAACCAAACCGGCGTCGATGCGCATGCCGCTCGTGAGGACGGGCAGCGGCCGCAGGACTTCATTCAAACTTTCGATGCCGCAGAGGCCGCACCCGACCGGTCCCGCCATGAAACGGCGCCGTTCGGTGAATTTGTCGGCGACGGCGCCGGTCAATTCCATCCGCAGTTCGACGCCGAGGTCGCCCGGCACGACTTCAAGCGCGGCGATTTCGGACCGATGGGCGACGATGCCTTCGGCGAGGCTGAAGCCGACCGCGAAGTCCTCGAGGTCGGCGGGAGTCGCCATCATCACCGCATATGAGGCGCGGTTATAGGTAAAGGCGATCGCGGTTTCCTCGGGCACCGCGCGCGTGCCGAGATGTTCGGCGCCGCCGCGCAGGCTGCGCCGCGGCGCATCGAAAATGGGAGAGGGGATGGAGGGTGCGGACATTGTCCGATTCTGACCTATGCCCTCCCCTTTTCAGGGGGAGGAATAAAAAGAATCTTGAGCGCCGAAGGCATCGCTATTCAGCTGCGTTCGGGGGCGCGATGCGCGTGTTGGCTTTGCTGAGGTCGGCGTAGTGCTCTTGCCACTCCGTAGGGCCGTTGGAGGGTGCGACCTGCACGGCGGTGACCTTGTACTCGGGGCAATTGGTGGCCCAGTCCGAGAAATCCGTCGTCACCACGTTGATCTGCGTCGAGGGATGGTGAAAGGTCGTGTAGACGACGCCGGGCGCCACCCGGTCCGTGATGAGCGCGCGCAGGCTGGTCGCGCCGGCGCGGCTTTGCACTTTCACAAAGTCGCCGTCCCGAATACCGCGGTTCTCGGCGTCGAAGGGATTGATCTCCAACCGGTCTTCGCCGTGCCATAGCACATTCTCGGTGCGGCGCGTCTGGGCGCCGACGTTGTATTGCGAAAGAATGCGCCCCGTGGTGAGCAGCAGCGGGAAGCGCGGACCCGTACGTTCGTCGGTGGGCACATATTCGGTGATGATGAACTTGCCCTTGCCGCGCACGAAGCCGTTCATGTGCATGATCGGCGTGCCTTCGGGGGCCTTGTCATTGCAGGGCCACTGGATGGAGCCGAGCTCTTCGATCCGGTCGTAGGAGACGCCGGCGAAGGTCGGGGTCACGCGCGCGATCTCGTCCATGATTTCGCACGGATGGGCGTAGCTCATGGGATAGCCCATCGCTTTGGCGATCTCCAAGGTCGCTTCCCAGTCGGCCTTGCCGGACATCGGCGGCATCACCTTGCGCACGCGGCTGATGCGGCGTTCGGCGTTGGTGAAGGTGCCGTCCTTTTCCAGGAAGCTCGCGCCGGGCAGGAAGACATGCGCGAACTTAGCGGTCTCGTTCAGGAACAGATCGTGGACCACCACGCATTCCATGGCGCTGAATCCGGCAACGACGTGTTCTGTGTTGGGGTCGGACTGAACCATGTCCTCGCCCTGGACATAGATGCCCTTGAAGGTGCCGTCAATGGCGGCGTCGAACATGTTGGGAATGCGCAGGCCCGGCTCGGCCTCGAGCGCGACGCCCCACATGGTTTCGAACATGGCGCGGGTGGCGTCGTCGCCGACATGACGGTAGCCGGAGAACTCGTGCGGGAATGACCCCATGTCGCAGGAGCCCTGCACGTTATTTTGCCCGCGCAACGGGTTCACGCCGACGCCGCGGCGGCCGATGTTGCCGGTGGCCATGGCGAGGTTCGCGAGGCACATGACCATGGTCGTGCCCTGGCTGTGCTCGGTGACGCCGAGGCCGTAATAGATCGCGGCATTGCCGCCTTTGGCATAGATGCGCGCGGCGGCGCGGATGTCTTGCGGATTCACGCCGGCGATAGGGCCGACGGCTTCCGGACTATTGTGCGGCTGCGACACGAACTCCGCCCAACCTTCGAATTCACTCCAGTCGCAGCGTTCGCGCACGAACTTCTCATCGACCAGGCCTTCGGTGACGATGGTATGGGCGAGGGCGTTGGCGATGGCGACGTTGGTGCCCGGCTTCAGGGGCAGGTGAACCTGCGCCTCGACGTGCGGCGAACGCACGAGGTCGATCCGGCGCGGATCGATGACGACGACCTTGGCGCCTTCGCGAATACGCTTTTTCATGCGTGACGCAAAGACAGGATGCGCGTCCGTGGGATTGGCGCCGATCACCATGATCACGTCGGCCTCGTCCACGGAATCGAAATCCTGCGTGCCGGCCGAGGTGCCGAACGTCGTCTTGAGGCCATAGCCCGTCGGCGAGTGGCAGACGCGGGCGCAGGTGTCGACGTTGTTGTTGCCGAAGCCCGCGCGGATCAGCTTCTGGACGAGATAGGTCTCTTCGTTCGTGCAGCGGGACGAGGTGATGCCGCCGATGGAATTCTTGCCGTAGGATTTTTGGATGCGCTTGAACTCGGACGCGACGTGGTTGATCGCGGTCTCCCAGCTCACTTCCTGCCAGGGGTCCGAGATCTTGGCGCGGATCATCGGCTTGGTGATGCGGTCGCGGTGGGTGGCGTAGCCCCAGGCGAAGCGGCCTTTCACGCAAGAATGGCCGTGATTGGCCTTGCCGTCCTTGTAGGGAACCATGCGCACGACTTCGGTGCCGCGCATCTCGGCCTTGAAGGCGCAGCCGACGCCGCAATAGGCGCATGTGGTGACAACGGAGTGTTCCGGCTGGCCGATCTCGACCACGGATTTTTCGATGAGGGTCGCCGTCGGGCAGGCCTGGACGCAGGCGCCGCAGGACACGCATTCGGACTCCAGGAAGCTCGTCGGGCCCGCGGCGACGCGCGATCCGAAGCCGCGGCCTTCGATGGTGAGGGCATAAGTGCCTTGCACTTCTTCACAGGCGCGCACGCAGCGCGAACAGACGATGCACTTGGCGGGATCGTAGTCGAAATAGGGGTTCGACGTGTCCTTGGCGTCGTGGATGTGGTTCTCGCCGTCGTAGCCGTAGCGCACGTCACGCAGTCCCACGGCGCCGGCCATGTCCTGAAGTTCGCAGTCCCCATTCGCCGCGCAGGTGAGGCAGTCGAGCGGGTGGTCGGAGATGTACAGCTCCATCACGTTGCGGCGGAGCTTCTTGAGGTTTCCCGTTTGCGTATGCACGACCATGCCCTCGGCGACGGGCGTGGTGCAGGACGCGGGCGTGCCGTTGCGGCCTTCGATTTCCACGAGGCACAGGCGGCACGAACCGAAAGATTGAAGACTATCGGTGGCGCAGAGCTTGGGCACGGACACGCCTCTCCCGGCCGCGGCGCGCATGATCGAGGTGCCGGCGGGAACGGAAACGCAAACGCCGTCGATGGTCAGGCGCACGGTCTGCGCCGATTCAGATACTGGAGTTCCGAAATCCTGTTCTTTGATGAGAGTCATGCGACGTTCTTTCGGAAGTCTTCCGGGAAGTGCGTCATGGCGCTGGTCACCGGATAGGGCACGAAACCGCCGAGCGCGCAAAGCGAGCCCTGGCGCATTGTACTACATAAATCGTCGAGCAGGGCGAACTGCTCGGGCCCTGAATTTCCAACAAGAATCCGGTCGATGACCTCGACCCCGCGCACGGAGCCGATCCGGCACGGCGTGCATTTGCCGCAGGACTCAATCGCGCAGAACTCCATGGCAAAGCGGGCCTGGCGGGCGAGATCGACCGTGTCGTCGAATACAACGATGCCCGCGTGACCGATAAGGCCGCCTTTGGCGGCGAAGGCTTCATAGTCGAAGGGGGTGTCGAACAGGCTGGTCGGGAAGTAGGCGCCCAAAGGGCCGCCGACTTGCACCGCGCGCACGGGACGGCCTGAGCGCGTGCCGCCGCCGATCTTCATGACGAGATCACCGAGAGTCATGCCGAAGGGCGCTTCGAAGAGGCCGGCATACTTCACATTTCCGGCGAGTTGGATGGGGATGGTGCCGCGCGAGCGGTCCATGCCGAGATGTTTGTAGGCGTCCGCGCCTTCCGAGAGGATCGCGGGCACCGAGGCCAGCGTGATGACGTTATTGACCGACGTCGGTTTGCCGAAGAGTCCCTGGATGGCCGGGAGCGGCGGCTTCGCGCGGACCTGGCCGCGTTTGCCTTCCAGGCTTTCGAGAAGCGAGGTCTCTTCGCCGCACACATATGCGCCCGCGCCGACGCGCACCTCGATATCGAAGCTATGATCGGAGCCGATCACCCGCGTGCCGAGGAGGCCGGCGGCGCGCGCGTTGCGGATCGCCTGATTCATCACGCGCACGGCGACCGGGTATTCGGAGCGGATGTAGATGTAGCCATATGTTGCGCCGGTGGCGATCGCCGCGATCGCCATGCCTTCGATTAGGCTGAAGGGATCGCCTTCCATGATCATGCGGTCGGAAAAAGTGCCTGAATCGCCTTCGTCGGCGTTGCAGACGATGTACTTGGTTTCGCCTTTGGCTTCAGCGACGGTTTTCCACTTGATGCCGGTCGGGAATCCCGCGCCGCCGCGGCCGCGCAGGCCGGACTTGAAGACGGCCTCGCGCGTTTGCGCGGGGCCGATCATGATGGCGGCGCCGATGCCGTTGAGGCCGCCCGCGGTCTGATACGCGTGAAAGGAGGCGGGATCGATAACGCCGCATCGCGCGAAGGTGAGGCGCGTCTGCGCTTTCATGAAGGGATGCTCGGCGATCTTGCCGATGTTCAAGGAATGCTTCGCGAAGTTCGCATCGAACAGCGCGGAAACATCGGCGGCCGTGACGGGCCCGAAGCCGACGCCGTCAACGTCGACGAGCGGTTCCAGCCAGTGCATGCCGTGAGAGCCGGTGCGCACGACCGTGACGGCCATTTTGCGTTTGGCGGCTTCGCGTTCAACGGCGGCGGCCACGTCGTCCGCGCCGAGCGCAACGGCGGTGGAATCCAGCGGGATGCGGATCAGGAGGCTCATGCGCGCGCCTTCGCGATGGCGGCGGCGAGGGATGTCTCGTTCAGGCGTCCCACAAGCTTGCCGTCGATCATCGCCGCCGGCGCGCAGGAGCAAAGACCCAGGCAGAAGACGGGCTCGAGAGTCACGCGTCCATCGGCGGTGGTCCCGTGCCAGTCGACGCCGAGCGCGTTCCTTGCTTTTACGGCAAGGGCGTCGGCGCCCATGGATTGGCACGCTTCCGCGCGGCAGAGCTTGAGGACGTGACGGCCCGGAGGTTCACGGCGGAAGTCGTGATAAAACGACACGACGCCGTGCACTTCCGCGCGGGAAAGATTGAGGGCGTCGGCGATCATCTCAACGGCGCGTTCGGTGATGTGACCGAACGCATCCTGAAGCGCGTGGAGGATAGGCAACGTGGCGCCTGCGGTGGATTTCAATCCATCGATGATCTCGCCGGCGTGCTTTTCATCCCAGGCAGAATAAGAAGACATAACAACAGTATCCGCGTGAACGTGTGCGGTGGATAGTGCCCGATCTGGCTCATATGTCTAGACAAAATAGAGGAAAACGGCCTCTCTGCGCGCCTTCTGCTTTTAATGATATGTCACATTTTATTCCCCCCTCTGAAAAAGAGGGCGAGGGAGGGGTCTGTTTTTGTTGATCGGAAACAAAAACAGCCCCCTCCTGATCTTCCCCTTTCAGGGGGGAGGAATAAAGTTTTTACGAGGGCACGCATGAAAGAAGCTCTGCTCGTTGTCGACGTTCAGCCGACCTTCGCGGCGCCCGCCGTGGTCGTCGATGAAATCCGGGCGCTGAGCGGGAAGATCTACACCGTCGCGACGGTCGAACGGCACAACGAAGCGATCACGCCTTTCGAGCGCCAGTTGGGCTGGACGCCGGGCGCAAACGACGAGGCCTTGGTTGCGGCCAATCGGGTGTTCATCAAACACGGCTACCTGCCGCCCGTTGAACTCATCACGCATCTCAAAGCGCAGGGGGTCGGACGGGTCTATGTCTGCGGTATCCAGGCCGAGACATGCTGCCTCGGCGCCGGTTTCATGCTGTTCGATGCGGGGCTGCATCCCACGCTGCTGAAATGGCTGAGCGTGGGGTCCTCGCTGGACCGGTCGGGCGAACTGGGCGCGCGCCTCTGGCGGCATCACTTCGGCAGCGTGATCCGCAGCCGCGACGACTTTCATATCGCGCAGTAAAAAACGGCCCGCCCCAAGTTTTGGGGCGGGCCGCGCAACGTCGTAATGAATCGCAGTTAAGCGCTCTTAGGGTTTCTTGTAGATGTCGTGACAGCTCTTGCACGACAGGGCGCCGACCGCGGCTTCACCGGACTGACCGCCGGCGCCGTCCTTCTTCGCGATTTCGATCGCCTTGACGATGTTCTTTTCAGATTCGTCGAGTTTGGCGTTGAAGTCGGCGTGATTTTTCCAGATCGCCGGGAGGGCGTTGCCGCCTTCGACGTTCGGTTCGAACGCGATCTTTGCCTGGCGAACGGAATTGAGCAGGATCTCGAAGTGCGAGAACAGCATCTTGTCCGGGACCATGCCGGCCAGGATCTGACCGATGGCGGCGGACTGCGCGCCCATGGTCTTCATGATTTCCTGGCGGTAGGCGATGACGTCTTCATCGCGCATCGCCTGCTGCGCATCGGCAGACGCGACCGGGAGCGCGACGGAGGCCGCCATGACAATCCCACACACTCCATTCAGCAAACGCATCGCGTTCTCCTGTGACTCTTATTGT
Source organism: Rhodospirillaceae bacterium (assembly GCA_041919675.1). Taxonomy (GTDB): domain Bacteria; phylum Pseudomonadota; class Alphaproteobacteria; order Rhodospirillales; family Rhodospirillaceae; genus SHVO01. The sequence continues at coordinate 7,600 of JAYRTJ010000079.1, read as the reverse complement.
GATCTCGCGGCCAAAGTAGCGGAATTGCCTAAGCCCGGCAAATAAACGCGGCGTGACTTTTTCGGCTTCGCGTTACAATCGGCTTACGTATAGGCGGCCATCGCGGTGAGATTGTGGCTGAAATCTTGCGGCCGTGTGGGATCTCGCAGGCGACATCAACATGCAGATGCTGGCAGCGTCGGCGGCCTTGCGCGGGCGGGCGCTCCTACGACAGACTGTCCGCTTACCGTCGTACGGGATCGGGGCGTCATGCGGGTCAGGGGAATGCGCCGCGCGGGGTTGGCCGTGGCGCTGTTATTGTGTACCGCCGAAGCGAGGGCGCAGCGCGTCGCCGACAACGCCGTCAAAGCGGCGGACGACGCCTTTGGGACCGCGGTGGGCAATGAGCGCACCGGGCTTTACGACCCTTTCAACGCCCGCGGATTCAGCCCTGTCGAAGCCGGCAACGTACGCATTGAAGGTTTGTACTTCGATCAGCAAACGCAATTGAACGGTCGCGTCTCGCGCGGCAATACCGTGCGTGTGGGCATCAGCGCGCAATCCTACGCCTTTCCAGCGCCGACAGGTGTCGCGGATTTCAATTTGCGCCTGCCGGGCGATAAGGCCGTCACCAGCTATATGATAGGGGCAGGCACGTTCGACTCGTTTGTCACCGAGCTCGATGTGCAGACGCCGATTACCGACAAGCTCAGTGTCGGAGCGGGTGTCGGATTCATCCGCTACGACAATCAGGACGCCAGCAAGAATGTCGAGTGGAACGCGGGCGTCCTGTTCCGCCTCCGGCCGAGCGATGCGGGCGAAATCTCGGGCTTCGCCGGCATGCTCGAAGACTGTCATTACGAACAGCAGATGAGCATCATCCCCGGAGGCGCGTGGGCGCCGCCGCGAATCAAGCGCCATACGTTCTATGGGCAGGGCTGGACGACAAGCGACTGCCGACAGAGCAACGGCGGGCTTTTAGGCCGCTGGCTGTTCGGGGACGACTGGCGCCTGCGCGCCGGAATCTTCCGTTCGGAGAATATCCAGAAAAAAGCCTTCGGCGATTTCATGCGCGGCGTGCAGCCCGATGGAACGGGACAGCACTTCATCCAAGCTTCACCGCGCGCGGCGTTTACGTCCTATTCCGGCGAAGTGCGCCTGTCGAAAGCGGTCACCCACGGCGACGTCCGCCATACGATCGACGCGTCCCTGCGCGGACGCGACGTCGATCGCATCTTCGGCGGCGCGCATTCGATCCCGCTGGGTCCGGGACGCATCGGCGTACAGACGTGGCTGCCGGAGCCGGCGTTCACCTTCAATCCGCAAACCACGAACGAAACACAACAAGCGGCCGTAGGCGTCTCCTATCTCGGCCAGTGGGCCCAGCGCGGCGCGCTAACTCTCGGTTTGCAGAAGGTCGACTATCGCCGCGATACCTTCGCGCCAAATTTGCCCATGGCGCGGGCCGCCGCGAAGCCGTGGCTCTACAACGCCGCCCTCAATGTCTTTGTGACGCCGGACCTCGCGGCCTACGCCAGCTACACACGCGGCCTCGAAGAAACCGGCACGGCGCCGGACAGCGCGCTCAATCGCGGCGAGGCCATGCCGACCGCGATCACCAAGCAGGTGGATGCGGGCCTGCGCTACGCCATCAAGCCGGGGCTCAACTTTGTGGTTGGCGCCTTTGAAGTGAAGAAGCCTTACTTTACCCTCGACCGGACCAATATCTTTGGCCCCTTCGGCGCTGTGCGTCATCTCGGCGTCGAGATGTCGCTGGCGGGGCAACTGTTCACGGGCTTCAACATCGTCGCGGGCATGGTCGCGTTGGAGCCCCGCGTTTCAGGTGACGCCGTGGATCGCGGTGTCATCGGTGAAATTCCAGTCGGCGTGTTCCCGCGCTCGTCCACGGTGAACATCAACTACGCGCCGCCGTCCTGGCGCGGCTTCGCATTGGAAGCCTTCTTCTTCGACGGCGGAGGGCAGCGTACGACGCCTGACAACGCGCTGAAGACCAGCGGTTACCGCCAGGTCAACCTCGGCGTCCGGCGCAATTGGACGTTCTACGGCGTGCCGACGTCGTTTCGATTCCGGGTGATCAACGTCTTTAATTCCTACGACTGGAATGTGAGCCCGGCCGGCGCCTGGTCGCCGCGCGGTCCGGTCACCTGGCTCAGCAATTTCGCTTTTGATTTTTAAGCCGCGATTCTTGAGGCGGCGTTTTCCAACAGTCCTTTCATAGAAGGGCCCTTGCGAGCGAGGGGTGTTAATGCTACGAACCGTAGCACTACATCGCGTCGCATTTTTGGGGAGTTTCCGCGTGAGAGTTATGACGTGGGCCGCGATCGCGGCCGGCTGTTGTATATCCGTGGAAGCGGCGGCGCAGCGCGCGAGCGACGACGCGGTGAAGGCCGCCGATGACGCCTTCGGAACCACGGTCGGGAACGAGCAGACCGGCCTTTATGGCCCCTATGAAGCGCGCGGGTTCAGCCCCGTGGAAGCGGGCAATGTCCGCATCGAAGGGCTCTACTTCGACCAGCAGTCGGAGCTGAACAGCCACGTCCAGCGCGGCAATACGGTTCGGGTCGGCATCAGCGCGCAATCCTATGCGTTTCCGGCGCCGACCGGGGTCGCCGACTTCACCCTCAACGTGCCGGGCGCCGCGCCGATCATGAGCGCGCGCGTGGGCGGCGGGCAATATGACACCTGGCTCGTCGAACTGAACGGCCAGACCGCGGTGACCTCGAAGCTGAACGTCGGCGCCGGCGTCGGTGTGATCCGCATCGACAACCATGAAGGCAGCAAGAACCTCCAGTGGACCGCGGGGACCATCTTCAACCTGCGGCCTTCGGACGCGGCCGAGGTGACCGGTTTCTGGAGCCAGCTCGAGGACTGCCATAACGAACAGCAGCCCCGCATCCTGCCGGGCGGCGGATGGGCGCCGCCGGAAGTCAAGCGTCACACGTTCTATGGCCAGGGTTGGTCGTCGGGTGATTGCCGCGAAAGCAACGGCGGTTTCCTCGGCCGCTACAACTTCGGCAACGACTGGAACCTGCGCGCGGGCATTTTCCGGTCCGAGCGGATCCAGCATAAGTCCTACGGCGACATCATGCGTAACGTGAAGCCGGACGGAACAGGCGAGCACTATGTCTTCAAGGCGCCGCGTTCGGCCTTCACGTCTTACTCGGGCGAAGTCCGTTTGCAGAAAGTCGTCACGGCGGGAGAATTCCGCCACACCCTCGATGCGTCCGTGCGCGGCCGCAACGTGGATCGTCTTTTTGGCGGCGCCGACACGCGCTATCTCGGTCCCGGCCGTATCGGTGTGCAGATCGGGTTCCCCGAACCCAACTGGACCTTCGGCCCTCAGACGTCCAATGAAACCAAGCAGGGCGCGGCCGGACTCTCTTACTTCGGCCAGTGGGCCAATGTCGGCGGCATCACGCTCGGCGCGCAGAAGGTCGACTACCGCCGCGATACGATGGAGCCGGGCCGGCCGGTGTCGCGCGCGACCGACAAGCCGTGGCTCTATAACGCGGGCGTCAGTGTCTTCATCACGGCAGGCCTTGCGGCCTACGCCGGCTATACGCGCGGCCTCGAGGAAACGGGCTCCGCGCCGGATATCGCGGCGAACCGCGGCGAAGCGATGCCGGCGGCGCTGACCAAGCAGATCGACGCGGGGCTGCGCTACACCCTCAAGCCGGGCATGAGCTTGGTGGCGGGCGTGTTCGAGGTGAAGAAGCCTTATTTCAACGTTGGGCCCGCGAACATCTACGGACCGTTCGGCGCGGTGCGCCATCGCGGGCTCGAAACATCGCTGACCGGGGAAATCCTTCCGGGGCTGAATGTGGTCGCGGGCATGGTGCTGATCCAGGCGCGCGTGAGCGGCGATGAAGTGGACCGCGGATTGCTCGGCAAGGTGCCGGTCGGCGTGTGGCCGCGCCAGTCGCTTCTGCAGCTTCAGTACGCGCCCAAGGCGTGGAACGGTTTCGGCATCGACACCGCGTTCTACGACGGGGGCGGGCAGATGACGACGCCGGACAACTCCTTCACGTCCAAGGGCTATAAGGAGCTGATGGCGGGCATGCGCTATGCGTTCAAGATCGGCGAGGCGCCGGCGTCCTTCCGCTTCCAGGTGCACAACGTGACCAACGCCTACGGCTGGGAAATCGGCAATGCCGGCGCATGGTTCCCGCGCGCGAACATCCGCTACACCACGAACCTCTTCGTGGACTTCTAACTTGCGGTCGCAAAGGCCATATGCTACGAATCGTAGCATTACACGGAGTAGCGCGATATGAGCGAGATGAACGACGAAGCCAAGGACCTTGGGGATCTCGAACGCGCCGTCATGCAGCTGATTTGGGACGGCGGGGAGATGACCGCCGAGACCGTGCGCGAAAGCCTCGAAACTCAAGGCCGCCCCTTGAAGGAATCCACCGTCCGCACGGTTCTGCGGCGCCTGGAGGAGAAGGGGTTCCTGACCCATGAGACGCAAGCGCGCACGTTCATCTATCGCGCCGCCGAGGCGCGCGGGAAAGTGGCCGCCAAAGCGGTCAAACGCATCGTCGACTGGTTCTGCAACGGATCGATGGAAGAGGTTCTGGTAGGCTTGGTCGACTCCAAGATGCTCGACCGGAAACAGCTTCAGGACCTGGCGAATAAGATCGAAAAGGCGCGTGCCGGGAAGGGCGGCGCCAAGGCGGCGGGAGGGAAGAAATGATGCACGCGTTGTTCGACGTGACGCTTGTGGATTCCATGCTGGTGCAGGCCGCCTTGCGCGCTCTGGCATTGGCTGTCGTTGTCGGCGCTGCGCTGTATCTGTTCAGGGTCCGCAATCCGCACCATCAGCTCGCCGCGTGGAGCACGGTGCTGGCCGGCGCGCTCGCCATGCCGCTGCTGATGATGTGGCTGGTGGTCGAAGTGCCGGTGGCGGAGATCGCGGCGCCCGCGGGCAAGATCGCCGAGCCCCTGGTGGCTGCGATTCCCACCGCGGCTATGCCGGCTTTTGGGCCGGATGTCTCCGGCGGTGCCTCGAACATGATCCCGCGCGCTGAAAGCGCGGCGGGGAAAGAGGCCGAACCCTTCGACGGGTCCGGCTTTGTGGCTGTGCTCTATGCGGGCATCGCCGGCCTTCTGTTGCTTCGCCTTGGTGTCGGTCTTGCGCTGACGGCGCGCATTCGCGCCGGAGCGCGGCGGATCGGGGCGGTCTGGACGGGTGGGGCCGATATCCGCATGACGGATGCGATCAACGCGCCGGTGACGGTCGGGTCCACGATTTTGCTGCCGATGGGCTTTGAAGACTGGTCGGCGGAAAAGCGCGATGCGGTGCTGTTGCATGAGCGCGCGCACGTGAGGCGCGGCGACTTCTACGTCCAGAGCCTGGCGGCGGTTCACCGCGCCGTGTTCTGGTTCTCGCCGCTGGCGTGGTGGCTGCATGACCGCCTGGCCGAGCTGGCCGAGGACGCCAGCGACGCCGAAGCGGCTTCACAAATCCCGTACCGTGCCGATTACGCGGCTGTCCTGCTCGACTTCGCGCAGATGCCGGCGCCGCCGCGCTTCAAGCTCGCGCCTTTAGGTGTCGCCATGGCGCGCCCGGCGACCGTCAGCCGGCGCATCGAACGCGTGCTGGCCGAGAAGGGTCTGCCCGCCTTCGTCAGCCGCAGCGCCCGGGCCGGGACCGCGTTCATCGTGTTCACGCTCGCCTGCGCCGCCGCCATTACGATCTGCAAGGTTCCCGCTCAAGCCGCGGCCGGCCTCGATGTGAAGCCGATGCCGGTTGCGCCTGTCCTTCCGGTTGCTCCCATCGTTCCGATTTCCCCTCTTCCGCCGGTGGAATTCGACGGACACTCCGTGCGTGTCGATCACCCGGGCAACGCCGACTTCGAGCGCGACATGAAGGAGATGTACGACGCCGTCGCCGCCGCGCAAAAGGACGGCGCTGCGTTCGACGAAAAGCTGTCGGCGCGCATTGAAGCCGCCGTCGCGCGCGCTGAAGCGCGCGTAGAGGCTGCGGCCGCGCGCGTGCGGGAGCGGCATATCTCCGGGCGTCAGGTCGCCGCCGCCGAGCCGCCGGGCCCCGCGATCCGCGAAACGCGCAATGTCGAAGCCTTTACGGGGGTCTCGTTTGGCGGCACGGGCAAGGTGTTCATCACCGTCGGCCCCAAGGCCTCCGTCGTGCTCGAAGGCGACGCGGCGAGCCTTGGCCGTACGCGCACCGAAGTCGAGAACGGCGTCCTCAAGATCCGCGCCCGCAACGACGACGGCTTCTTCAATAGCCGCGGCGACATCATCGCCCACATCACGGTGCCGGAACTGCGTCAGGCCCGCGTGAGCGGTTCGGGCGACCTGAAAGTCACGGGCCTCAACGGCGGCGAAACCGAACTCAGCATCTCGGGCAGCGGCAGCGTGGAAGCCAACGGCAAATTAAAAGCTCTCGACCTCGACATCAGCGGTTCGGGCAGCGCGAAGATGGACGGCCTGGTGGTCGATCAAGCCAGCGTCGCCATCTCCGGCTCCGGCTCGGCCGTGGTTGATGTGCGCGACGACCTGAATGTGCGGGTGAGCGGTTCGGGCAGCGTGCGCTACCTGAGCCAGCCGAAGGACGTCAGCACGTCGATCAGCGGTTCGGGCTCCGTGCGCCGCCGCGACGCGGCCTAGACGCCGACGGGGATCGCCAAGCCTTATCGAGCCGCGACCCCTTAAATATCTTGGCGGAACCGGCTGTTTCGCCGGCGCATAGCACCCATGCGGGCCGTGCGCTGGCGAAGCTTTTCGCGGGCGGGTACATGACGCATCATGCTGTTCATGTCGACCACATTGCTCCTGAGCTTCCTGACCTTCGCGCTCGTGTCTTCGATCACGCCGGGGCCGAACAACGTCATGCTCATGGCGTCCGGCGCCAACTTCGGCTTCCGCTCGACCTTGCCGCATTTCGCCGGCGTGACTTTAGGCTTCGCGGCCATGGTGATCCTGGTCGGCCTTGGCCTCGCCGGCATTTTCGCCGCCGCGCCGTGGCTTTACGACGTGCTGCGCTGGGTCGGCGCGGCCTATCTATTGTTCTTTGCGTATAAGATCGCGACCGCGCGCGGGCTGGGCTCCGCCGAAACAAGCGGGCGGCCCGTGACCTTCTGGCAGGCCGTGGCCTTCCAATGGGTGAACCCGAAGGCCTGGACCATGGTGGTGAGCGCCATCACCGCCTTCGCGCCCGCCAATCCGACGTTTGGCCATATCGCGCTGATCACCTTCCTGTTCTTCCTGGTGGGCCTGCCGTGCTCGCTGACCTGGATGACGTTCGGGGTGGGGCTCAAGAACTTCCTGAGCCGTCCGGCGGCGCTGCGCGCCTTCAATGTGACGATGGCCGTTTTGCTGATCATTTCGCTCTACCCGCTGATCCAAGGTCTGTAGGCGGCAACGTCCTGCGCGGGAACGCGCTGAAGCGCGCGCCTGTCTTGACAGATGATTGCCGAGGCAACTATTGTCTCGGCAATATTCTCACGGGACCCGCAATGCCGTTTTACAAACTCGAGACGTTCGACGCCTCGCGCTCGGTGGGCTATCTGGTCAAGCGCATCAGCGCCCTGATGGTGCCGCGCATCGAGGCGCAGTTCGAAGACGCCGCGCTGAC
>JAYRTJ010000078.1:0-16036 GCA_041919675.1 Rhodospirillaceae bacterium | reverse complement strand
CGCCAAAAAACGCCTGATGTCCCAGTTCCACCGGCAGATTGACCGCGACCGTGTGCGCCGCGTGGTCCACGTCGAGCTGACGGTCGCCGCGTTTGGCGAACGGAAAGCCTTTCGCGCGAAGGAGATCGAGCGCCGTGTCTTCGGCCAGGATGACGTCGGCGGCGCGCGCGGGCCGGCCGACAATATCTTTCAGCGGCGTTTCGTAGTCCTCGGGCTTGATAAGCGCGACGGTCCCGGGCTCTTCGCGCGCGAGGTCGAAAACGACGGAGGTCACCGCGTAGCGCGGACCGGGGTCGACCGTGACCGTAACGGCCACACGCCCTTTCTCGTCCTTCGTCGACGTGATGACCGTGGCCGCATAATAGCCTTCGGACTCCAAGGCCGCCCGGAAGCGCTGCTCGTCGCGCATGATGCGCTGGCCGAGGGCCGCGAGAGTCATTGGCGGACTATTGCGCAAGCGGACGAGCTGCGAGGAGTCCTTCAAGAGCGATTCGACACCGTTGCCGGGCGCGCCTTCGATAGCGACCGTGTAAGCGATCGGGCCCTCGGCCGGCGCGATCTCGGCCGGCGGCGCCGCGGCGGCAAAGGCCGGGGCCGACAGCATCGTCGTCACAAGGAGGACTGTCCAAAACGATCGCGATGGCTTCTTCGGTGGGATCATCAGTAAAAAAGTAAAAGCCCTGCGCCGGCCTGGATAGCGAGTAGGGATTTTTGTGACAGAACGCCCGGGCGCCAGCAATGGCCCGGTGAACCCTCGATTTTTTTTACACCTGTTACTTGCGCGCCTGAACCCTTAGCTTCGGGGCCCTTCGAGGAGCGGTGCCCATGTCTCATAGCGATGCCCTTTGGTATGCGGCCCCGGGCCAGGTCGAGCGCCGGACCGTCGAACTCCCGGCCGCGGGCGACGTGACCCTTGAGGCGCTTTACTCCGGAATCAGCCGTGGGACCGAAACCCTGGTGCTGCACGGCCAGGTGCCCCCCAGCGAGCACCTGCGCATGCGCTGCCCTCTGCAGGAGGGCGATTTTCCCTTCCCGGTCAAATACGGCTACGCGCTGGTGGGACGGATCGTGGAGGGCCCGGCGGCGTTGAAGGGCGAGAATGCGTTCGTGCTTCACCCCCACCAACGCACGGCGCGCGTGCCGCTGTCCTTCGTGCGGCCGCTGCCCAAGGGCCTGCCGCCGAAGCGCGCCTGCCTCGCGGCCAATATGGAAACCGCGCTGAATGTCACCTGGGATGCGCAGCTGACCCCGGGACAGAAAGTGCTGATCGTCGGCGGCGGCGTGCTGGGCCTTCTGACGGCGGCGGCCGCGGCTCTTGTGCCGGACACGAAGGTCACGGTTGTCGATGTGCTGGAGGCGCGCGCCGGTGCTGCGCAAAAAATGGGCGCAGACTTCGCCTTGCCGGCCGCCGCGCCGGCGAACCAGGATGTGGTGATCCACACCAGCGCAACCGAGGATGGTTTGCGGCGCGCCCTGGAATGCGCCGCCTTCGAAGCGAAGATCGTGGAAGCGAGCTGGTACGGCGCGCGCAAGGTCACGCTTCCGCTCGGCGCCGCCTTTCACGCGCAGCGCTTGCAGATCGTTTCCTCGCAAGTGGGCAGCGTCGCGCCCAGCCATCGCGGCAGCGTCAGCCATGCGGAGCGGATGGCGCGCGCCCTTGATCTTCTGCGGGACGAAAAGTACGACACCCTTATCACGGGCGAGATCCCGTTCGACGACGCACCAAAGCGATTGCCCGCCGTGCTGAGCGGTGATAGCTCAGACCTCATGACAGTCCTGCGCTACTAAAGGAAGAAGAATCATGTACTCCGTAGAAGTCCGCGATCATGTGATGATCGCCCACAGCATCCCCGGTGAAGTGTTCGGGCCGGCCCAGAAGCTGCACGGCGCGACCTATGTGATCGACGTCTGCTTCATGCGCGAAGAACTGGACGAATACGACATCGTGGTGGATATCGGCCTTGCGACGGACACGGTGAAACAGATCCTGTCGTCGATCAATTACCGCAATCTCGACGAACACCCCGACTTCAAGGGCCGCCGTTCGACGACCGAAGCCGTGGCGCGGTGGGTGTTCCTGCGCGTGCAGGACGCCATCAATGCGGGCCGCCTGGGTCCGTCGGCCTCGGGGCTCAAGCGCCTGAAGATCATGCTGCATGAATCCCATGCGGCGCGCGCCGGATTTGAATCCGACTTATCTTCCCAGACGGCTCATGCCTGAGGTCTGGTTCGCCATACCCGGCGACCCAGAGACCCTCACGGGCGGATATGTCTACGCGCGCCGGCTGATGGATGCGCTGCCGGGCGCCGGGTGGACGCCGCGGCGCCTGTCCTGGCCGGGCACGTTCCCGTATCCCAGGGAAGAAGACCTCAAGACCGTCCGCGCCAGCCTGGAAGCGCTGCCGCCGCGCGCCACCGTTTTGATCGACGGCCTTGCCTACGGCGCGCTGCCGACGTGCGTTCTTGAGGGATTGAATGTGCGCATCGTCGCGCTGGTGCATCATCCGCTGGCGCGTGAAAGCGGCATTGCATCCGCTGAAGCCGCGCATTTCGAAAAGACCGAGCGCGCCGCGCTGGCATTTGCGCAGCGCGTGGCGGTGACAAGCCCGGCGACCGCGCAAACGCTCGCGCAGAACTTCGGTGTTCCCCAAAACAAAATTCACATCGCCTTGCCCGGAACGGAGCGCGCGGCCCGCGCTGAGGGCGCCGGGGACGTTCCGCTCATTCTCACCGTCGGCACGCTGACGCCGCGCAAAGGCCACGACGTGCTGATCGCGGCGCTGGCGGAGGTTGCGGATCTTCCGTGGAAAAGCCAGATCGTCGGCAGCAAGGAGCGCGATCCCGCGACCACGGCGCTCCTGCGCAAACTCATCGAGCATCACAATCTGGGCCGGCGCATCGCTTTAACCGGTGAGATGAGCGGCGACGCGCTGCGCGACGCCTATGGCCGCGCGGATATCTTCGCCCTGGCGTCGCGCTATGAAGGCTACGGCATGGTGTTCGCCGAAGCCCTTGCTCACGGCTTGCCCATCGCCGCCTGCGCCGCCGGCGCGGTGAGCGAAACAGTGCCGAAAGACGCCGGCCTTCTGACGCCGCCGGGCGATGTGCGCGCTTTTGCCGGCACCCTGCGGCGGATGCTGAACGACCGCGCGCTGCGCTCAAGCCTGGCGGAGGCCGCCTGGCGTCACGGACAGGCGCTGCCGCAGTGGAGCGACACGGCCCATGCCGTTGCAAACGCGCTGAACCTGACCCTGGAGGCCGCGGCATGAGCGGCTTCTCGCCGGAATGGCTCGCCTTGCGCGAACCCGCCGATCTCAGCGCACGCAATCGCCAGGTTCTCACCGCCTGCGGACGCGCCTTCGAGGACAAGGACAGCATCAATGTCTGCGACATCGGCGCGGGGACCGGCGCTTCCGTCAGGGCGCTGGTGGATCTGTTGCCGCGCCGCCAGTTCTGGACTCTGGTCGACAGCGACACCAACAATCTGTCGGCGGCCTATCAACAGCTCGCCCGCTGGGGCAGCGACGTGAAAGCCTATGACGGCGGCCTGATGCTGCGTAAAGGCGAGCGTCAGCTTTATATCCGCACGCATGTCTGCGACCTGGCCGCGACCCCGGCCTGTTGGCCCAAGGGGACGGACCTCGTCACCGCGTCGGCGTTGTTCGATCTGACATCGGCGCGCTGGCTGGATGCGTTTGTCGCCCTGCTCGCGGCGCAGAAGGTTTCTTTATTGAGCATGCTGACCTTCGACGGCTTGATCACCGCCGAACCGGAGCATCCGCTCGATCATGCAGTGGCCGATGCGTTTCGCGGCCATCAGCAACGCGACAAGGGCTTCGGTCCCGCCGCCGGCCCACGCGCGGCCGAGGTGCTGGAAGTCACGCTTGAGAACGCGGGCTTTGAGATCGAATCCGGCGAGAGTCCCTGGGCCATCGATCGCGGCGCTGCGGCGCTTTTATATGCGACCCTGGCCGGGATCGCGTCGGCGGTCCAGGAAATGCAAACCGTGCCGCCGGAAGATATCGAACAATGGCTGCGCTCCGGCGTGATCAACACGCGGCTTCTGACCATCGGCCACCGCGACGTCTTCGCGAAGCCGGCCGAAACATGATCAGGGCAGCATCCGCTTCAAGGTTTCATCCTTGATGACGAAGTGGTGATAGAGCGCCGCGCTCACATGGCCGGCGATCATCACACACAACACGAACGCAAGGCGCCAATGGAGGCCGAGCAGGAGCGCGGAGAGTTCGCGGTCGGGCCCGACGAGCGGCGGAAGTTCGAATAAACCGAAGACCGTGATCGTCGCCGGGAACGCGGACGTGCCGGCCCAGCCGAGCAACGGCATCGCGAACAGCATCACGTACAAGAGGCGATGCATATAAACCGCGGCCTTCTCCTGCCAGGCGGGCCTGCCCGGGACCATGGGCGGCGGCGGTGAAGCGAGGCGCCACAACAAGCGCAAGCCCGTCAAAAGCAAGATCAGGGCGCCGAACGAGCGGTGCAGGTCGTAGAGCGTGTTCTGTCCTGGGCCCGGTTTCGCGCCGACCATCGCGAAACCGAGAACAATCGCGGTGATGACCGACAGCGCGGTGAGCCAATGAAAGAGCTTCGCGGCGCCGCTGTAGCTTGGTGTCCGCGTTTGCATTTTCTATCCCTCGAAAGCGCAGTCGAAAAGCGTGTCGCCGCCCGCCATCGGATAGGTTGTGACCTTTGGGCGCAGCGCGTCCTTGAGATCGGCGATGGCCCCGAAGCTGAGCCCGACCGGCCCCGCGCCGATCACCATGGAAGACACCATCACATGCAGACGGTTCAGCGCCTTGGCTTCAAGGAACCGCGAGACCGTTTGGCCGCCGCCCTCGATCAGGATGCGTTTCAAACCGAGATCGCGCAGCGCGCCGATAATGGCCGACGGCGCGAGGCCGCCGGGACCCGGCTTCAACCGCACATGTTCAATGCCGGCAAGAGGTGGGCCGTCGCCGACCACGATACGGCGTGCGCCATCTTGGTGCAGGCAGCGCATGTAACCGGGCAGCCGTCCGTTCGGGTCGATCACGACCCGCGCCGGCTGCGGACCGGCCACGTGACGCACGGTGAGCTGCGGATCATCCGCGATGGCGGTCCCGACGCCGATCACAACCGCATCGACCAGGGCCCGCAGGCGGTGAAGGTGCAAAATGGCGGCGGGGCCGTTGATGTAGTGGGACTGGCCTGCCTGGGTTGCAATACGCCCGTCCAAAGATTGCCCCATTTGTCCGATAACAAATGAGGGGCTGGAAGCGTTACACCGCACAAGCGGGCCGTAGATCCGCCAAAGCATGTCATCCGCCGGTTCAACGGCGGCGCGATGGGCGGAGTTATGGCCGCGGACGGTATCGACCAGGACCGGCCATTGCGGAGCGTCCCTATCCCAGTCCACAATACCTTCCGAATTCATGATTTCTTCTTTTGCGTGAGGCGAGAGTGCCGAACGAAGACGTAAAGATTGGTACCGTAGACGGCGACTTGGCAAGGTGGTTCGGCGATGCGGGCCGCCTGTCGGTCCAGCGCGCGGTGCACGAACTGCGCGAAGGCCGCCCGGTCCGCTTGACCTCGGGCGCCGGCGCACTGATCGTCGCGGCCGCCGATATGCTCGGCGGCGAGCGGATCGCCGCATGGGCTATGGCGTCTTCCGGCGCCGTGGGCTTGATCCTGCCGGCGCCGCGCCTGCTGCACCTCGGGATCATCATGCCCGGACCGGCGCATATCGGCCTTTCCGACCTCACGGCCTTCGACATCGACGACGTGCTCATGGCCGTCAATCCCAACGTCCCCTTGCTGGCCCACGAGGCCGCGAGCCGGCTTGAAGCCAGCGCGCTCGAACTCGTAAAGCGCGCTTATCTTTTACCGGCGGCGGTGGTGCTTGCGGCCACCGAAGACTATGGCCACATGATCAGCGTGGACGCTTCGGCGGTGGATACGTTCCACGACCGCTCCGCCCGCGACATCTCGATCATTCAGCGCACGTGCGTGCCGCTGTCCGAAGCCGAGGATGCCGCGTTCGTGGTATTCCGGGGCGGCGAAGGCCTGCGCGATCAGATCGCCATCGTCATCGGCAACCCCGATCCTCAGAAACCCGTTCTGACCCGCCTGCATTCGGCGTGCCTGACCGGAGACCTGTTCGGCAGCCTGAAATGCGACTGCGGCGATCAACTGCGCATGGCGGTGAATGAGATCACGGCGCAAGGCGGCGGCGTGCTTCTGTACCTCGATCAGGAAGGCCGCGGCATTGGGCTTCTGAACAAGATGCGTGCGTACCGCCTTCAGGAGATGGGTCACGACACGGTCGATGCGGACGCCGTGCTGGGTTACGGCCCCGACGAGCGCCGCTACGGCATCGCCGGCGCGATGCTGGCGTTACTGGGCTTCACCAAGATCACGCTGATGACCAATAACCCCGAGAAGATCAGCGCCCTCGAGGATTTCGGGGTCAATGTGGTGGGGCATCGGCGCCTTATCGGCAACGTCAACCCGCACAATCAAAAATACTTAAGCACCAAGGCGGCCCGCGCCGGGCACCTTCTGGGCGAGATCGCGCGGCTCAGGAAATAACTAGAGCCACTTCGCCGCGGCCAATTCGTCGATCAGGGTCGCGAGCGCGGCGGCGGCGTGATCGACCATCGCTTTGCCGAGACCGGCTTGTGCGAGGTCGGGCCGGCCGATCCATCCGCCGCCCGCGAGGTCTTCGCTTTTCCAACCCCAGTTGATGGGCCCCGTTGGAAACAAGCTGGCGGCCGGCGTCTTGGCCTCGTTCGCCTTGGCCTTTTCCTTTTTTACCAGATGCGGCGCGAGATGCAGCATCACCGACGTTTCCACCCAGCCTCCATGCACGTCGGGATTTGCCGGCGCCGGCGCGATCAAGCCCACAGGCAAACCAAAGTCGAGCCAGTGCGCGCTGGCGGCAAGCATGTCGAAACGCGTGCGCAGCTTGAGCGCGGCGATAGAGCCGAGCGCGATGTTGCCGCCGTGCCCGTTGAAGAGCACCACGCGCTTGATCCCGGCGCGCGCCAGACCCTCACCCAGCGCAACGATGGAGGCGATCATATGTTCGGCTTCGCAGCTCAGCGTGCCCGCGTGAGCGCAATGTTCGGACGAAGCGCCCAGCCACAACGTCGGCACTGAAACCGCGCGCGCCGTGATGCGCTCCGCGGCGCGGGCGAGAATGCCTTCGGCGATCAGGCCATCCGTCCCCAGCGGAAGATGAGGTCCGTGGGTTTCCATCGACGCCAGCGGAACCACCGCGACGGCGTCTTTCAAGGGCAGGTCGGCCTGGGTGAGATGGATATAGGGCGTGAGCATGTTCAAGGTTCGGCGCTGAAGGCTTTGAGAATATGCCCCCGCATGGCGTCCATTTTCCAGACCGGACTTTGCGCGTCCGGCACCAGACCGTCGCTCCAGCCGGTGAAGGAGTCCAGAAGCGCCGGATCGCGCGCCAGGATATGGATCGGCACATCGCGGCTGGCGCCCGTGCCGGAGACCAGCGAGACCGGCTGGTGATCCCCGAGGATCACGATGAGCGCGGGCGCTTTCACCTGCGTCTCGGCGAAGGAGAACACGGTCTTGATGGCGTAGGTGACGGCGCGCTCGTACTGGCTGCGCATCTTCTGAGGCGCAAGCCAATCGATGTCGATGTCTTCGCCCTCGCGCTCGGTTGCGAAGATCGCGCCGTCACCGACATTCTCCCACGGCAGGAAGTGCGGGCGCGGCGTCCAGGGCAGATGGCTGGAGTTCAGCGCCATCTCGGCCATCACCGGCTTGCGGTCCGGCGCGTCGAGTTCGCGCGTCTTGAACGCGGACAATACATATTGATCCGGCATGGTGATGTAGCCGAAGGGCGGTCCCGCATAGCCGAGATTGTTCGCGGTGTAGATCGCATCGAAACCGAAGAAGCCGCCTTCCGGCCAGGGGCGCGTGAACAGCGGCATGACAGCCGACGTGCGCCAGCCGGCCCGCGCGAAATCATGAATCAGCGTTTTATAGCCGCTGACAAAAAGCGTGTTGTAGCGCTGGTGGTCCTCGATCGAGAGGCCCGTGACAAACGTGCTATGCGCAAGCCAGCTGGCGCCGCCGAACGTCGGCGACACCAGCCAGCCGCTGCGCAGGGCATAACCGGCGGCGCGCAAGGCGGCCTCGGACTCGCGAAGCTGACGCACCGGCGCATCCAGATCAAAAGCCGTGCGCCCGTAAGCCTCGACAAAAATCAGGAGGACGTCGTTGCCCTTGAGACGGGTGAGCAGGCGTTCGCCGGGAATATCGCGGAAAGGGTCCGCCGCGGCGTCACGCTTGAATTGCGCGGCGGCGGCCAGGCTGAGACCGACGTTCGCGACCTGGTCGCGGGCGAACGTGCTCGCTTCAAAGACGCTGTCATCACGCCACGGCGTGAATTTGAGGCCAACCGCCGTCGCCAGAAAGATCCCGCCCACGACCAGCATCGACGGCCGCGCGAACACGCGGCTCGCCCAGAAAAACAGCGCGGTCAGCGCCGCGATCAAAACCACCGTTCCCACGACCGCGCCCGCGACGAGCCCCTTGCTCGTCATGCTCAAGGTGTCGATGGCGATGGGGATCAACGAGGGATCGACCACGGGATTGAAGGCGCGGTTGAAGCCGAGGAAGGTCGCGATATTGGCGACCTTGACGATACTGAAGACCGTTAGCGCCAGCGCGAGCGCGGCGCGCAGAACGAAACCAAAGCCGCCCAGCGGCGCCGCGAACAAAAGGATCAGGACCGGCAGTTCGATGGGAAGATAGGCGAACGCGCGCGGAACGATGTTGTCCGGATACGTCGGCAGCAACAGAACGACGTGCAGCAGGAGCAGCGCGAACAGGGTCGCGATCAAACCCGGCGTGTTTTGCTTTTCGGAAAAAATGCGTCTCATGACGCGGCCCGCCGCGCCCGTGCGTCGTCGACGGCCAACCAGATCACATCGACCGCGAAGGAATAGATCAGAAGCGCCAGCGCCGCACCCGCGATGATCGTGCTGACGGGCGGCGCGATCACGGGCGCCAGCAAGGCCGCGAGGGTGCCGCCCTTGATGACCGAGATGAGCTTGCGGCGGAACGACGGCGGCAGCGGCCGCTTCAGCGCCGACCAGAACGCCGCGGCGATTTCGTAGGCGTAGCGCAGCGCACCGCCGATCAAAATCCAGGCGCCCGCTTTCCCCAGCGCGAGCGCAACCACGCACAGAAGCATGATCTGCAAGGCGTCCACTTCCATGTCGAAGCGGCCGCCGAAGTCGGAGGCAAGATTCTGACGCCGGGCGCTGTAGCCGTCCAGGCCGTCGACAATGATCGCGCCGACCGCCATGGCGCAGAAACTCCACGCCACCCACGGAACCGGCTTCAGTCCCTGCAGGGTCACTTCGTACGCGAGACCGCCCAGGAGCGCCGTGATCACGAGGCGCGTGAGGGTCAGCGCGTTGGCGACGCCGAACCGCCCATAGGGGTGATGGGCGGAGATCTGCGTGACGACCACAATCCCTACGATGAGGTAGGGAATAAGCGCCCCGATCACGAAGCCTGCCGTGAAAGGCGAAAGGGACGCAATGGCCGTGGCGAGCACGGCAACGGCCAGGCCGCCCAGAGTCACATAGACGCCGGTGCGGAACCTTAAAAGGCCATGCTCATTGGGAGGTGGGGGGGATAGTTCAACGTTCATGAAGGGCCGATCCTTCGGCCAAAAATAAAATATCGACGGATTACAATACAGTCACCGTTTCCACGGATGAATGCCATAATTCCGGGGTCTATATTGGGCCTGTAATATCGAGGCTTCTGATCATTCCCATGCCCGCTCCCAAGCTCTCCACTCCCAAGATTACCTCCTTCGTGCGCTCGCGCCGGGGCGCGATGTCCATCGCGGTGCTCGCGGCCGTCCTCGCCGGCGGCGCGGCCTGGTTCTTCATGGGCCGCACCAACCCACAGAACGCCTTCATCACGCAAGAAGTCGTGATGGGCGACGTAGAAGATACCGTGACCGCCATGGGCACGCTGCAACCGCTGCAGTTCGTCGATGTGGGCACGCAGGTCTCGGGCCAGCTGCGCAAGATCAACGTGGACTACGGCGAGGCGGTCGCTCAAGGCCAGCTTCTGGCCGAGATCGATCCGACCATCTACGAATCCCGCAAAGGCGCGACGGAAGCCTCGCTGCAAAACTTCCAGGCGCAGCTGACCCAACGTCAAGCCGAGCGCCTGCTGGCCCAACAGCAGTTCGAACGGCAGAAGGAATTGCTGGCGGCCAACGCCACCAGCCAGGACGCCTTCGACAGCGCCGAGTCCCGTCTCAAGGTCACCACCGCCCAGATCGCCGCCCTGCAGGCACAGATCCGCCAGACGGAATCCACGCTGAAGGGCGATACCGCCAATCTCTCCTACACCAAGATCTTCGCACCGATGGCCGGACAGGTGGTGAACCTGATCGCCAAGCAGGGCCAGACCCTGAACGCGAACCAGACGGCGCCTTTGATCCTGCGCATCGCCGACCTCGACACGATGACGGTTTATGCGCAGGTGTCGGAAGCCGATGTGCCGAAGCTGAAGATCGGCATGCGCGCCTACTTCACGACCCTCGGCGTGTCGGAGAAGCGCCGCTACGGCACGCTGCGCCAGATCGTGCCGACGCCTGAAGTCGTGAACAACGTCGTGCTCTACAATTGTCTGTTCGACGTCGAGAACCCGGAGAAGGATCTGCTGCCCCAGATGAGCGCGCAGGTCTATTTCGTGGTCTCCGAAGCGCACAATGTGCCGATCGTGTCGGTGTCGGCGCTGCGCCCCGCGGCGCGCCAGCCCCGCCAGGCGCCGCCCGCGGACGCCGCGAAACCGGCGATACCAAACGGAACCGACGTTGCCGCGAACGGAACGCCCGAAGCCGGCGGCGCGCCGCCGGCGGCGGGTGAGCGCCGCCGCATGCGCGGCCAGGGCGGACGCGGCCCCGGGGGGCGCACGGCTGTCGATAATCTGCATTACACCGTGACGGTCCTTGAGGACGGCGAGCGCGTGCAGAAGGACATCACCGTCGGCGCGATGAACCGTCTGGTCGCCGAAGTGAAGTCGGGCCTGGAGCCCGGCGACGTGGTGGTGATGGAAGCTCCCGCCGGCGGCGGCGGACAGCAACAGCGTCCCGGCGGCGGCCTGCTTGGCGGTCCGGGCGGCTTCGGCGGCGGCGTACGCTTCAGATGAACAAGCTCAGCAGCACCTCATCCCCGGCGAAAGGTTCTGCGACCGACCTGCAATGGCGCGGGCAGGCTTCGAATGCCGACGCACAGCCGCTGATCGCGCTGAAGGACATCACCAAGACCTACAACAACGGCGAACTGTCGGTGCAGGTGCTGCACGGCGTGTCGCTGAATATTTACCCGGGTGAGTTCGTGGCGATCATGGGATCGTCCGGCTCGGGCAAGACGACGCTGATGAATCTTCTCGGCTGTCTCGACCGGCCGACGTCGGGCAGCTATCGCTTCGCCGGCGAGGAAGTCTCGCAGCTCGAAGCCGACCAGCGCGCGCTCCTGCGCCGCAGCGCTTTCGGTTTCATCTTTCAGCAGTACAACCTGCTCGCCACCGCGACAGCCGTTGAGAACGTCGAAGTCCCCGCCATCTACGCCGGGCTGATGCACAGCGACCGCGTGGCCCGCGCCGAGCAGCTTCTGACCAGGCTCGGCCTCGGCGACCGGATGGACCATCGGCCCAGCCAGCTTTCCGGCGGTCAGCAGCAACGCGTGTCGGTGGCCAGGGCGCTCATGAACGGCGGCGCGGTGATCCTCGCCGACGAACCCACCGGCGCGCTCGACAGCAAGAGCGGCACCGACGTGATGCAGATCCTGAAAGATCTGAACGCGGCGGGCCACACCGTGCTGATCATCACGCACGACGGCGCCGTGGCAAAGCAGGCCAAGCGCGTCATTGAAATAAGGGACGGCCTGGTCACATCGGACTCAGGTCCGGTTCCGCCGGCCTCGGCGGCGCCGATCCAGCCGCAGGGTTTCGAGCCCGTGTCGTCCTTCGCCACCGTCCCGGACCTCGTTGAGGCCGGCAAAATGGCGGCGCGTTCCCTGCGCGCCAATTGGCTGCGCACGATGTTGACCCTGCTCGGCATCATCATCGGGGTGGCCTCGGTCGTCGCGCTCTTGGCGATCGGCAACGGCGCCAAACAGCAGGTGCTGAACAGCATCTCCGCGATGGGTACGGACCTCTTGCTGGTCCGCCCCGGCGCGCCAAACCAGCGCTTCGCCGGCGGCTCGCGCGCATCGCTCGTGCCGGCCGACGCGGTCGCCATCGCCGAACTGCCCAACGTCGATCAGGCCGTGCCTGAATACCCGAGCAACGTCACGGTGCGTTACGGCAAGAACGACGCACAGACGCAGGTGAACGGAACGACCGCCGAATATACCGCGGTCCGCGATTGGGCGACGTCGGCGGGCACGTTCTTCAGCGATCAGGACGTCGGCGACTACGCGCCGGTCGTGGTGCTCGGCCAGACGGTGGTGAAGGCGCTGTTCACGAACGGCGAAGACCCGCTCGGTCAATACATCCTCATCGGCAACAATCCGTTCCAGGTCATCGGCGTGATGGCCGCCAAGGGCGCCAACAACTTCGGCCAGGACATGGACGACATGGTGTTCACACCGATCACCACGGGCGCGCAGCGCATCTACGGCCAGCGCTATGCACGCACCGTCACGGTCGCGGTGAAAGACGTCGATAAAATGGATGCGACGCAAGAAGCCGTGCGCCAGCTTCTGATCGCGCGCCACAAGCAGGAAGACTTCCAGATCCGCAACATGGTCTCGATCCTGGAGACCGCGACCGCGACATCCAACACGCTCACGATTCTCCTGGGCTCCATCGCGGCCATCTCGCTGCTGGTCGGCGGCATCGGGGTCATGAACATCATGCTGGTGAGCGTGACCGAGCGCACGCGCGAGATCGGCATCCGCATGGCGACCGGCGCGCGCAAGCTGAACATCCTTCTCCAGTTCAACACCGAAGCCCTGGTGGTATGCTCCATCGGCGGCGTCATCGGCATCGGCATCGGTTTCCTGACCGCCTTCATCTTTTCGCAGTTCGACAAGCCGGTGGAATATTCCATTGGGCCGGTCGCGCTCGCCTTCTCCTGCGCCTTCATGACCGGACTTCTGTTCGGCTATCTGCCGGCGCGCAAAGCGGCGAGCCTCGACCCCGTCGTGGCGCTTGGGGCCGAATAAATGGGCGCGGAGTAACTCACGTGCGTAGCTTTTCCCGGTCGGTTTCGGCCGTCTCCCTCATCGCCATCGCCTTGAGCGCCTGCGCGGGCTACCCGCCCGCGAAAGTCGAGGTTCCCGGCACATTCGATGCGGCGTCTTCCTTTGACGCCGCGGCCGCGGCCGCGCCGGCGCCCGACAAAGAATGGTGGTCGCGGTTCGGGAATGCCGAGCTGTCGCAGTTGGTTGCCGAAGCGCGCGCCAACAATCACGATCTGAAAGCCACCGTCGCGCGCATCCTGCAGGCCGAAGCGCAATCCTTCGCGGCGCAAGGCGCCCTGCTGCCGTCGCTCGACGCCGGAGTCTCGGCCAGCCGCAGCGAACGCCAGGGCCAGACCCTGGATACCGACGGCAATGTGGTCGGCACCAACCGCGTCACCACCAGCTACGGCGCCAACCTGCGCGCGTCCTATCAGCTCGACATCTTCGGCCAGCAGCGCAATTCCGCCGACGCGGCGAACCAGCGGTTTGAATCGAGCCTGTACAACGGCGTGACCGTCGAGATCACGCTGATCTCCAACACCGTCACCACTTACCTTCAGGCGCTCTCGGCCCGCGAACGCCTGGAGCTCGCCGAGCGGCGGCTGAAGAATGCCGAGACGATCCTGCAGCTTTTGGAAACGCAGCGCCGCATCGGCACCATTTCCGACCTGGAACTCGCCCAGCAGCGCAGCGCCATCGCCAATCAGCGCGCCACCATCCCCGCCTTGCGTTTGAGCGAACGCCAATCCTTGAACGCGCTCGCCGTTCTGGTGGGCCGCGCGCCCGAGGGCTTCACCATCACCGGCCGCACCCTCGCGGATGTCAAACTGCCGGACGTGGGCGCGGGCATTCCATCCGACCTGCTGGAACGCCGCCCGGATTTGCGCACGGCGGAAGCGAACCTGAAAGCGGCGAATTTCGACCTCGCCGCTTCAAAAGCCGCGCGTCTGCCAAGTTTCTCCCTCACGGCACAAGGCGGCTCGTCCTCCAACCTGATGTCCGAACTCCTCAATCCGGGCACTTTCTTCTGGAGCCTGGGCGGCTCCGCCGCGCAGACCTTGTTCGCGGGTGGACGCCTCTACAACCAGGAGCGCGGAGCGAAGGCGAATTATCGCGCGCTGCTTGAGACTTACCGCCAGTCCGTGCTCAACGCCCTGCGCGACACGGAAAACGCGCTGACCGCCGTCAGTGAAAACGGGCGCCAGTACATCTTGGCGCAAGAGGCCTACGCGCAGGCGGAATACGCCTACAAGCTGGCCGAGCTGCGTTACCGCGCCGGCGCCGAACCGTTTCAAACGATGCTGACCGCGCAGAACAACGTCTTCCAGACGCAAGAGTCGGTTGTGCAAAGCGGCCTAACCCGATTCACGGCCGTCATCGGCTTGACTCAGGCCCTGGGCGGGGGTTGGGATGGGGTCACACCGGAGGCGCCGCCGATGGCGCTGCTGAAGACACCCGTCGAATAAAGGATACGCCCATGGTCGTCTCGAAGACCGCCCTGCCGTCCGCGAACGAAACGTTGCCCGGGCGCGCGGAGGCAATGCCCGTTCCCGACCTGCACTATGTGAACAACAACCGGATGAAGGGGCCGTTTCCCGAGGGCCTTGAAACGGCGATGTTTGCGTTGGGGTGCTTCTGGGGCGCCGAGCGCCTGTTCTGGAAGCTGCCCGGCGTCTATTCGACGCAGGCCGGTTACGCGGCGGGCGCGACGCCGAATCCGACCTACAAGGAAGTCTGTTCCGGCCTCACCGGTCATGCCGAAGTCGTGCGCGTGATCTTCGATCCGAAGACCATCGGCTACGAACGACTCCTGAAGACCTTTTGGGAGAACCACGACCCGACACAAGGCATGCGCCAGGGCAACGACGTCGGCACGCAGTACCGCTCGGGCATCTATGTGTATGGCGCCGAGCAACGCAAACTCGCCGAAGCCTCGAAGGCCGCCTATCAGCAGGCGCTGTCCGGCAAGAACGCCGGCACGATCACCACCGAGATCCTGGATGCGCCGGCCTTCTATTACGCCGAGGACTATCACCAGCAGTATCTGGAGAAGAATCCCGGCGGCTATTGCGGCATCGGCGGCAAGGGCATCAGCTGTCCGGGCTTCGCGGCTTAACCAAGCCTCTTTTTACGCAGACCGCACCGCGTCGATCGGCGCGAGATGGGCCCGGTCGTTGAGCCCATGGCGAGATGATCGCCGGTCGCATCGACAGCGAGGCCATGCCGGAGCAGGCCGCAATTTGCCGAGCGGGCTTGTGAAAGAAGCGGCGGAACAATAGAACGGCTCGAGGGCTTTCACTTGTCGGGGGCGCATTCCATGCCTGGGATCATGTGGTACTTCGTCATCGCACTGGTTGTGCTGATCGCCGTCATTCTGGCGGTCCCCGGCGACGGCGCGGAACTGCCGCGCGCGCTCGAGACCTATTCGCTCGCCCGGATCTGACACGATGCCCGTGAGCGCCGAGACCATCCTGGCGGCGCGCACGCGCTCCGCTCGCCTCATCGCGGTCACGCCGACACTTTATAGCCTCGCGCTCTCCCAACTCACGGGCGCGGAGGTTTATGTAAAGTACGAAAACATGCAGCACACCGGATCGTTCAAGGCCCGGGGTGCGGCGGCAAAACTCACGGCACTTTCCGAAGCCGAGAAGAAAGTCGGCGTCATCGCCATGTCGGCGGGCAATCACGCGCAAGGCGTCGCTTTCCATGCCGGACGCTTAAGCATCCCCGCGACCATCGTCATGCCGAAGGGCACGCCCTTCAATAAGATGCGCAAGACCCGC
>JAYRTJ010000077.1:0-16215 GCA_041919675.1 Rhodospirillaceae bacterium | reverse complement strand
CGCAAATACAACATCGCCTGCGGCCAGATCGATATCGGCAACGCCGCGACCGATATGACCCGCGCCATGCAGGCCGGCATCCTGCAGCCGAACGGCCAAACCATGGTTGAGCCCACCATGTCGGTGGACAATGTCGGCGAAGCGGTGGCTTTCATGGCCGCGCTTCCCCTGAACGCCAATGTGCAATTCATGACGGTCATGGCGACCGGCATGCCGTTCATCGGCCGCGGTTGACGTGAACGTGCCGCAGGCATCGCAAGCGGGCGCAAGCCGCCCCGTTTATCTTGCCGCGGCGGCGCTCATTGTTTTCATCAATCTTGTCCTCCAGCCCCCCTGGCAAGTGGGGATGCCGTCCGTGTCCTTGGACCCCTCATGGGCCATGGTGCTGCTGCACGCCTTCGATCACGGCCGGCAGTTCGGCCGGGATCTGATTTTCACCTACGGCCCGCTCGGCTTCATCATGGCGCCGCAGTATCACCCGGGTCTGTACTGGATCGCGCTCGGATACTGGCTGGTGTTTCACGCCGTGCTCGCCGTGGCTTATTGTGTGCTGTTTCGCGGCGCGCAGGCGTGGAAGCTTGCGCTTCTTGCCGCCGTCTCGCTCATCGCCACATACAGCTGGGCGCGGGACGGCGCCATGTTCGCGGCCTGCTTTATTGTCTTTCTCCTGGCGCGGAAAAATGACCGGCTCTCGACAGGCGTCGCCGCCGCATTGACCATCGTCGTGGCCGCCGCGGCCTTGATGAAAACGACGTCGCTCCTGCTGGCGCTGCCCGCCGTCGTCCTGGTGGACCTGAACCGTGTCCTGATCCTCAAAAAACCCCCTGTTTTTACGGTTATCTTTATCGCCGCCTTCCTTGCGGCATATGGCGCCGCGGGCCAGTCCTATGGAGCGCTCGGCACGTACCTGTTCACGGCCCTCGAAGTCTCGCGCGGGTACGGCGAGGCGATGCATGTCTACGGGCCGATGAAGGACCTGGCGCTGTTCGCCGTCGTCGGCGCCGGCGTCTTCACCCTCGTCACGGCGCAAGAGTTCAAAAGAGCCCGTCGCGCGGGATTGCTCATGACGGCCATGACGGCGGGATTCCTGTTCGTCATCGCAAAGTCCGGATATGTGCGCCATGACGTCGGTCACGTCATGATCCCTTGGACCGCGCTGGCTCTCGCGGCGCCGGCCTATCTGCCCGAGCTTCAACTTTCTCGGATATCGCGCGCGCTGTTCACCGGCGCGATCCTCATCAGCGCGGCGGCCTGCTGCGCCGCCTATGTCAGCGGCGCGCGTGAGGCCGGGCGCGCGGACTCAGTCGGCCGCATTCTATTCACCGATATGGCGCGCCAGATTCACGACGACACGAAAACCGCCGGCGCCGTCCTGTCCGGCGGCCAGATCGCGGCGTTCGAGGCCGCCTACCAAAGCCAAATGACGAACCTGCGCGCGCAAAGCCCCGTGCCGGACCTTCACGGCACGCTGGATATCTTTGGCGTGAACCAGTCCATCGCCCTGGCCGGCGCGGCGGAATACCGCCCTCGCCCGATCTTCCAGAGCTATTCGGTCTACACAGCCGATCTCATTGAACGCAACCGCGCCTTCCTCACCGGTCCCCGCGCGCCGGACACGATTCTTTTTGAAATCGACACTGTCGACGGCCGCTACCCGAGCCTGGACGAAGGCGCCCTGTGGCCGGATCTCTTGCGCCTTTACGACGTCACCCGTTTTGAAAACGGCTACGCGGTCCTAAAGCGCCGTGCGGCGCCGCGCGATGTCGCGCTCACGGACCTGCATCAGGGCGGCATCGGTTTCGGCCAGGAGATGGATGTTTCACAGTGGGCCGACGGGCTTGTCTGGATGGAACTCGATATCCGGCCAACCTTGCTAGGGCGCCTCAGAAGCTTCCTCTTCAAGCCGCCCATGCTGATGATGACGGTGACCACAGATGCCGGGAACACCCAGGCGTTCCGGATCGTGCCCGGCATGACCGGCAGCGGTTTCCTGCTGTCGCCCCTCGTCGAAACCGCCGACCAGTTCGCGCTGCTGCCGGCCCACGACGAAAGTATCGCGCGCTTCTCGGTCGCGGCGGTGGGACGCCCGGCCGGCGCTTTCGAAAACCGGATCGGCGTGCGCCTGAAGCGCCTGACGATGGCCGGCGAAAATGAGCAGCCGTCGGCATTGGACATCGCCGCGCTGTCGCAACTCCGCACCCTGCGCGCCCTTGCGGCGAGCGCCGGCGCGATCCCGGGTCAGAAGAAAGCGCAGATCCTGCCGGACGGAAAAGCCCTCGCGCACGCGCCCAGCACCTTGTCTCTCCCGGTCCCCGAGGGTGCGCGCGAACTCAGCTTCAGTTACGGAATTCTCGACGGCGCGTGGGCCGACGGACGCGAGGGCGACGGCGCCTGCTTTAAGGTCAGCGCCGGCGCGGCCGTTCTCCACGAAGCCTGTCTTGATCCAAAACGGACCCTCGAAGATCGCGCCCTCAAGAGCGCTCACGTGAGCGTGCCTGCCGGCGCATCGCGCATCTCCTTCGAGACTCTCGCGCGTGAAAACACGGACTGGGATTGGACCTACTGGTCCGAGGTCCGCTTCCCATAGAGCGGCGGCCCAAAAGAAAAAGGGGAGCTTTTGGCTCCCCTTTTCCGTCTCGTCCTTTAGAACCGCGATTACATGCGGAAGCGGATACCGGCGTAGAACCGGCGGCCGATCGTGTCGTACATCTGCGGATTGACGGTCATGTACCAGTAGTTGGTGCTGGCGACCATCGGCGGTTCCTTGTCCATCAGGTTCATGATGTTGAGGAAGCCGGTGAGTTTTCCACCCTGCTCCGTTTCCATGAAGTCGTAGCTGATCGACAGATCCTGGTAGAAGCGGCTGGCGATGTGGTTGTAGTCGATCGTCGGCGCGTAGCTGGTCCAGGCAGGGCAGCTGCCCGGCTGACATTCGACATAGCGCGACGTACCGCCGCCATACACGCCCGAGCTCATATAGCGGCCGGTCCAGCCGATATCGATATTGTCGAGCGAGTAACCGACATTGAACAGCCAACGCCAGGACAGCGGACCCGTGCCGCTGTTGGTGCCCGCGGCGTCGACCGGCGGATTGCGTCGGTCGTCACGCAGGGACTCGATGATGTTCGTCCCGACGGCGCGGAACGACACATCGCCGGCCCAGCTTTCGACAATCCGGTCCAAGCTGGTCCGGTACGACATTTCGATATCCAGGCCCTTCTGGCTCAGGAACGCGAGGTTTTCGGGCTGGCTGTTGATGACCTGGATCTGGCCGATCGTGTAGCCGAGCGCTCTGTCCGCATCCGTCAGCGCGAAGCGCTTGATCGCGTTACAGAGGATCGAGGTGCCGCCGGAATCGAAGCAGCGCTGCAGCACTTCACCCGGCGTTTCGATCGCGCCGTTGATCGTGATGTCGTAGTAATCGACGGACGCGCTGAAGCCTTCGAACCACGACGGCTGGTAGACGATGCCGACGCTGGTGGTGTCGGCCTTTTCCGGCTCAAGAAGCGGGTTGCCGGAGGTCGAGTTGAGCCAGCTGTACTGCTGAGCCTGCGTCGACGATTGACCCGGCAGGGTGCGGAACGGATCCACGAGACCCGGCGACTGGCCGCCGCCGCCGGCGTTGTACAGTTCACCAAGGTTGCCCGCGCGGATGTCGCGCGAACGGGTCGCACGGATACGCACTTCATCGACAGGCGCGTAGGTCGCGCCGACCTTCCACGTCACGACAAAGCCGGACGTCGAGTAGTCGGTGGCGCGGACGGCGCCGTTCAGGTCGAGCGAACGGGCCCACTCTTCATCCTTGGCCAGCGGGATAACCGTTTCGAGGAAGCCTTCCTTGACGTTGTACTTTCCGAGCGTGCCTTTGTAGTTACCCGCGGTGTAGGAGCTGGTGAGGCACTTCGGGCAGTAGCCGGCGATATCGCCGGGCGACACGGACTCCGTACGGTATTCGCCGCCGAGCGCGAGCGACACGGGGCCGGCCCACGTGTCGAAGGGCTCGCCGGTGACCGAGAACGCGTAGAAGTTCTGACGGCTGCGCTGATACAGTTGGGCGCGGCCCTTCACGTAGTCGATGGCGGCTTGGCTGTTCACGCCGGAACCGAACGGATTGAACGGCACGCACAGCGGATCGTCGTTCGCGGGATTGGCGTCGGCGTTGCCGCGGCAAACGATTTGTCCGTTCGCGAGACGGACGGAATCCAGAGCGTTGGTGGCAACGCCGCCGAGGCCGCGCAGGCGGCCGAGATCGAGCACGCGGCCCGAGAGATCGCCGCGGGTCAAGCCGGTTTGACCGTGAACTTTCCACTCCCAATCGGTGTTGAAGGCGTCAACGGTTCCTTCGAGGCCCGCTTGGTAGGTCCAGAGTTCGCGGTAGTTGTCGGTCTGAATGTACGGCACGTCGAGCAGGAAGCTGCCCATCGTGAAGTTCGTCAGGCCGAGCGCCGTCATGCGCGCCGCGATCGTCGGATCGAGGTACGGGTTATCCTGACGGATCACCAGGTTGCCGAGCTGGTCGTCCAGCTTCGAACGCGCGTAGCCGTAGCTGTAGGTGTAGATGAAGTTGGCGTAAGCCGTGACGTTGTCCGTCAGGTCATAGCTGGCGCGCGTGAAGTAAGCCTGGCGCGTGACGTGGTTGGAGAGCGTCTGGTTGTAGTAGGTGGCGTCCGACATCGCCCAGTCGCCGCCGACCGTGAACTGCGAGTTGGTCAGCGAGCCATACTGATAGTTGCCCGCGGCGCGGCCGGTCTTGTCGAACAGCGTGCCCTTGAGCGGACCCGCCGTGATGATGCCGTTCGGCGTCGCGAGGATCGAACCGACCTGGCTGCGCACGAGGAAGCGCGGGTTGAGCGGCGATGCGCCGGTGGCCGTATTCGCGGTGGCGGCCCACAGCGGGTTTTCGACGATGTGGTAGGTGTCGTAGCCCCAGAAACCGGCGCGCGATTTTCCGGCGCCGAAGATGCCCTTGTTCCAGGCGTGCTCGCCCGAGAACAGGAAGTGACCGCGGCCGCCGGCGAACGGCGTCCCCGCCGTCAGGCTCACCTTGTAGTTCGGATCGTCACCGCGCGCGGTGATACCGCCTTGGATTTCAGCCTTAACGCCCGTGAATTCGCGATCGAGCACGAAGTTCACGACACCGGCCACGGCGTCCGAGCCGTAAGCGGCCGACGCGCCGCCGGTCACGACGTCGACGCGGCTGATCAGCGGCGTCGGAAGGTCGGAGGCGTTCACGGAGCCGTTCACGTCGCCGGAGACGAAGCGGTTGCCGTCCAGCAGGACGAGCGTGCGGTAGGAATCCAATCCGCGCAGGTTCAGGTTGTTCTGCGACTGGCGGCCGGTGGAGATTTCGTTACCGCCCGAGGTCGTGCTTTGCGCGCCGGCGAAGGCCGGCAGACGCATCACGAAGTCGGAGATGTGCTGCATGGGGGCTTGTTCGATCTGCTCGACGCCGATGACGGTGACGGGCGTCGGCGCTTCGTAGCCGTCGCGCACGACGCGCGTGCCGGTCACGGTGATTTCATCGATCGACGGAGCGTCGGTCTGAGCCTGCTGCGTCTGCGCTTGAGCGGCAAACGAAGCGGCCAGCATGGCAACCGAACTCACGGTCGTCATGAAGCCGAAGCGCCGCGCAGCGGCCGCGTTTTTATAAGACATGAGGTCTCCCCAATTGGTGTGGACAGCGAACGTGCCGCCACGTCAGCGCGGGATGACAAGAATGCGATGTGACGAAGATGATTGCCGACCGGCCGTTCAGCCGTTCGGACGAAGATCCCCCACTCACACACAGCGCTCTAGGCCATTACGGGTCGGGCGTGTTTTCCACCGACCCTTGCGCCCGTACGCCAAGCCTCCCGCACGCTATACGCGCGTGCACGGTAGGTTTTCACAGAAAGGCCCGCGCGAGACAACGCCGATATGCGTAAAAACGCCATAAAATCGCGTATCGCCTCAGAGTGTTGCGGTCGTGCCGCGGTTTTCAGCCGCGTTGGTAAGAATTACTAAAAAAAGGCCGCCGATTTGATACCGGCGGCCTGATTCAGCGCATGATTTATCCAATATCTCACTTACATACGGAAGCGGATCCCCGCGTAGAAGCGGCGGCCGATCGTGTCATAGAGCTGCGGATTGACGTTCATATACCAATAGTTGGTACTCGCAACCATTGGCGGCGCCTTGTCCATCAGGTTCATGATGTTGAGGTACGCGGACGCGCTCGCGCCACCCTCGCCTTCCATGAACTTATAGGTGAGCGACAGGTCGTGATAAAAGCGGCTGTCGATGTGGTTATAGTCGATGGTCGGGAAGGCCGCCGTCGAAAGCGGGCACGCCCCGGGCTGACACTCGATGTAGCGCTGCGTGCTGCTGCCGTACTGGCCCGAACTCATGTAGCGGCCCGTCCAATTGATGCCGATCGGATCGAGTTCGTAGCTGGCGGTGAACAGCCAGCGCCAGGATAACGGGCCCTGGCTGCTGTTGGTGCCGGCGGAGTCAAGCACACCCGAACGGCGGTCATCACGCAGCGATTCAATGATGTTCGTGCCGACCGCGCGCAAGGAGAGTTCGCCACTCCAGCTATCGACGAAACGATCAAGCTGCGTCGAATAGCTCATCTCGATATCGAGCCCCTTCTGGCTGAGATACGCCAGATTCTCGGGGCGGCTTTCGATGATGCGCACCGTGCCGATCGTCGGATACAACGCGTCCGTGGGATCGGCGGGATTTCGAATGATCGCCGCGCAGAGAGGCGACGTGCCGCCGGAGTCATAACAACGCTGCAGCACTTCGCCCGGCGTTTCGATCGCGCCGTTGATCTGAATGTCGTAATAGTCGACCGACGCGCTGAAGCCTTCGAACCACGACGGCTGGTAGACGATCCCGAAGCTGGTGGTGTCCGCTTTTTCAGGATCCAGGTTTGGGTTGCCGTTGTTACTGCCCAGGTAGCTGACGGGCGCGGCAAGCGGACGGAACGGATCCACCAGGCCCGGCGACTGCCCTCCGGACCCCTTGGCATAAAGCTCGCCGAGGTTGCCGGCGCGGATGTCGCGCGAGCGCGTCACGCGCAGGCGGACTTCGTCCACCGGCGAGTAGGTAAGGCCCGCTTTCCAGGTGACGACGAAACCGGACGTCGAGTAGTCGGTCGCGCGAACGGCGCCGTTGAAGTCGAGAGCCTGCGCCCACTCTTCCCCCTTCGCCAGCGGGATAACGGTTTCGAGGAAACCTTCCGCGACTTTGTAGGAGCCTTCCGTGCCTTTGTAGTTGCCGGCCGTGTAGGAACTTGTGAGGCACTTCGGACAGTAGGATGCGATCCCCATGTCGGTGACCGCTTCCTTGCGCCATTCAAAGCCGGTGGCGACGGAAACCGGTCCGGCCCAGGTGTCAAACGGCTCGCCATTCAGCGACGCTGCGTAGAAGCTTTGCGTATTGCGTTGATACAGCTGTGCGCGGCCCTTCACGTAGTCGATCGCCGCCTGGCTGTTCACGCCGTAGCCGAACGGATTGAAGGGCACGCAGGACGGATCGTCGTTGGCCGGATTGGCGTCGATGTTGCCGCGGCAGACGATTTGGCCGTTCGGGGCGCGGACCGCATCAAGCGCATAAGTCTGGACGCCGCCGAGGCCGCGCAAACGGCCGAGATCCAGCAGACGGCCGGAGAGGTCGGAACGCGCCAGGCCATACTGACCGTGCAGTTTCCAGTCCCAATCGGTATCGAAGGCGTTGAACGTGCCTTCCAGACCGCCTTGATAGGTCCACAGGAGGCGGTAGTTGTCGGTCTGAATGCCGGGCACATCGAGGAGGAAGCTGCCCATCGTGAACTGCGTAAGACCGAGCGCGGTCATGCGCGATGCCACGGCCGGATCCAGATACGCATTGTCGACGCGGATGTTCAGATTGCCGAGCTGATCGTCGAGCTTGGAGAAGGCGTAGCCATAGCTCGAGGAATAGATGAAGTTCGAATACGCCGTCACGTTGTCGGTGAGGTCATAGCTGACGCGGCCGAAGTAGGCTTGACGCGAGACGTGGTTGGAGAGCGTCTGGTTGTAGTAGGTCGCGTCCGACGTACGCCAGTCGCCACCCACCGTGAACTGCGAATTCACGAACGAGCCGTAATTATAGGTGCCGGCGGCTTTGCCGGTCTTATCGAAAGTCGTCCCCTTGAGCGGACCCGCGGTAATGATGCCGCCCGGCGTGGCAAGGATGCTGCCGACTTGGCTACGCACGAAATAACGCGGATTGTTGCTCGTCGCCGTCCAAGCCGGGTTCTCGACGATGTGGTAGGTGTCGTAACCCCAGAAGCCGGCGCGCGACTGGCCGGCATGGAAGATGCCCTTATTCCAGGCATGCTCGCCGGAGAACAGCACATGGCCGCGGCCACCGGCGAACGGCGTACCGGCGGTGATGCTGACCTTGTAGCTGGGATCGTCGCCGCGCGCGGTGATCCCCGCCTGCACTTCCGCCTTGATGCCCGTGAATTCGCGATCGAGCACGAAGTTCACGACACCGGCCACGGCGTCCGAGCCGTAAGCGGCCGACGCGCCGCCGGTCACGACGTCGACGCGGCTGATCAGCGGCGTCGGAAGGTCGGAGGCGTTCACCGCGCCGTTGATGTCACCCGAGACGAAGCGGTTGCCGTCGAGCAGCACCAGGGTGCGGAACACGTCGAGACCGCGCAGGTTCAGGTTGTTCTGCGACTGGCGGCCGTTGGAGATTTCGTTACCGCCCGAGGTCGTGCTCTGCGCGCCGGCGAAGGCCGGCAGGCGCATCACGAAGTCGGAAATATGCTGCATCGGCTGCTGCTCGATCTGCTCGACACCGATGACGGTGACGGGCGTCGGCGCTTCGTAACCGTCGCGCACGACGCGCGTGCCGGTCACGGTGATTTCATCGATCGACGGCGCGGCGGCCGGCGGCGCGGTCTGCGCCTGCGCAGAGAATGAAGCGGCGAACATGGCCACCGAACTGACGGTCGTCATGAAGCCAAAGCGCCGCGTGGCGGTCGCGTTTCTATAGGACATGAGTTCTCCCTCTTGATATGGACGGCGAGCCGGCCGCCGTCAGCGCGCGAAATTTCGATCAGCGACAGACCGAAGAAAGAATCCGCCCGGCCATCGGCCGTTCAGATCCCCCCGACTTTCGCTTCACGGCGCTCTTGCGCCGCGCCTCCCGCGCGCCACGTACGTGCACTGGAATACTTCACAGAAAGTCGCCGGTTAGACAACGCCCATGTCACATCCTGTGCGGAAAATCCCGCGCTGTTTCGACCGCAATAAAAAAGGCCTCCTTCCGGAGGCCTTTTGCGCACGATTCATGCACGGAATCTAACGCTGGGCCGGCTCCGTCCGGGACTTGCCCGCAGGCTCGGCGCCGGCAACGGCGCGATCGGGGTGCTCGATGAAGGTCTGCACCAGTTTGACGGAGATGGAAGACGAGATCGCCGTGTTGGCGCCGCTTGCGTCAGGGTAGCCGTCCGCCAGGCGATGCAGCACCCGGTAGAGCGAGGGCTGCGACAGGCCGCCGTAGCTGGAATGATGGGTCGACCAGGAGCGCACGAGCTGCTGATACCAGGCTTCGACGTCGTTATAGCCGGCCAGCACGCCTTCGGCGCTCTCGCCGCCGGGCGCGAGGTTCACGCTGAGGCGCGCGCCCTTGATCTCATAGTAGCCCGGACGGGCGATGAAGACGGCCCACGGGTAGCTGATGTCCACCGGATCCGTGGTCAGCACGCCGTTCACGATCTTGCCCTTGGCGGCCCGGATGAAACGCTTGCCGAAGCGCTCGTCCACGCGCACGGAACCGCCGGCGATGATGTTGGCGCCGGTGGCATCGGTGATGAGCTTGTCCTTGCCGCGGTACATCGTGACGGTGACATCGTCGTCGTTGGCGATGCTGTCGACGCCGGTGACTTCAAACAGGATGCGGTTGAAGTTGAATTCACGCACCCACATGTTGGTGAAGTGCGCGAACGTGCCGTCGGGCGCGCGGAACAGGCGCGTGCAGCCGATGGCCCGGTAAAGTTCGTTGTCGATGCCCTTTACGCCGTCCGGCGACACGAAATCCGAGGCTTTGCTTTTGCCGTCGAGATCCAGACCGACGGCGACCTTCCCCTTCACTTCGCGGTAGGTGAAGTCGTCGCCCTTGTCCATCGGATAGCGCGAGGCGCTTTCGCGCTCGAGCTGCGTCTCGTTGACGGTGCCGCCGTTTGGATACAGCGCCTTGAATTGCTCGCGCGGACCTTCGTTGAAGCCTTCCGGACATTCAGCCTTGCCGTCCGGCGTCTGATGCAGGCTCCAGCGCGCGCCGACAAGCGCGAAACCGATGACGCCGTTCTTGAGGCCGACGACGGGCATGTCTTCGGCGAAGGACGCACCGGCGCCAAAGCCCGTGAGAAGACTCGCCGCGCACAAGGCGCGCGAGGTGATGCGGGTCCAGTTCATTGTTCTTGTACGTTCCATTATTCCTCCACATTCACCGCGAAAAAAGGCGCCTTGCGGCGCCTTTTTCCATTGGCGCATTGCGCGGCGCGCAGCTTATCGGCGCGCCGGCTCCACGGTCGATTTGGTCGTGCTTTCGACGGCGGCGACCTTGGCGTCCGGATGTTCGATGAACGACTGCACGAACTTCACCTGGATCGAAGAAGACAGCGCGGTCATCGCGCCCTTCTCATCCGGGACCCCGTCCGCGAGACGGTGCAGCGCGCGGAACAGCGACGGTTGCGACAGGCCGCCGTAGCTGGAGTGGTGCGTCGACCACGCCCGCACGAGCTGCTGATAGAAGGTGTCGATGGTGGTGTAGCCCGCGATCATGCCTTCGGCGCGGTCGCCGGCCGGGGCCAGATTGAGCTGCAGGCGCGCCTGCTTGATGCCGTAATAACCCGGGTGGTCGTAGAACACCGACCATACCCAGTCCAGGTCCGCCGGCGCGGTGACGAGCACGCCGTTTTCGATCTTGCCCTTCAGCGTCTTGGTGAAGCGTTTGGAGAAACGGTCCTCAACGCGGTTCGAGCCGCCGGCGATGATGTTCGCGCCGCTGGCGTCGGTGATCAGCTTGTCCTTGCCGCGATAGAGCGTGACGTCCACCTGCGGATCGTTTTCCAGGCTGTCGACGCCCGTCAGTTCGACGAGCACGCGGTTGAAGCCCATTTCACGCACCCACATCTCGGTAAAGTGCGCATAGGTGCCGTCCGGACCGCGGAACAGGCGCGTGCAGCCGATGGCGCGGTAGAGCTGGTTGTCCACGCCCTTCACCCCGTCCGGCGAGGTGAAGTCGTTGGCGCCGACTTTACCGTCCAAATTCATGCCGATGCCGACCGCGCCCTTCACGTCGCGGTAGGCGAAGTTGTCTTCCTTGTCCATCGGGTAGCGCGAGGCGCTTTCGCGCTCGAGCTGCGTGCCTTCGACCGTACCGCCGTTCGGGTACAGCGCCTTGAACTGCTCGCGCGGGCCTTCGTTGAAGCCTTCCGGACATTCCGCCTTCCCGTCCGGCGTCTGATAGAGACCCCACGCGGAGCTGGTGAGCACGAAACCGATCGTGCCGTTCTGTAGCCCCGGGATGTTCAGCGTTTCCGCCGCACTTGGCGTCATCGCCGAACTCGCCAGCAACATCGCAGCGCCGGCCGAGCCGATGCTCCACACTTTCATGCTCTTCATAACCATCTCCCTCACCCGAATTGGTTATCGACCAAACTCATCGCGAATGATGAACGCGCGGAAGCCGTTGCGGCTTGCGCTGAATTCGCCATTCCCGTGTCCATACAGATCGCCCGGCATTTCGTCGTGGGCGTTCGTGTAAACCGGCTGTCCGCGATAGGTCCACACGCGCAGCGACTCTTCGCCGGCTTTCGCGGGGTGGCCCGTCTTCGGATTGATCTCGAGAACCTGCCACGTGCGATTGAGGCTCTTCGCGCCCGCCGAAGCGGCGACGTAGGGCCAATCGTGCAGGCAGCGCTCCACCTGACCGCCGCCGCAGATGGCCAAGCGATAAGCCTGCGGGCTGTCCACTTGATCGCACGCGAGCTGATCGACGGAATCGTCGGCGCAGTTGTAGATGTAAATGGTGCGCGCCTTGGAATCGGCGAGCACGACACCGGTGATGGAATCCTGGATCGTGAATTCAGCCGGCATCGCGGGCGCCTTCTGCACATAAGCATTGTGCCAGCCGGCGACGTCGCTGCCTTCGTAGCTGCGGATCTGGGAGTCCAGCACGTAGGTGTACAGCGGCTTCTTGCGGAAGGCCCACTGGCGCACACCCGGGGTGCGTTCGAAGATCGACCAATCGCCCTGCGCTTGCGCCGAAGCCGGCGCGGTCACCGGCGCCCAGGTCTTGGCGCAGGAAGCATCGCAGTTGGACTTGTTCGGACCGTCTTTATCCGACGTGTAGACCGAGAAGTTCTTGTCCGTCAGCAGCTGACGGCCGGAGACGGAGGTGTGGATCAGGAAACCCGGCGGAATGGCGGACGGCGCGCTGGCGACTTCGCGCGCGGCCGGACCATCGACGCCGAAGTTACCGGTCGTGGCGGCGCGCACGTCGCCCGGAACCTGGTCGAGATAATTGGTGTAAAGCGCGTGCTCGTCGTAGGTCCATTGTTTGCTGCCGTCCTGGCGCGAGATGAGACCGAACGCGCCGACCGGCTTCGCGTCGGCGGAGGCGAGATACGGCTGCCACACTTCGGCGCAGCTCTTGCGCTTGTCGAGTTCGGGCAGTTCGAGGCCCGGCGGATACGGGCTCATGAGGCCCGCGGTATGCGTCGTCTTCTCGGTCGTGCAGTGCGACTGGTTCTTCGGATCGCCCGTCACGCCGTTACGCATGGTGGTGTGCGGCCAATAATAAAGGGTCATGCCCTTCTCGGTCGCGAACACCGGGCCTTCTTCCTCGGTGAATTCCACATGGATATTCGCCGGCATCGGCACGCGCGCGTATTCCTCGCGCTCGGCCGGGATGACGGCGCGCGCCGCTTCGGCCGCGGCAAGCGGCGCGGTCAGAAACGTTCCGACCGTCAGTGCGCCGGCGAAGGTGATGATCTGACGCATAAGTCGTTCTTCCTTTGAAGAAGCATCCTCGCGCCCGCCGGAAAGCGGACGCGAGGGTCTGTCGCCTTAAACCAGGATTTCCCCGATTTCCTTGCCCGTGCCGTTCGACTGGGTTCCCCAGCTCGAAACGTCGAGGCCCATCACCTTCATGCAGGTGAGGCCGAGACGCGTGCCCGGCGTGCCGTCGCCCTTCAAGTGGTAGCCGGTCTTCACCTTGCCGCCCGCGCGGCCGGCGGTGAACATCGGCTGGTTCTCGATCGAGTGAATGCGCGCGAGCGCCTGGTCGGTGGTCGCGTAGATCAGCACGTTGTCGATGAGCGCGCCGTCGCCTTCCTTGAACTTCGTGAAGGCTTCGACGAAGTACGCCCATTCGATCATGGACTGCTTGATGAACCACGAGGTGTTCGGCTGGTAGCCGAGTTTCTGGTCCACCGGCTCTTCATGCGAGGCGGTATGGTGCGGCTTGTCGTAGCCCTGCTTGCTGGTGGCCGCGGCGGACTGCGAGTAGGCCATGTTGAACACGCGGGTCTGGTCGCAAGCCAGCGCCATCACCATCAGGTCCGTCATCATGCGGTGACGCTTGCCCACCAGCGTGTAGTCGAGGCCGGCGGCGGGTTCGTCCTTCGGCGCCTTGCCGGCGACGCACGCGGCGCGCGGCTCGGGCTTGGTGAGCTGCTGGTCGAACTGACGCTCGAGGTCGCGCAGGCCGGTGAAATACTGGTCGAGACGCGCCTTGTCGTCGGCGCCCACGATCTGCTGCAGGTCCTTCGCGCTGTCCATGACGCCGGTGAGCACGCTCTTGCGCACCATCGCGCGCGGGTTCGGCTTGAACACGGCCGCGTTCGGATCCTGGAAGTCTTCGCCGAAGATCTTGGCGTAAAACTGGATCGGCGACCAATCGGCGATCGTCTGCGAGTTCGCGTTTTCATAACTGAAGCTGTCGCGCACGTTGCCCGTGGCGGTCGCGGTCAGGTGCTGGAAGCGCGTGCTCGTGCCGATCTTCTTCGCGACCGAGATATCGATGGTCTCGCCGGGGTAGTCGGTCTGGTTCATCGGCGCGATGCCCGCGCGGGCAATGACCCAACCCGTTTTGTGGCAGAGGTTCGGCGCCGCGTCGCGGAAACCGTTGAACTGCGTGTACAGGTTGATGTGCTGTTTCACGTCCTTGAGAGACGCGATTTCTTCCGGAAGATCGTAATCCTTGCCGATCGTCTTCGGCACGAAGATCGCCTCGTCCATCCCGAGGCCCCAGGCCCAGGTGCCGAAACGCACCGGGAGCGGCGCCCCGTCGGCCAAGGCCGTACCGTTGCCGTTCAGGAATACGTTCAGGAGCGGCAAACCGACGGTAACGGCGGAGCCGCCCAGCATTCCGCGCAGGACACGGCGTCTATTGAGATCCATCATCTGATCCTCCCTTGAATTCAGTGCGCAGCGGCAGACGGGGCCGCGCCCGCGTCCGCCGACTTCTGCTCGACAGGTGTTGCAACCACTTCATAAAACGCTTCGCTGTTGGCGATCATGCGCAGGAGATCGGGAACGTGATAGCCCGTCTCGCCGAAGGCCTTGTTCAGCGCTTCGATCGCCGGATTGTCGCCGCGGGTCAGGGGGCCGCCCGTCCCGTAGCTGTACAGACGCCGCACCAGGCACGACGTCAGCGCCGGGTGATCGTGCATCGCCTGCCCGAGTTGCGCCGGACCATCGACGTTCTTGCCGTCCAGCGTGCCGGTGACGTCGATGACCGCGCCCTTTTCCGTCGTGCGGAAGCGGCCCGCGCCGTCGAAGTTCTCAAGCACGAGACCCATCGGGTCGGTGATCTTGTGGCAGCCGGCGCAAACCGGATTCTGCAGATGGAAGTCCACCCGGTCGCGCTGCGTGCGGTGAGAGGCCGCGGGGTTCTCGAGAGCCGAGAAATCCACGTTGGCCGGCGGCGCCGGCACCTTCTGGCACAACATCTTTTCGCGCAGGGCCTTGCCGCGATACGTCGGCGAGCTGCGGGCGGGGTGAGCGCCGAGGGCCAGGAAGCTGATCTGGGTCAGAAGCCCCACGCGCGGGCTGTCTTTGGGGAACTCGTACTGCACCCAGCCAGGCTTGGTGGGAACCTGATAGACCGTCGCCAGCGCCGGCGACATGAAGGTCGAACGCGTCGTGTAGAGATCGCGATAGTCCTTCTTCTCGACAAGCAGATGCTCGACGATGGTGCGCAGGGTCTGCTCGCGCGCATCCTTGATCACCGCGCCGGTCATCATCGGGTAGGCGGTCGGATCCTTCGCCAGGTTGGCGAAGTCTTCAAAGCCGAACATGTCGTCGAAGAACGCACGCACGCCGTCTTCCAGGCGCGGGCTTGCAATCATCATGTCGACGATCTTCGCGCGCTTCTTGGCGTCGAACAGCTCGCCTTTCTCGGCGGCCTTCAGGAGCGCGTCGTCCGGCGCGGCGTTCCACAGGAAGAACGACAGGCGCGAAGCGAGCGAATAGGCGTCCAGGCGCTGCTTGCCCGGGTGCGCCGGATCCGGCTCAACCACGTCGGCGATCAGCAGCACCTTCGGATCGATCAGCATGCCTTCCAGCACCGTGCCGAGGCCGGCGTAGAAATCCTTCAGGTCGGCCGCACCCTTATGAGCGGCGGCGACCAGTTCCGTGACGCGCGCGTCCGGCAGCGGACGGCGATACAGCAGGCGGTTGGTCTGCGAGATGAATTTGGCCGCGCAGGCGTCGTCGGCGGCGGCGGGATCGGCCGGCTTGCAGGGAACGAGAAAATCGCGACGCGACGGCGTCTTCTGTTCGATGTTGCCCTTGTCGACCACCTGGGCCGCGATCGACGAAGCGCTGCGCTGCAACTGTTGCAGTTCGCCCGTCGTCACGCCGGCGCTGGCGGCGCCCGCGGCGACCAGGCCGTCGGTCCGGCGCAGCGGCGCAAACGGATTACCGACTTCGATGTCGCGCCCGAAAATATAGTGAACGGTGTTTTGATACTGCTCGGGCGTAATGCGCCGAACGCGCGCAACAGTGCCGTTGTAATCGGCCGGCGTCACGGCGGGTGCGCTTGCAACCTTGCGCTCGGAGGCGCCGTCGGAGCAGCTCATCAAACCAAGGGTCAGGACGCAGGCAATGCCGCCCATCAGCGCGCGGCTGAAGACACCTCTGGCGACGGAACGATCGGAAACAGACTTCAAGAAACTCTCCCTTTGCT
>JAYRTJ010000076.1:0-16296 GCA_041919675.1 Rhodospirillaceae bacterium | reverse complement strand
GGAGGAATAACACCGATGCAGCATCTGGACTTATTGACGCGCGTGCGGACCTTGACGGCGTGCAGGCCGGATGGGTCTTGCGCGTGCTCGACGATATCCGCGCCGCGCGCCGCGGCGTCCCCGGCCACGAGCACCATCTGCTCGGCCGAGATGTTCTGGATAATCTCGTCCCTGGCTTCCCACTTTTCCTCCCACCACCACATGGCGACGCCGAGCTTTTGAACCAGGGCGTCCTCGGCCCAATCGCCGAGCAGCAACTCGCCGCGATTGTCTTTGCGAAACACAATGTCGTTGATGAAGCGCGTGACCAGGCGCACGACGGGCTGAAGTTCGGGTTTCGGGCTCACATATTCGGCGACGTTGCGTCCGGCGGTGAAAATGCGCAGAAGATTGGGCTTCATCAGGCCGATGTAATTGGCCACCGTATTCTCGACCACGCGCGAACGGCCCGGCGGCGCCGGCAGATCGTTCATGATACCCCGGTAGTAGTCGTAATTCCGGTCGCGTTCGGCCGCGATATTGTCCGCGCCGAAGACATGTTCGAGCCCCGCCGTCATCTCGGCCGAGATCAGGCGCTCGACGTCCGCGTCGTCCAGGGGTTTTCCGGGTTCGGCTTTCATGGCTGCGGCACGCTCAGGGTAATCCTTCGAATTTGAAATCCATCACGTCGTCCTTCCAGACGGCGCTGGTGTTGCTCACGCGCCCGCGGCCCATGGCGGCCACCTGAAAGGCATCGGCGGCATGGGAATGCTCGTTGTGGTTCGGCTCGTTCAGATAGACGTTGCGCGTGGAATCGAAGCGCTTGGTGTATTTGCGCAAGTGAA
This sequence comes from Rhodospirillaceae bacterium, assembly GCA_041919675.1. GTDB lineage: Bacteria > Pseudomonadota > Alphaproteobacteria > Rhodospirillales > Rhodospirillaceae > SHVO01. The sequence goes on along the minus strand of JAYRTJ010000076.1, from coordinate 15,472 downwards.
TGAGACCCTGCTTGCAGGCCGGCCCGTTGAAACGGCACTTGCGCAGAAACAACCGTGTCCCATCGATCCAGTCGCCGGGCGAGGCGCGCCGCGGCAGGACGATCGGCGTTTGCAGGCCTAAACTCGCGAAAACCTCCACCCGGGTCTTGGCGCCGAGGATGCCCGGATCGCGGTGCGCGCCGTCGTGGGGCCATACATGGTTGCCGAAGGTCCAGCGCCGGCGGGCGGCCTGCTCCTGCAGGTAGGCCACATAGTGGTCGATCGCCTTGCCGTGGTTCTCATAGAAATGGATCACGTTCCATTCGTCGCCCACGCCTTGCGCGAACCAGATGGACATATAGTCCGAGATGCCGATGTCCCAGAACGTATGTACGGGGAGATCGGGCGACGCATTCACCTCGCAGATCCGCCCGGAGCGTTCGAGGGCCGTCAGTTCTTCGGCGAAGTAGGCGCCTTCCACCGGCAGGCGCCCGTACTCGGCGCCGAGGTGCACCGCGATCCACGGCTCCGACTTCCCGGCGATCTGGCCGGTGTAGTAGCCGGGCGTGAGATTGCGGACGTTCTCCGCCCGCGGGTTTTGAATCCAGCGCCCGCCTTCCTTGATCACCCCGCCGGGCTGACGAAAGAAGTCCCACCCCTCGCCGCCGTCTTCGGCCAATTGATAGAGCCAGTGATCCTCGTCGGGCATGTTGGAATCGCAGATGAGCCCGTACCATGTGGGCCCGCCGTCCTTCATCGACGGATAGCGGCCCAAACGTCCGTCCCCGGCCTCGACCAAAGCCCGCTTCAACTCACGCGCCTCGTTGAAGTAGATGCCGGTGAGTTCGAGGGACAGGAACTTCTTGGCGTCCGCCTCATCGTCCATCGCAAGAAAAATAACTTCGCAGTCCAGCTGCGTGCCGTCGTCCAGCGGCCGCCTGACGTGATGCACGAAGGGTGCGACACGCGAGAAGGCGCCGAACTCATCGCCCCACCAGTCCCGCCACGTCTTGACCGTCGTGTTCTTCAGGTCCGGATAGGTATTGCGCACCACCGCCCAGCGCGTGCGGCGCACCTTGTCCGGCGACGGGGCCTGTTCGCGCGCGCGGCGCATGATTTCGACACAGCAGGCGACGGATTTGCCCGACCCGAACGGCCCCAGGATCACGCGGCGGCGCGCGCGCGAACGCAAGAACCGCGCCGCCACGGGACCGGGCGGGCGGTAATGGATGGTGCTCATGCCGATACCTTAGAGGGCGTCGGAGGTTGCGTTGATCGTGACGGAGATCGGTTCGCTTTCCGCGCCCGCACCCCGCTTCGCGCCGTCTTTAAGCAGACATTTTTCGACCACCCACTGCCGCGCTTCGATTTTGAGCTTTGCCGGGGGGATGGCATCCTTCAACTTCACGCCGTCGGCGATCCTGAGGATTTCCGCAATCAAGACCGCGACACGTTCCGGCCACGCGCAATGGGACATCGTCACACCTCCAATTGTTGGATTTTGCCGCGCCTTGAAAGGGTTTGCCGTCAATCGTCTATGGCAAAGAGGATTCAAATCTGATGTTATCGGCGCCGGTCTTTTGCCGCCGAACGCGCGGCGCAAAGACGGGAGATACAAAAGGTTATAGATGGGCGGCACATCTACAGACGTACGGGCGCGCGTGGCCTCGGTTCCGTATTGGTACCACAAGATCGATCTCGGCGGCGGTGTCGTCACGCCCGGTTGGGCGCCGATCAAAGCGGAGGCTTATGGGGTTCCCAAGAGCCTGATTGGCCACCGCGTGCTCGATATAGGCGCTTGGGATGGATACTGGACCTTTGAAGCCCTCCGCCGCGGCGCGACCGAGGTCATCGCCATCGATGATTTCTCCGACGATCTGGGAGCGGAAAAAGTCGCCCGCCCGAAATGGGAAACATTTGACATCGCCCGAGACGCGCTCGGGTGGACGGATGCCGAAGCCAGCCGGCGAGAGATGTCCGTCTACGACGTGAATCCCTCTTTGCTCGGGACCTTCGACACCGTTTTTTTCTTCGGCACCCTCTACCACTTGCGGCACCCCCTGCTTGCGCTCGACAAGATCGCGTCGGTCTGCACCGGAACGCTGTATGTCGAAACGGCAATCTGCGACGGCTATAGCCCTTATGTCGGTACGGAAGACGGCCACGCAGATCGGATGGTGATGGAGTTCTATCCTACGGTCGAACTGGGCAATAACGCGACGAACTGGTGGGCGCCGACGCTGCACTGCCTCGGTCACATGGTGAAAGCGGCCGGCTTCGACGATGTGCAGGTCTGGAAGCTCACGGACAAGCCGGACGGCGCGACAACCAGCCGGGGGTTCGCACGAGGAACGAAGCGGCGGTAGCAAGGCAAACGCAAGAACCGCGCCGCCACCGCACCGGGCTCGATCGCGCTCACGCTGAGGCTTTAGAAAACCAGGGTCATTTTATGCATCCGGAAACAGTACAAGTCCTTCGGTCGATTTCATGCGAACGCCCCGCACAGGCCTCCATGAGCCTTGACCTCGGCGCACTCCCGCACGCTGCACTCAGCTATTCCAATGCGGGAGAAGACATGGCGCTCAGAAAGCTCCTGAAGCATCGGGTCGTTTCGCAAAAAGGCGGGGCATATATCGACGTCGGCTGCTCAGCGCCGGTTTCAATGTCGAATACGTATCTGTTTTATTCTCTCGGCTGGCGTGGTGTGTGCATCGACCCCTATGCGGACGCTGCGCCCTATTGGAAAGAATCACGCCCGCAAGACATTCTCGTAACCGCCGCAGTCGGCGAGACCGAAGGAACAACCACGCTCTTTCGTCACAAGACGAATTTAGGAATGCATACGATCGGCTCAACTCCGCCGTCTCCCGATTTTGACGACGGAATTACCGTCCCGCTTCGCAGGCTTGATAGCATCCTGTCCGAACACGCTCTCGGCCGACAGTTCCAGCTCATGAGTATTGACGTAGAAGGGGCTGAGTTAGGCGTTCTGAAGTCGAACGACTGGAAGCGGTGGCGTCCGGAATTCATCATCATCGAAGAACGCGACTTCGACATGATGAATCCGGCAGCCTCCGCACCCATCAAATTCTTGCTCGACCTGGGCTACAAACTGGACAGCAAAGTGGCCGCCAACGTGGTCTTGCGCGCTTAAGCCTTAAGCCGGCGTACCGTCCGAAAAACAAAAAGCCCCCGAAAAACAAAAAGCCCCGTCGGAGAACGGGGCGCGGAAGTGGTACGGTATATTTACGGCTTATAGCCGATCGGCGATTTTCCGTCAAGCAAAATATCGCGCGAGCCGCATTATTTTGCGATGATGTCCACGTACCCGCCGACGCGCGCCGGGTCGGCGTTGCAGGCCGGATCGGCGTGCAGACCGATCATCGCCGCGAAGAAGGGCAACAGCCCCGCGCCGTGAACGGTCAGCGCGAACCCCGGGCGCAACAGGCCGCTCGCGAAATGCTTCGGCATCTCCGCGATGAACGTGTCGAAGTCCATCTGCTGGCGGGCCATGTGGCTGTTGGTGTCGAAAACGTACTTCTTCCCGCGAAAGCGCAAAGACAATGCCCCCGACTCGGCATCCGCCGCTTCCGTCTTGGCGTAAGCGTGAAGACGCCCGTCCTCGCGCGAACTGTCGAGGCCGAACAAATGGAACCGGTCGGCGCCCATCGCATGGCCAAGCTGCATGGCCCGGAGTCCCACCGTCGTTCCCCCGGGAACCACAAACCATGGCCGGCGCGGCCATGCGGCGCGCAAATAAGTATTGGGCTCGGGCCCTTCGTCGAAATCCTGGCCCGCGTGCCAGAGGAAGACGGGATAATCCTTCAGCGCCGCGAAGGTGTCGTCATGACACTGCGACGCCAGGAAATAGCGCACATCCTTGCGCGGACGCTTCACGTAGCGCGCCACCCAGTCTTTCGGATCGAGCAGGACATGGCCCCAGGGCACGATGCCCCGCTCAAGCAGCCAGTCATGAGACTTATTGACGCCGACGATCCGCGCGCCCTGCCGCTTGAGCGCGCGAATGGCCGCGACGTCCCGCGCGAGGGACGGGCCTCCGCCGATAATCGCCCATGTTTGCGCGGGGTTGAGGTAGTCCTGAAACGTCGGCAAGTTGCGCGCCATCGCCCGGCCCGCGCGCGCGCGCACCTCGGCGCGGCCAATGCGCCCGCCGCCGCTTTGCAAAAAACGCATGCGGATGCCTTTGCCGCTCGCGTCATCGAGAGGGGCAAGAGTCGCCATCGGATTCCGGAAATAAAAAAGCCCCGTCGGAGGACGGGGCGCGAAACAGGTACGGTATATTTATGGATATACACGCGCGGCGTATTTTCGTCAAGAAAATTCGACGCGGAAAATTCGTCGCACGGCCGGAGAAGAGAAAACGGCCGGCCCTTTAAAAGATGCCGGCCGTCTCTTGAGCGCCGCGTGCCTTGTTTAGTCTTTGCGCGGATTGTTCGGCGCCGGGTCGTTGCGGTTGCGCACGCCGTCGCCGTCGCGGTCGCGGTCCCGGTTGTTGCGGACGCCGTCGCCGTCGCGATCCCGGTCGAAGCGGTTCGGAATGCCGTCACGGTCCTGGTCGCGGCGCGCGAAATCGCGATAGCGGTCGCGATCGCGGTAGAAGCCCGAGCGGCGATAGTTGTCGTTCCAATAGGTGTCGAAGCTGAATGTCAGCATCGGCAGGGCGATACGCGGGCCGTATTCGATCACCCGGACCGGACGGCCCTGATAGCGCAGGCGCAGGTCGTCGCCTTCCACCCAACCCCGCGCGCCGCGCACGCTGACATCGCACCAGTCATAACGATTGATACAGCCGTGAATCTGGACGCGGGTGTTGCGGTTGAGGGTGGTGACACGCGGATAATCGTCGTCGGGCCCGGCGCGCAAGGCGACGCGGCCTTCCGTGAAGCCCTGTGCGGCCTGGGCCGCCGCCGGCGCCGCCATGACAAGAGCGGCAAGCGGCAGCGCATAATGGGCGCGGGCGAGAATATTTTTCATCTGATGCCTCCTGGCGATGAGCGAACGATACAGAGTTCATTCAACGCGGCAGGCGTGGCGCGAGCGCGGCAGCATTTGGGCAAATGCTGCCGCATTGGGTCGACCTTCGCGCGGGGCGTGTGACGAGAACCCGCCGTACGCCTAAGCGGCCGCGCGCCGCGCCACGGACTTGTTGTAGTCGATCAAGCGGCACAAGGCGGTGCGCAGCTTGTCGAGGGTGCGCGGATTCGTGCGGCGATAGATCACCGCATTCACCAGGGCGTCGTAGACCGCGCGCTCTTTCAGGACGCTCACCACCCTCTTCAGCCGCGCTTCCGCATCCGCCGTGGCCGCTTCGTCCCACGCACCGCCTTCGCCGCTCGGCACGAACTGCGACATCAGGCTTTGCGCGAAGGGCGGCTTGAAAACGCGCCCCCACAGGAAGCCGAACTCCATGCCGGCCACATACATGCGGCGGGACTGTTCGTGATCGTCCGAGAGATACCCGCGCACGTACAGGATCCCGAGCGGGTGCTCGGCGTAGGACGGATCGGCGCCGCCGGTCAGAAAGGCGCGTTTGGCGATCAGTTCCGGGGTGCCGCAGTCGATATCGGGTCTATTGAACTTCGGGCGTCCGCGCTTTGCCATGGAAAGGCTCCTTTGTTTGTCATGCGAGACTTTGGGAAGCGGGAAAGGTGCGCGGGGCGCGGTCAGGACGGAGGGGGGAGGACCTGCGCCCCGCGCGGCGCGCCGACAGGGGGCGGCGCGCCAAACTCGGATCTCGACGTGCGAATCGAACCGTCATGGGGACGCATGGTAACTATTATAGTAACTTTGTCAACGATCCGCTTGCCTCCTTGATAAGATTAGGCAAAATAGGCGCCATGATTATTGCATCGCAAAAGCCCCGCCTCCGAAACCGGATCAAGGAATACCGACTCGCGCGCCACTGGTCGCTCGAGAAGCTGGGCGAGCGCGCCGGCACCACGCGGCAGCAGATCTACAAGCTTGAAAACGGTGAATTAAGACTGTCGCAGGGATGGATGGAGCGCCTCGCCGAGGCGTTTGGCGACGGGATGCAGCCGGCCGATCTCCTGCCCGACTATGAATTGAAAAGGCCGGCCGCTACAACCTCGCAAGATTTAGTTGCGTCTTCAAACCAAAACGCATTAACATTCGAAGATAGGGATTACCGGTCCGGTCCTAGGGATCTTCCGATCCTAGGTTACGTGAAGGCCGGGCAGGTGGGGCTGTTCATTGACCAAGGCGAGCGCCAGGGGGTTACGGTGCGGCCAGAAGCCCTGCGAGACGTGCGGACCGCATATGCCGTCCGCGTTCACGATGTAAGCATGTCGCCGGCGTTCGAGCCCGGTTACGTGCTGCATGTCGACCCAACCCGGCCCGTGCGGCCCGGAGACAATGTGGTCATTCAAACCGCCGACGGCCAGGCGTTCATCAAGCGCCTGGTCCGCCGGACCGAGCGGGTCGTCATCTGCGAGCAGTTCAACCCGCGCGAACCCATGGAATTCAAGCCGGCGAAAGTGAAGGCCATCCACATGGTCGTCGGCTGCGCCATGGTCGAGGTTTAGGCGTCGCGACAGCCGAAACATCCCCCGACTCGGAGCCCGGGTCCGCCGTTTCCCCGGCCTCCGTTTCGCTTGACATAAGATCGAAGAGTCCCTACGGTAGGGACGACTCGGCCTTATGGAGTGGCCAGGCGACATGCCCGAGGGCGGCGGTGGAAAAACGGCCAGGCTGCATGGATCCGCCACCCTCCACCTGCGCGCCCTCACCGCCCTTCACGATTCCCTCTTCGCCCCGCAATTTCGCGCCCTTGAGACCTATGGCGAGGCGCCGCCGCCCCCGCCGACGGCCGCCGACGTCATGCGCGCCGCCGGGGCCGCGCTTGCCTGGCATCGGCAAAAGGAGATCGAGGTGGCGGCGGAACTCGCCCAACGCCGCGCCGGCGGCGCAAACCCGGCGCTCATCGACGATGCCGCGCGTACGCTGGCGCATCATCGTGCCGAGCGCGCGCGGATTGGCGCGGAACTCGCCGCGCTTCAGTGATTGAAGTTCGTCGTCAGCGACAGGCGGAACGCGCGCGGCGCCATGCGGTTCAGGGTTTCGTTGCGGTTCGCCGTCCAGGTGTCTTCGTCGAACACATTGCCCATGCGGGCCCGCAAGGTCGCCGGCACGTCGCCAAGCTGGAAGCTGTAGCGCAAGCCGAGATCGAGCGTGGCGTAGCCGGGCGTGTAAACACCGGCGCGCGGGTTGAGCAGCATCTTCGCGTAGTAGTTCACCTGGCCGTCGATCGACAGGCCCTTCAGGACCGGCAGCTGATAGGTCACGTTGACGAGCGCGTTCAGCTTCGACACGCCGACGGCGCGGCCGATGAGAACGCCGCGGTCGATGAGCGCGCCGCGCCGGTCCGCGTCCAGAAGCACGAGACCGCTCACGATATTGACCGACGGCGCCGGGCGGCCGACGAAGGAAAGCTCGAGGCCGCGGTGGCGCGCGTCGCCGATGAGGCCGTAGACATTGCTCGCGTCCAGCCCCGGCGTCGGCTTCTCGATCTCGAACAGCGAGCCGATGAAGGTCATCGCCGGCGAGATGCGATAGCGCAGGCCAAGCTCGTACTGCGTGGCCAGCACCGCCGGCAGCACTTCGTTGCGGTTCGCGGCGTTGTTGGGCGCGGTTCCCGACTCTTCCAGGCCGCGCACCGTGGTCGCGAACAGGGTCAGACTTTCCGTCGGCGTGAAAGTTGCCGCGAGGTCGTAGAGCCACGGGGAATCTTGATTGCTCAAGCGCGCCTGGCCCGGCGGCGTGCGGTCTTTCTCGTAGCGCGTTTTCAGGACCGCGCCGCGCACCCAGAGGGAGTCCGTGAGATCGGCCTCGTATCCCACGCCGGCCGTCACCTGGCGCGTTTCGTCGAACGTGGGGGCGGCATCTAGCAACGGCGCGGGCGCCGGCATGGAGGCCGGAAGCCCGGCGTTCATGTCGAAGAAACCCAGCGGCACCGCCTCGCCGGGGCGGAAATTGCTGTCGGAGACGCGCCAGCGCAGCGTCCCGAACACGCGCTGGCCGTCCGTCACCTGCCAATGCAGGCGCGTTTCGACGGCCTTCGAACTCGCGTCGCTTTCACGGCCGCGGACGACGGTCGCGGTTCCCGTGCCGGCGCCGTCGACCGTGAGGGTCGTGAAGTCCTGACGCCAGCGGTCGAGCTTGGTCCACACAAACGACGCCTGCAGCGCCGCACGGTCTGAAAAATTGTAGCGCGCGACGGCGCCTGCGGCGAACTGCCACTGGCTGAAGTGCGCCCACTCCGCCCAGTAGCGGTTGGGAACCGGCATCGCGTCCGGCAAGGTCGTACCCGCAAGCACAAAACCGTAATCGCCGCCGGGCTTGTAGAAGCGGTCGGCGGAGAACATGCCGCGCACCTGGAACTTGTCGCCCGGCCGCCATGTCGGCACGAACGCGAAGTGGCGCGGGCGGCGCTTCTGCCCGTCGTAGCCCGTGTCGTTCATGATGTTGACGCCGTAGGCCGCGCCGATCACGCCGTCGCCGGTCGCGGCCGAACCTTTGAGCAGCCACGCGTGGCCGCCGTAATCGCGCACCGGCGAGGCTTCGAATTCCTCGCGCATGCCGGGCGCCGCGGCGGCGAGACGGTATTCGACAATGCCCGAGGGCGCCGGGAAGTCCACGCCGAGCGCATTGATGCCGACGCGGATGGTGGTGCCGTCGAGGGTCAGCGGGACGATATTGGCCGAGCGGATGAAATAAGCGCCGTCGAGGCGGTAGTTGCCGGAATCCTGCAGGCTGAAGCCGCGCACGGCCTGCTCGTTATACAGACCGATCTGTTCCGAACCGACTTTTTCGCCGAACGCATCCACCGCGACCGTCGCGACATTGGTCGCCGATTGCGCGAAAGCGTGCGCAAGCGGAAAGAAACCGAAAACGGATGCGAGCAAACAGCGGCGGATCCCACGCCGCGCCGTATTCGCCGGCGCTTCGCCGCGCGGGCGCGCGCAAAGCTGGCTGGTGATGTCCATGAGTCCCCCCCGCGGCGAAACGAACCTTGTGGCCAAGGTGTCCGCATATGAGGTTCTAGTCTCAATGAAGAAGGTGCGGCGTCAATGCGGATCAGGGTTGCAGACGCGTCGCAATTTGTATCGCGCGTGTAACAGCGGAAGCCGGAAGGCGTGGCGACCCCGACAGGATTCGAACCTGTGACCACCCGCTTAGAAGGCGGGTGCTCTATCCAGCTGAGCTACGGGGTCGTTGAGAACCGTTAGGCCCGTTTGAACGCGAAATTGTCGGCGTAGGACTTCGGCTTGACGGCGCGGCTGTGCGGCTCTTCGACGCGGTAGGTGAAACCCTTGTGGACCGCGAAGGCGATCGCTTCGTCCTTGCGCGCGAACCACAGCTTCACCTGACGGTCGGTGTCGGCCGAACCCGACCAGCCCATCAAGGAATCGGCTTCCTGCGCGTCGGCGGGATCATGCTCCAAGAGCCAGCGCTTGGTGTTCGCGACGCCGGACTGCATCGCGGTCTTCGCCGGCTTGTAAATTCTTACGGACTTGCTCATGTCACCACTCTCGAACGCTTGCACGGGATCACAGTCTAATTCGTTGCCGGCGACCACGCAAAGCCACTGCCTGGGATGGTCGGGGCGATAGGATTCGAACCTACGACATCCAGCTCCCAAAGCTGGCGCTCTACCAGGCTGAGCTACACCCCGGGGCCGCCGAAAAGCCCCTGAAATCGGCGCGGAAAGTAACCGTCCGGGGGTTAAGAAGCAACAAAGAACGGAGCGTGAAAACCGGCCGTTTCCGGCTGTTTCCGGCAAGAGAGTCCCGAACTGGTCCCGAACGATGCACGGTGTGTGCTTGATCCTACGGCGGTCTTGCAGACGTTTGCAAACCGTCAACTGTCCTGGGTCAACACATCTACATAAGGACGGTACCTGAAAACGCGATTACGCGCTCTTCCGCTAATCTCTTCCAAGATACCTAGGTTAACGAAGTTCTCGACTAACGCGTTCGCGCTGGGAAATTGGACGCCAGCGATGCGCGAGACTGCATTGATAGAAACGAAAGGCTGCTGGTACATTTTTTCGAGCAAAACGATTGCTCGGCCAGCCCCCTTACCCAGCTTAGACCGAATAAGATCCGTGTGCTCTTGTTTCAGGCTCACTATTTTGCGGGCGGTAGCAGTTGCTTCAAGTGATACCGTCGCTACGCCGGTGAGGAAAAACTTTAGCCATCCCTCCCAGTCCCCCCGATCTCTCGTCGCTTGTAGATGCTTGTAGTAGTCCTCTCTATTCCGTTTGAAGAAGTGAGAGAGATACAACAGAGGGCGCTTCAGGACGTTTGTTTCACAAAGCAAGAACGTCACCAGCAGTCGTCCGATGCGCCCATTGCCGTCCAAGAAAGGATGGATCGTTTCAAACTGAGCGTGCGCCAGCCCAACTTTTATCAGGATAGGCATGGGTTTCGTATCGTGCAGAAAATGCTCTAGCGCACCGAGGTGCTCAGGCACCTCATGGGGAGGGGGAGGCACGAACGCGGCTTTGTTCAATGAGCAGCCTGGCGGACCGATCCAGTTCTGTGTGGTTCGCAACTCACCAGGGCTCAAATGCTCGCCCCGGACACCATCCAATAGGTGGGCATGAATTTCTTTAATCAACCGTCCTGAAACCGGCAATTCGCGCAGCCGTTCCAATCCATAATTCATGGCAGCAATATAATTGACGACCTCATCGACGTCTTTGGGAGCGTCTGGTCGGCTAGTCTCCGCTTCGGCCTCCAAGAGGTCTGAGAGGGAGGCTTGAGTGCCTTCGATCTGACTGGAAAGCACCGCTTCTTTTCGAACATACATCATCACGAACATGTCCGAATCCGGTAAGGTGTCAGTCGAACCGTCTAGGCGACCGAGTGCGCGATCTGCGTCGGACAAGAGCGCCACCAGCTCGTCATCCATCGTTACGGGTGGCAGGGGAGGCAACGCGGACGGGATGAATGCGCGATAGCCGGTCGGCTGCTGCACATAGCGACCCGAGCGATGGGGGTTATTAATGTTCACAACAATCAGCGCCCACGTTATTAATGTAAAAGTTCTTTTACCATAATAACGTCCTCGCTATTATTGGTCACCTAAATAACGAGTACGAAAGGAGAAAGTCAGCCTTTTCGAGTTTAGGTAGAAGGCACTGGGTCCGCGAGATCGGCCGATTGATTTCGGACGCTGCCCACCGCTTCCGCCACTTTCCAGGCGGACATTCTTTCAGGTGCAAAAGGTTTCAAAATTTTATCCAGCTCGCGGCCAAGTACAAGCTGCGTGCCCAAGTACAATGGACTTGCCACCCGTTTGCGCGCCGCGCGTATGCCCCGTCGCGCCAGCTGCCGCACCGGTGCTCGCTAGAGGTTTTTCAACAGCCTGCTAGGGCAGATTTTTGAACGCGCCGTGGCGCACGACGTCGCCGACCTTGAGGCCGAGCTTCTTCACGATGCCGCCGTTCAGTTCCAGGACCGCCCGTACCGGCCGGTCCGGGCCCACGGGCGTTTCAACGTGCGGGCGGATATTTTCCATGATGGCGACGATCTCGCCGTCGGACTTCACGAACAGCATGTCGAGCGGGATGAAGGTGTTGCGCATCCAGAAGCCGACCCGGCGCGGAGTCATGAAGTCGAACAGCATGCCGTGATCGTCCGCCATCCGGCCGCGGTGCATCAATCCGATTTCACGTTCCCGGTCGTCATCGGCGAGTTCGACCGTAAAGCTGTGCCCCGCGACGGTCAGCGGGGCCTCGGGCAGGGATTGCGCCTTCTTGGGATCGAGCGGCTCGTGCGGCGTCAGGTCCTTGACCGGGCTCGCCGCCGCGGCGGCGCTCTGCGGCGGCGCGGCTTTCTCGCACGCTGAAAGCGCGAGCGATGCGCCGAACACCGCCGCGCAGACTTTCCACACATTCACGTTCGCCATTTCAATCCACTCGTTTGGGCATCCAGCGCGTGGTGCTCACGGGCTTTCCGCTGTGATTGCGCATCACCTTCGGCCGCAAAACCTTGCCGGCCGACGGCGCGTCCTGCGCGGCGGCCCCCGCGCGGCGCGAGGCGCCTTGCGTTCCATAGAATTCGATCATCGCTTCGAGCGAAATTTCGCCGCCGACGCCGGCCGCAAGCGCGTCGGCGTACGGCGGATGACGCTTGATGATCTTGTCCAGGTAATCGATGGAATGGGCGCCGAACTGGCGCCAGACGCTGTCGAGGACATGGCGCGGCACTTCGTCGACCGGTTTGATGTCAATCGCGGGACGCCCCCGCGCCATGGCCTTGAAGACCGTCGGCTCGATCGGGCCTTCGTCCCGCGCGACAAAGGTCGCCGGCATCAACTTGGCCCCCTGCTGCAGGACGCCGAAATAGGCCTGCGCCAAGTACATGAGGCGCTGAAGCTTCTGGGGCTGAAGGTACTCGCCGTCCTCCACCGCGCGGTCGAGAAACCAGAAAGCGACTTCGAAGCTCGAGTCGACAGCCGTCGGACGCATCCTTACTCTTCCAACCTCTTCGCGGGCTGCCGCAATTTCGCCGCGGCGGCGCGCTCAAGTGTGCCGCAAGTCACCAGGACAAGACAACGTTTCGATGCCGACCGACGCGCCCTTTTCACGAGAACGCCCTCAGCGCACCCGACCCGCCCGGTTGGCGGCGCTGGCCGTCGCCATTCTCGCGGTCCTGTCCGGCGCCGCCGTTCTCGCGCGCAAGCCGATCGCGGAATACATGATTGAAGACGCCCTCACAAAAGCGGGGCTTTCGGGCGCCTCACTGAACGTCGCGCGCCTGAGCCTGGACGGCCTGACCATTGAAGACCTTACGGCGCAGGATGGCGCGCTGCGCATTGCGCGGATCGACGCCGTATTCACGCCATCCGGATTGCTGCGCTCACGTATCGACGCCCTCGAGGTGAACACCCTCGCCGCCGCGCTGTCCTGGCGCGAGGACGGATTGAGGCTCGGGAATTTCCCGCTTCGGCCGTCCGATGAACCCTTGTCGCTGCCCGACATCCGCCGCCTCACCCTGACCGAGGGCGCGCTCACCATCGCCGCGCCGACGACCCAGCTTCAGGCGCCGTTCTCGCTGTCCGCCGAAGCGGCGGACGGCGGCTGGCGCGCGGCGGTGAAAGCGAAGCTGACCGGCACAGGGGTCAATGTCGCGGTGGATTGGAACGGGGTCATCGCGCCGTTGGACCCGGCGCAATCGGCGGGGCAAGGCACGTTCGAGATCGATATCGACGGGCTCAAAGTTCCCGGGTTCACCGATCGGCTGGATGCCGAAGGCCTCGTGACTCTCAGCGCCGGCGACGGCGCGCTGGCGCTCACCGTCAATAAACCGCTGACCTTTTCCTTCGATGCGCCGCCGCTCGGCGTCCAAAGCCTGGGGACCCTTCCCTGGTCCATCACGATCGCGCCCTCCGCGTCGCAAGCGGCCCTGGCGCTCACGACGAAGGACGGCGCGCGCGCCTTGCGTTTTGATCTCGCCGCCACGGCGCTTGCCGGGAACGGCCGGCTGCGCGTCGCCGCCGCCGGCGGCGGGACGCAGACGGCCGGAGCGCTTCCCCGGTTTGAACTCGCACGCGGCCGCGCCGAGATCGAGAACTTCCCCGCCGGCGGCGGCGCGGTGTCGGGCGCGGTGAACCTGTCCGATTTCGCGGGCACGCTCCAAGACGCCCGAGGGCGCGTCGAAGCCACCGCCATGCTCACCGGCGTCGCGGTTGGCGAGACAAAGCTGGGGCAAGCGCAGGTCTCGTTCGACAGCGCCGTTCACGTCCTGAACGGCACGGCCACGCTCACCCTCAAGACACTTCAAACCGATGTGGCGCGGGCGGTTTTTGCGGGATGGACGTTGGCGGCCCCGGCGCGCCTCGGGCTCACCGCGGGCGAGCACACCTTGTCTATAGGCGCGCTCTCCGGGATCAACGGGGCCCTTGCCCTCTCGCTGCCCGCGCTCTCCCTCGCGAAAGAAGATGTATCGGTCGAAGCGCAAGCCCCCGACATCAAGCTCAGCGCGAAGGGCTCCGACCTTAAGATCGCCGCCGCGCGCGTCGCGCTGCGCCATCCCGCGGCCGAAATCCGCGACGCACGCTTCGAGGCCGCCTATGACGGCGGCAAACTTTCCGGCAAGAGCACGATGCAAATCGTTCGCCTCGGCCCGCCGCCGGAGGACGAGCGAACGCAAACCGGCGCGCTCACCGCCACGGCGAACCTGACCACCCGCGGCGACGATCTCGATCTCAAGGGCACGCTGACCGCTTCAAGCGGCGCGGCGCTGGGCACATACAGCGCGCGCATCGCCGCCAACGCGGATCGCGGCACGGCGGCGCTGTCGATCCCCAAGAAGAAATTTGAACGCGGCGGAAAATTCGATTCCGCCGACATCGGCTTCGTGACCGCGGTTTCGGACCTGACCGGCACGATCGGCCTCGACGCAAAAGCGAGCTGGAACGGCGCGCGCCGTACCGAGACGGCGGTCGCGACCCTCGAGGATGTGGGATTTGCGGTCGGCGACGTGAGCGTCGCGGGCCTCAGCGCCACCATCGACCTCGCCGGTCTGCGCCCCTTGAGATCCGCGGCGCCGCACCATGTCACCATTCAGTCGGTCGCCGCGGGCCTGCCATTGACCAACCTCGCCGCGGATATCGTGCTGAACGGCGACGAGACGGCGACCGTCACGCGCGGCAGCCTCGATATCGCCGGCGGACAAATCACCATGGCGGACGCATCCATCCCGCTCGACGGGCGCGACGGCGCCTTCGCGCTCGGTGTCCAGAAGATCGACATGGCGCAACTCGCCGCACGCGCAAAGGTCGACGGTCTGTCGGTCACCGGCACGCTTTCCGGCGCCGTGCCGCTGAAGAGCGACAAAACGGGGCTCCATTTCGCGGACGGAACCTTGCGCGCCGACGCGCCGGGACGCCTTGTCTATAAACCCGCCGCGCCGCCGGACGCCCTCGCCCAGAACCAAGGCGGCGCCCTTCTCCTGCAGGCGCTCTCGAATTTCGCCTACGACCGCTTGTCGATCGGCCTCAACGGTCCCGTCACCGAGGACATCGTCGTCGGCGTCTCGCTCGCGGGGCGCAATCCCGACCTCTATGGCGGCTACCCCATCGAGTTCAATTTGAACCTTTCCGGCCGCCTGACGCAGATCCTCAAACAGGGTCTCGTCGGTTACGGAATTCCGGCAGACATCGAACAGCAGATCCGGGGCGGGCAAAAAACCCCGGGCGGCTAGGGTCTTGCCGCAAAGCGGCCATGTTCGGCTAAAATACTAGAAGCTACCGATCTCACCCATGAAGAGGACCGGCCTCGTGCTCGACAGAAGAAAGACTGCGCTCCGCGCAAAAGCGATTGCGCTCGGCGCAATGGTCACCGCGCTCGGCGCATGCTCGCCGACGGTACGGCTGGAAGTGCCCGACAAACCCATCGTCATCAATCTCAACGTCAAGATCGAGCAGGAAGTCCGCGTGAAGCTCG
>JAYRTJ010000075.1:0-16406 GCA_041919675.1 Rhodospirillaceae bacterium | reverse complement strand
AGTTGGTGTCCCTGATGGCCGAAAGCGAGACGGCGGCCGATCCTTATCGTATCGCCGAGATTCACACGCGCCTTGCCGACAAGGACGCCTACAGCGCGCCCGCGCGCGCGGCGTCGATTCTGTCGGGCCTCGGCTTTGACGAAGCGGCGCAGCAGCGCCCGTGTAATTCCTATTCGGGCGGCTGGCGCATGCGCGTCGCGCTGGCCGGCCTTCTTTTCACGCAGCCCGAACTCCTGCTGCTGGACGAACCCACCAACCACCTCGACCTCGAAGCGACGCTGTGGCTCGAGGAATATCTGAAGCATTACCCCGGCACGATCCTGATGGTCAGCCACGACCGCGACCTTCTCAATCGCGCGGTCAACGCCATCCTGCATCTCGAGAATGCGAAGATGACCCTTTATCAGGGCAACTACGACCGCTTTGAAGCGACGCGGCGTATGCAACTCGAGCAGAACGAGAAACTGCGCGCCAAGCAGATGGCCCGCCGCGCCGAACTGGAAGGGTTCATCGCGCGCTTCCGCGCCAAGGCTTCTAAAGCCAAGCAGGCCCAGTCGCGCATCAAGATGCTCGAGCGCCTGCAACCCATCGCCGAGCATCACGAGGAAGCCTCCATCGATCTCAGCTTCCCCGAAATCGATGAACTCGCGCCGCCGCTGTACGCGCTGAACCATGTGAACATCGGCTATGGCGACCGCGTCGTGCTCCACAATATCTCGCTGCGCCTCGACAACGAGGACCGCATCGGCATTCTCGGCGCCAACGGTAACGGCAAGTCGACGCTGGTGAAGCTGCTGGCGGGCCGCCTTGCGCCGATGTCGGGCGACGTTTCGCGCTCGTCGAAGCTCCGGATCGGCTACTTTGCGCAGCATCAGGCCGATGAACTCGATCTGTCCGTGACACCGGTTGTCGAAATGATGCGCCGCCTCGAGAAGGCGACGGAACAGCAGGCGCGCAACCACCTGGGACGGTTCGGCTTCACGCAGCAGCGTTCGCAAACGCAAATCGGCAAGCTTTCGGGCGGCGAGAAGGCGCGGCTTTTGTTCGCGCTCATGACTCTCGCGAAGCCGCATATCCTGCTGCTGGACGAACCGACCAACCATCTCGATATGGATACGCGCGAATCTCTCGCCCAGGCCATCAACGCTTTTGAAGGCGCCGTGGTCATCATCAGCCACGACCCCAGCGTCATCGAGATGACGGCGGACCGCTTGTGGCTCGTGGAAGACGGCAAGGTCACCAACTTCGAGGGGGATCTCGACGACTACCGCACGCGCACCCTGCAGGCCCGCGACAAGACGCCCGACAAGACACAAGCGCAGTCCGGGGAAGACGACCGCAAGGCGCAGCGCCAAAAGTCCGCCGAACGCCGCCAGAACCTCGCGCCGCTCAAAAAGAAGGTCGACCAGGCCGCCGCGAAGGTCACCAAGCTTGAAGGCGAAAAGGCGAAGCTCGCCGCCAGGCTTGCCGACCCCAAGCTCTATGCCGACGCCGCCAAGGCGCTCGAGGTTCAAAAGGAGATGGGGCGGATCGAGAAGGACCTGGCGGAGGCCGAAGAGGCCTGGATGACCCTCGAAGGCGAACTGGAACAGGCCGAAAACGCCGCCTAGGGGCGTGTCCAGGAGGGGGCCGGGGCAAACCCGAAGAGCCCCGCTTTAGCGGCCTCTAAACTTGGGTATGATGGGCGGAAGATCGCGCGCCGATCATCAGCTTATGAGAGTTCATCCCAGGGGAGGGTATTTCATGCGCATTCCGTCAATCGCCGCCGCCTTCGTTGCCATGTCACTGGCCGCACAGGCCCTAGCCCAGGCGCCGGCCGCCGCGCCGCGCCGCGAGATGTCGCCGGAAGACAAGGCGCTCAACGCCAGCTTGGTCGAGATGATCAAGGCCGTGCCGCTGCTGCCCATGGAACGCACCGAAATCAAGGTGCCGATGAAATTGGGCATGGTCTCGGCCATGGCCGTGGACAAGACCGGCAACATCTACATTCTGCACCGCCCGAAGGACGGCGATCCGATCGTCGTCGTCGACAAGAGCGGCAAGATCCTGCGCAGCTTCGGCAAGGGGATGTACACCATCCCGCACAGTATTCACATCGACCCGCAAGGCAACGTCTGGACGACCGACGCCAACACCTCGAAGGTCCGCAAGTTCTCCGCCGAAGGCAAGCCGCTGCTTGAAATCACCGTCGGCGAAATTCCCGATGAGAAGCGTCCGTTCTGCAGCGTCACGGGCGTCGCGTTCCCGGCCAGCGGCAACGTTCTCATTTCCGACGGCTACTGCAACGCGCGCATTCTGGAATACACGCAGGACGGCAAGCGCGTGAAGACATGGGGCGCGAAGGGCAAGGGCAACGGTGAGTTTACCCTGCCGCACGACGTGACCATCGGCGCCGACGGACGCATCTTCGTCGCTGACCGCGAAAACGGCCGCGTGCAGTGGTTCGACAAGGACGAGAAGTATCTCGGCCAGAAGCTGATCGGCGGGCGTCTTTATAGTGTCGCTGCCGCGCCGGACGGCAGCGTCTACGCCGGCGTCGCGGCCAAGGGCGGCGCGACCCTCGATGAGAACGCGAACATCTTCAAGATCAACACCAAGACCGGCGCGGTCGAAGGGCGCATCGAAATGATGTCGCACGAGACGGAAATCGGCGCCGACGGCTCGCTCTATCCGGGCCACGCGGATCTGGTGAAGAACGACAATCCGAACGAATCGACCATCGTCGTTTACCGTCCCAAGAAGTAACGCGGCGACAATCCAAGGGCCTGCTTAGAGCGTTTTCCGGCGAAGTGTCGCGCGCTGAGGCGCGCGGCTCTCGCTAGTGCGGGTCCTTGGGCGCTTCGGGGAATTCGATCGTGAAGTGCGTCATGTTGTCCTTTGACGCCGAAAGCTTCCCTTGGATCTGGCGGGACAGCGTCCGCACGAGCTGAAGGCCGAGGCCTTTGGTCTTTTCGGCGTCGAAATCGTCCGGCAGGCGCGCGCCCGAATCCGAGACGGTCAGGCGCACCTCGCCATTCTCGCGCTTCAGCACGACGTCCACGCGCCCGTCCGTGCCGTTGGCGCAGCCGTGACGGATGGCGTTGGCGATCAATTCGCCGGCAATCAGGGAAAGCGGCATGACGAGATCCATGCCCCAGGACACCGGCTGGGCGTCGACCTTGAATTCGCAGTGAGTGTCCGGCGCGGCGCGCATGGCCACGTGGCACAGTTCCTCGAGATGGGTCTTGAAGTCGATCTGATGGCCCGAGCGGTAGAGGCTGCCGTACACCGTCGAGATGGTTGAAAGACGCCGGCCCGCGTCATTGAGGGCCGCCTGGGTCGTCGGGTCCGCGCGCCGCGCTTGGATCTGCAGCAGCGACGAGACGATCTGCACGTGATTTTTCACGCGGTGCTGCAACTCACGCAGCAATTCCTTTTCGTGTTCTTCGAAGTCGGCGACGTGCGCGGTGATTTCCATCAGCCAGCTGACCATCAGCACGCCGACGGCGCCGAGGACCGTGTAGATCGCCACCGGAAGCGCGTTCGAGGCCGTGATCTCGAACGAGGAGTAGACCGGAATGAAGACGTACCAGGCGATCAGCGCACTGCCGACGACCGCGGCAAGCCCGGCGCCGAGGCCGCCGAGGAACGTGCCGACGATGATTGCGGGGAAAAAGAGCAGGAACGGAACGCCCTGGAGCGCGTCCCCGAGCAGGAGGCGCAGGCCGAAGAACATGAGCACGGCGGCGATGGCGGCCGGATAGCCCTTCCAGGGCGCCGCGCGGAAGCCGCGCGTGCGAAGAACGGCGCGTTGCACGGCGCTCAAGACAGGGGGAAGGCGTGCTTTGACAGGGCCTGGCATCTGGAACGTTACATCCTCGCGCCTTACCATGGACGAGTGCGTCGCGCCTGACAACGCTACGATGTATGTTTCGCGGGCCGCGATTTTACGCGCGGCGGCACAACCTGGTTAAGTGTGCGCGTCTGCGCCGTCGGGCGACCATGCGTGGCCGCGCGCAACGGCGACGATCTCGGCAAGCCCCTGGCGCATATCGGTCATGATGAATTCGCCCTTGGCGCCCGGGCCGCCCGACTTCGGGTTGGGGAAACGAATCACCCAGGCATTCATCTTCACCGTAAGGCCGCACAGCACGCTGCCGACCTTCACTTGCGTCTCTTCGATGTAAGCTTTCACCTGCTCGAACTTCGCGGCCGTCAGGTTGTTCCACATGTCCTGCGACATGGTGCCGAAGTCCTGGAACGTGCGCTTCAGGAAGTTCACGAGACCCTGGATCAGTTTTTCGACCTTATCCATTTCAGCCATGAGCGGACGGTCGTTGCGCACCTGCATGCTCTTGCGCATGTCCTTCATCGCGTAGATGAAGGCTTCGAGCAGCGGGGCCAGGCGATCGAGACACTGGTTGTAGTAGGAGAGCGACATGAAGATGTCGCCGTAGTTCTCGAGGAACCTCGGAATCTGGTCGATCGAGATCTTCAGCTTCTCGGCCATCTGCTTGAGACGGGCGAGCGCTTTCTTCACGTCGGGATCCTTGAACAGGCCGACGATGTCCTCGAAGCGGCTGATGTCTTTGCTGTCGTCGCCGTAGATTTCTTTGATCAGCGGCAGCGTGAAACGCGACATGTAGCCGGTGAGCTGTTTGTTCTTTTCGTCCGACAAACGCAGGTCGTCGTAATTGTTCACCGGAATGCCGCGGTCGCGAAGGGTGCGGCGCAGGCTGTAGACGTCGAAGCTCGGCAGCGGGGCGAGGGAATGGAGAATGGAAAGGTCCGGATGGCCGGCGCCTTCTTTCCATTTGAAATGCTGCGGCAGGTCCCGGATGGACACCTGGCCGCTTCCGGTCTCACGTTCCGCATAAAGTTCAAGGACGCCTTCGAGGTGGCTGTTTTTCACCAGCCGGGACCGGTTAAGGCCCTCGGTCTTAAAAGGGATGATTCTGAGGGGCAGGATGAACAGCGAGTCGATATCGCTGTCCACAATGGGGTTTGTCATTTGCTTCCGCGCTGCGGGGGTCCCCGGTTGTAATCCTGCACACCTCTATACACTAACGGGTGTCTAAAATTCCCGTTGCGTGTAAGTGCCTCAACAAAAAGGCCTAATCTTCTACAAAGAAATAGTATGGAATCACAACGAAATCACGACCGCGGCCTAAAAAGGCCTGGGCGGATCATTATCCAGAGTGGTTAATGCGGCGTTAGTCGCGCCGCGCCGTCTTGAAGTTATAGGGCAGTGATCAGCCGTCGCTGGTGGCGTTCAGCGCTTCTTCGAGTTCGAAGAAGGACGGCTGCACCTTGCTCGGAACGTTGCCGCGGCCGATTTCGACCGAGACCTGCGGCGCGTTGCCGTTCAGATGGGCGACCAGGACGTCGCGGATGATCAGATAGAACTGATGCTCTTCGCCCATGACCTGGTTGAGACGAACGGCGAAGGGCCCGACCACGGTATAAGCCAGGAACACCCCGAGGAACGTGCCGACGAGGGCCGAACCGATCATGCCGCCGAGAACTTCCGGCGGCTCGGTCACGGACTGCATGGTGTTGATGACCCCGAGCACCGCCGCCACGATCCCGATGGCGGGCAGACCGTCGGCCATGGTTTGCAGGGCCTGCTGGGGCAGAAGCTTTTCGTGATGGTGCTTCTCGAGCTGCGCTTCCATGGCGTCGAACACCTGGTGCGGATCGTCGAGGTTCATCGACAGCATGCGCAGGGTGTCGCAGATGAAATCGACCGCGAAGTGGTCGTGCAGGATGCGCGGATACTTCTGGAAAATCGTGCTTTCTTCGGGCTTTTCGATATGGCTTTCGATGACCAGGATGCCCTTGGACTTGATCATTTTGGTGATCGTGAACAAGAGGCAGAGCATGTCCTTGAAGTCCTGCTCCTTCCACGACGGGCCGGAGAAGACCTGTTTGATGCCTTTGCCGACGCCCTTCAGGGTATCGGCCGAGTTGCCCACGATCATCGCGCCGATGGCGCCGCCGAAGATGGTCATCAACTCGGTCGGTAGCGCGTGAATGACCACCATGATGTTCCCGCCGTGCAGCAGGAACCCGCCGAACACCATCACGAAAACGAAAACAATCCCGACAATGCCCATCATGGCGGAAGAAGCCCCTGATACCCGTAAGCGGCCCTTGGCGCCGCTCGCCCCACTATTTCAATGGTTACCCTACCATGAAACGTTATTAAAAGGTTTAACTGTGACCGGGCCTAAAGCGCTATAAGGACGGTATAAAGTAGCGGGAATGCAGCGGCTTAAGAGCGAAATACGTGTCCAGGCCTGGGTCCGGCAGTGCGCCGCCCAGGGGCTGATCGCGACGGTGGCCCGCAAGGGCGACGGGGAGTCGGGGGCGGTGATCCTCAAGGTCAACCGCTTCGCCGCCGGGTGCGAGGTCTTTACCGGGGTCAGCGCCCCCGACGGCGGCCAGGCCTGGATGCGCGCCTGTGGCCCGAAACCTGTTTCCGAAAGGGACGCCGATGCGTATCTTGCGCGCCAGGCCAAATACGACCCTGATGTCTGGGTGCTCGAGATCGAAGACCCCAAGGCACAGTTCACACTAGACGGACCAATTCTCGATGTCTGACAAACCGAAAGCCAAAGGCACCCCGGTGCCGCCTTCAACCGATGCGGCCAAAGCGCCCGCTGCCGCCGGAGCGGAGCAGGGCGGCATGTGGAACGATGAGAAGATCGGCCGGCTGAAGAAGCTGTGGTCCGAAGGGCTCACCACGGGCGAAATCGGAAAGCGCCTCGGCGTTTCCAAGAACGCCGTCGTCGGCAAGGCCCACCGCCTGGGCCTCAAGGGCCGTCCGTCGCCGATCAAGCGCCAGCCCAACAAGCCCGTGGAAGCAAAGAAGGAAACGCGGGTCTTCACGCTGACGGATCTGTCGGCCCAGACCTGCCGTTGGCCCATCGGCGATCCCAAGCACGAAGATTTCCGCTTCTGCGGCAAGCCGGTGCACGCCGGTAAGCCCTATTGCTCCGAACACTGCGCGGTCGCCTACGTCGGTTCGAGCAAGTCCTCGCGCAGCGAAGACGCCGCCTAGCTATTCTCGGTGTCATTCCTTTTGGAATGACACCGATGACTACGCCACCGGGAACGGCGGCGCGCGGCCTTCCAGCACGGCTTCCATATTGTCGACGGCCAGCATCGCCATGGCGAGGCGCGTTTCGTAGGTCGCGCTGCCCAGGTGCGGCACCAGCATCGCATTGTCGAGCGTGTAGTAACGCGGGTCGATCTTCGGCTCGCCCGTGTACACATCCAAGCCGATCGACGAAAGCTTCCGGGCTTGCAGGGCGGTGATGACGGCGTCGTCGTCGATCAGGGGGCCGCGGCCGGTATTGATGAGGCACGCGCCATCTTTCATCTGCGCGATGCGCTGGGCGTTGATGAGGCCTTTGGTTTCCGGCGTCAGCGGCGCGTGCAGCGAGACGACATCGCTTTGCGCGAGCAGGTCTTCCAGCTTGGGCACATAGGTCGCGCCGGCTTCCATCGCGGGATCGGCACGCTTGCGATTGTGGTAGCAGACCGACATGCCAAAAGCTTTGGCGCGCGTCGCGACGGCGCTGCCGATGCGGCCCATCCCGATGATGCCGAGGCGCTTACCCGTGATCTGCATGCCGAGGAGTTGGGTCGGGCGAATCCCGATCCATTTGCCGGCGCGCATCAGACGCTCGCCGTCGCTGGCGCAGCGCGTCGCGCCCAGGATCAGGAGGAGGGCGATGTCGGCGGTGGCATCGTCGAGAACCCCCGGCGTGTTTGTAACGCGGATCCCGCGGGCCTTGGCGGCGGCAAGATCGATATGCTCGAAGCCCACCGAAACGGTCGACAGCACTTTGAGGCTCGCCGGCAGCATCGCGATGGCCTCGGCGTTCACCGGCTCGGTGGGCGTGCACAGGAGAGCGACAGCGCCTTCGGCGGTCTTGGCCACAAGCTCGGGCGTGTAGCTCGCCTCATCATTGCCGGGACGGAACTGGAAGCGGGCGGCGACGCGGTCTTCGGCGGGTTTCACGAGGCGCCGGGTGGCGGCCACGATGGGCTTTTGAGTCATCGGGGTTAAGTCCTGGTCCGGGAAGGGGTTCAACTTGGAGTAGAGTTATTGATTTGTCCCTAGCGTAGATTATCTTTTCCTATGATAAGCCCAGGTGTTACAAGCTATTCTTACGCGTTGTAAGAGGGCTGGCGTTGACGTTAGCGGTCAAATTCTGGGGCGTCCGCGGAAGCATTGCGTGTCCGTCGCCGGACCATGTGGTCTATGGCGGCAATACGAGTTGTCTTGAGATCTTCGCCGGCGACGAGCGGATCATCATGGACGCCGGCACGGGGATCCGCAATCTCGGGCAAGACTTCATCAAGGACGGGGTGCGGAAGGGCACGCTGCTGCTCACCCATTCCCATTGGGATCACATCAACGGTTTTCCGTTCTTCGGTCCGGCGTTCATGCCGAACAGCCGTTTCACCATCGCGGCGGGTCATCTCTACAACGCCGGCGGTATCGAAAACGTGCTCGCCAGCCAGATGGCGAACCCGACGTTCCCCGTGCCTTTGGAAGCGCTCCAAGCCGCGCTCACATTTGAAGATTTCAAGGCTGGTGAAAGCTGGGGCCTCGACGGCGGCGTGAAGATCATCACCGCGCCGCTCAATCACCCGAACGGCGCGACCGGCTACCGTGTCGAGCACAAGGGCAAGTCGATCTGCTACGTCACCGACACGGAACACGTGATCGGCAAACCCGATCAGACCATTCTCAAACTGATCGAAGGCGCCGACATCGTCGTCTACGACTGCACCTACACCGACGCCGAATTCAAAGCGAAGATCGGCTGGGGCCACTCCACGTGGCAGGAAGGTGTACGCCTTTGTAAGATGGCGGGCGCGCGCCAACTGGCGATCTTCCATCACGATCCCGACCACAACGACGACTTCATGCGTCAGTTGGAGTTCGAGGCGCGCAAGGAATGGTCGGGGACCGTGGTTGCGCGCGAACAGATGATCCTGGTTGCCGGCGGCTAGTGAAACTCCCAGCGTTGATTCACCGGGATGAATTCCCGGCCAACACCGTCACGCAAGCGAAATGGCTTCTCGGCAAACTCGTCGTCCGGCATACGGGCGCGGGGCCGATGATCGGCCGCATCGTCGAAACCGAAGCCTATCTGCACGACGACGAAGCGGCGCACTCTTTCCGCGGCATGACGCCGCGCAATCGCTCGCTGTTCCTCGAGAAGGGCCACGCGTATGTCTATATCGCTTACGGCGTGTCGATGATGCTCAACGTCAGCGCCGGTAAAGAGGGTGTGGGCGCCGGTGTTTTGATTCGCGCCCTCGACCCCTTGAGCGGTGTTGACCTCATGGAAAAGAATCGCGGGATCACGAAGCTGCGCGATCTCACGCGCGGGCCCGGCCGCCTCGCCCAGGCCTTCGCCATCGACCTTTCGCTGCAGGGGCTCGATCTTTGCCGCAAGGGAGAGCTGTGGCTCGCCAAGGACTCTCACAAGCTCGGCAAGATCGGCGCGAGCAAACGCATCGGCATCACCAAGAACGCCGAACCGCTCCTGCGCTTCTTTGTGAAGGACAATCCCTTCGTCAGCGGTCCCAAGGCGCTGAATGGTTAGCGCGAGAACGCGGCGACCAGTTCCACATGGTGCGACCACGTGAACTGGTCGACGACTTGCACGCTGTCGAGCTTGTAGCCGCCTTCGACGAGCAGGCGCGCATCGCGCGCGAAGGTCACCGGATTGCACGACACGCCGACAAGGCGCGGAACCGCGCTTGTCGCGAGCGCTCTGGCTTGTTCTTCCGTGCCGGCGCGCGGCGGATCGAAAACGATCGCATCGAAGCGCTTGGTGTCATCGGCATCCAGCGGCTGGCGTCCGAGGTCGCGCCGCTGCGCGCGCAAGGGATGCGGGCCTTTTGCTTTGTCGAGGGCGCGCACGGCGGGTTCGACGCTGTCGAAGGCATCCACCGGACCGCGCGCGAGCATCGCGCCGCTGAAGGTGCCGCAACCTGAGAAGAGATCGGCGAAAGCGCCGCGTTCGGGCAGCGCCTCCATCACCGCGGCGGTGAGCGCGTCCTCGCCGGCCTTCGTCGGCTGAAGAAACGCGAGCGGCGGAAGCGGGACGTCGAGGATGCCGAAGCGCGCGATGAAGGGCTGAACCTCGACGAGGACTTCCGCCTCGTTGTATTCCTTGGAACGCCAGGAAACGCGCGCGATACCGAGTTTGTGCGCAAGCTCCGCGGCGGCTTCGTAGACCGAAAGGTCGGGGCGGTCTTTCTCTCCGACCGCGCCGGTGATGGCGAGGTCGAATTGGCTATCCACCATCTGAATGAAGATATCCGCGGGTTTGCCGTCGCTGAGAATCGGCGCCAGCGCGCCCGCCAGTTTTTTGCGCATCTCCATGATCGCCGGATCCGCGATCAGGCAGGCGGAAACGTCAGTTACGTTATGAGAACGGCGGCGGAAATAACCGAGCGTAACGACGTTCTTCTTTTTGAAAGCGGCGAAAGTCGCGCGGCGGCGTTTTCCTTCAGGAAGAAAAATAGGATCGCGCCATAGGGCCGGCGCGAGATTCTGCCGGCTCAATGCCGTGCGCACGCTCTCGATTTTCCACGCGCGGTAAAACTCTTGGCCCGCATGCTGAAGCGTACAGCCGCCGCAGACGTCGTAATGCGGGCAGGGGGCTTTCACGCGGTGCGGCGAGGGTTCGATGATGCGCACCGCATTCGCGCGTACGATTCCCCCGGACGGTTTTTGAATCTGCGCCTCGACCACGTCGCCCGGCAGCGTGCGCTCTACGTAGATACGCTCGCGCCCGGCGCGGTGGATGCCGTCGCCGAGGGGAGCAAGATCGTGGATGTCGAGACGCGAAAGCATGATTCTCAAGGGGCTCCCGTCTTTATCCGGTTGTAAGTTGCCGTTCCAGGGATTCCGCCTGTTCCTTGCCGGCACAGAATTTGAGATATGACCTGCCCTGTTTCTTCGGACCAGTTTTTAAGTTGAAAATGGGGCGAGCTGCGGCTCGCCCCTTCTTGTTTTCGGCACAGGTGCGTGGTAATAATTTGGACTATTAAAAGGTCCATTTTATATGAATCGGTTATGAGAATTTCCGTCACCGAGGCCAAAGCACAACTGACTGAGCTTGTGCGTCGTGCGGAAGCCGGCGAGGAGATCATTCTGACCCGGCATGGTCAGGCGGCCGTGTGTCTCGCCCCTGTTAAAAAAGTCGTGGACCGGCAAGCCCGAAGGATGCTGCTCGAAGCTGCCCGCGTGGCGGGGGGCATGAAGGCCAAAGCAGGGCCCAGCGCTGCTCGTAGCCAGGATTTCCTTTATGATGAGGACGGCCTGCCGAAATGATCGCCGTCGATACGTCCGCGTTGATGGCGGTCATATTCAATGAACCGCAAGCAGAGGCCTGCATCGCCGCGTTTGAAGCGGAAGACAATATTCTGATTTCCGCCGGTACGGTGGCGGAAGCCCTTATTGTCGCACGGCGCCGGAATGTCGGCGAAGAACTGGAAAACCTTATCGATGGGCTTGGTTGCCACGTTGTGACGGTGACGCTCGCCGCAGCGCGGCGTGTCGCGCAGGCCTATGAAAAATGGGGCAGGGGTGTGAGCCCCGTTGGGCTCAATTTCGGCGATTGTTTTGCTTACGACGTGGCGAAGGAGCATGGCTGCCGTTTGCTGTATGTCGGTGACGACTTTTCAAAAACCGATATCGAGAGTGTGTTCTAAAAAAGCGCGCGTTGCCCTCCGTGCGGTAGTTGCTGCACCCGAGGAGTCAGCGGAGACCGGCCGGAAATAAGCCGGCGGCTGGCGTCTCTCCCCATGGAAGAGGTCGCCATATCGGCCGTGATGGAAGGTGAATTGCTCTACGGCCTCGCCAAGCGAAACGACCCCGCGATGCTGACCGAGCGCGTCGGGCAATTCCTTCTGCGCGTCGATGTGTTGGCTTGGGATCGCGCCGCAGATGCCCCGAGCAAGCCCTGTTCGGGCCAAGGGGACTGTCACGTCCAAGGAACTTCAGCAGATTGGCGTACATCGCTGCTACCTGACCTATATGTGCGCCAAAGGTCTCCTGGTTCGGGTCGGACACGGCCTTTATCGGGCGACGACTGAGGCTGCGGGCGTAGCTTCGGTAGTAGCCGCAGGCATGAAACTAGAGACAAAGAAAACCCGCCTGGTGCGCATCGTTGAGAGGCGTGCCGGGTGTTGTTGAGAGCCATATAGCCGTGATGCCCCGAACATCAATGTGCGTCACGCTTGGTCGAATGGGGCAGTTGCTGCGTCCAGGGAGAACAGGCATCCACATGATATCTACCTTGATATCTATCGGAGGCCGATATATATCATAGTAGCTATCAATTGAAGGAGGCTGCTATGGGAAACCGAACCGCCAAACTCTTTACCACCGGCCGCAGCCAAGCCGTAAGGCTTCCGATGGAGTTCCGCTTCGAGGGAAGTGAGGTTTTTGTGCGCCGTGACCCGAAAACCGGCGATGTGATCCTCTCCAGCAAGCCCGATTCATGGGACGGCCTGTTCGAGCTTTACGGCAAGGGCGACGTGCCCGACGACTTCATGGGACCGGCCGACCGTGACCAGCCGTCCCAGGATCGCGATCCTTTTGAGAGCTGGAAAGAATGAGCGGCTATCTGCTCGACACCAATATCGCGAGCCACGTCATCCGTGGAGACCGGCCGGAAATAAGCCGGCGGCTGGCGTCTCTCCCTATGGAGGAGATCGCCATATCGGCCGTGACGGAAGGTGAATTGCTCTACGGCCTCGCCAAGCGAAACTACCCCGCGATGCTGACCGAGCGCGTCAGGCAGTTCCTTCTGCGCGTCGATGTGTTGGCTTGGGATCGCGATGTCACGCGAGCCTACGCGGATCTCCGCGCATCCTGCGAAGCCAAGGGCGTGTCCCTTGGACCGCTCGATATGATGATCGCCGCCCATGCGGTCGCCGTAAGCGCCGTGCTGGTGACAAAGGACAAGGCGTTCTCGCGTGTTTCCGATCCGCTGAAGATGGAAAATTGGGATGGTATTGGATAACGCTGGCAGTCCATGTGTGATACCGGCGAAGCCGACAAATTCAGTTTCGCGATTCCGCTCCGCGATTTCGACCGGCGACGGCGAGAAGCCGCAGATGCCACGAGCAAATCCGAAGAAGCACTACGAAAGAACGAAAAAACTTTGAGAATGAAGGCATTGGAGCTTGCTCGGGCCAAAGGAAATGTCACGTCCAAGGAATTTCAGCAGATCGGCGTGCATCGCTGCTACCTGACCTACATGAGCGCCGAAGGTCTCCTGATTCGGATCGGACACGGTCTCTACCGAGCGGCGACGGAGGCGGCTGCATAAAGGCTGAAGACCCGCTACACAGTTCAGGTGGGTCTTGCTCGCCACCAAACAGCGCTGTCGTTGGCGACCCGGATGGGCCGTCTCGTTCAGTGTGGAGAACCTCCTTTTGACATAACTGCGTAAATTACGTATTTTACACAGTCGGAAGGAGGCCCCACATGACGGCGACACGCGATGTACCGGCGACCGAGTTTTCCCGGAATTTTGCCCGATATCGGGACGAGGCCATAGAGGCCAAGATCATCCATGTGACCAGTCACGGCCGGGTGATCGGGGCTTATCTTTCCGCGAGCGAAGCGGCGCATTACGAGCAACTTAAGCGCCGGGAACGACAGTCGCTTGTTGTCGGAGACCTTCCCGATGATGTCGTGGCGGCGATCGAAGCGGCAGAGTACGGCGTCGAAGCTAAATGAGCCTCCCGGTCCCGAAGCCGGGCTTGGTCATCCGTTACGGTTTCTTGTGGAGCAAAGAACACGCGGCGGGAGCGACGGAAGGCGCCAAGGATCGGCCTTGTGCGATTGTCGTCGCCGCACGTCACGACCCGAATGGCGATATTCAAACCATCGTCGCGCCTATCACGCACCAACCGCCCGAAGAGCCAGCCGCGTCCATCGAGATTCCCGCTGCAACGTGTAAGAGCTTGGGCCTGGATATCGGCCGGCACTGGCTCCGTCTTGACGAATTGAACCGTTTTGTCTGGCCTGGCTACGATCTGCGGCCAATCCCGGGGCAACCCGGTCGATACGATTACGGGATGCTGCCGCCCGGCCTCTTCCAGCAATTGCGCGACGGTATCCTTGCCCGACAAAAGGCGAGGGTAGGGCGCGTCGTTTCGCGCGATGAGGAATAGAGGGCAGACTGAAATTACGAAGTCGTCGATGCCGCTGAGCACCCACGCAATTCAGACTTCGATGGAGGCAAAAGAAAACCCGCCTGGTGCGCATCGGAGAGAGGCGGGGCGCAGGTAAGCCGTACGAGATCGGCCGACAGCCGCAAGATTTTATTACAGCCCTGATCGAGTACCGCGACGCAGTCGGCCATTTTCCTCCATCCGATGAACTCGCCAGCCTGTTGAACGTCGAGCGAGATCCAGAGGTTATGGCGCGAATGAACGATGACAATCTCGCGCAAATTTATGCTGAACAAGAGATCGTCCGAGGTCTTTGCAAATCGCCGCGTCTCGCCTGGTCGGTCAGAGCACACAAGAGACCGCTGGCAGTCACGAGATGTTGGGTGGAGTGAACTCACTCATAGCTGCTCGAGCAGAACGGCAAAAGAAGTGGGCAACTACGAAGCCGGTTGCTCAGAGAAGGGCGAAGCAAGCTGTTCTGAAATCGCCCAGAAATACGGTGCGCAAACCCGAATCCTAAGCATCGGGTAGGTGCAGCACTATTTGCTCCTGACATGGATCGGCTTTCCTGTCCTTTGCCAGCTAGGCAAGCAGGGTCAAAGCGGATCGCAGAGAGGGGGAAGCCCGCCGGCCGGCGCGCAATATCGCGCCGTGGCGGTGGGAAAGAATGGCTCCGGCGACAGGGCTCGAACCTGTAACCCCGCGGTTAACAGCCGCGTGCTCTACCATTGAGCTACGCCGGAACACGTGCGTCTTGTGGAGGCCGAGGCCGGAATCGAACCGACGTACGGGGATTTGCAGTCCCCTGCATGGCCACTCTGCCACTCGGCCGTTCTCGGCCCATGGGAACTGAAAAACGGCCCCCATGCCGCCACCCTTTACCAAGCCGTCCCCGAAGGGCCGGTCCAGCGAAGGAAGCGCCTTATAGATGGCCACCTTAGTCGGGGTCAAGCGTCGGAGTAGGTTTTTTTACATGTGGCCAAGCCCTTGGCCGGCGTTGTGAATTTTGGGCGGGGCGCGTATAAGCTGCTTCCATATTTCCTTTTAAGATTGGGGGCTTTCGATGGATTTTGCCGCCGCACGCCGCAAAATGGTGGCCAGCCAGGTCCGGACCAACAAGGTTACGGACTCTCTGGTCAGCGGAGCGATGGAGCAGGTGCCGCGGGAATATTTCGTCCCGGCCGAGCGCCGCGCGGTGGCTTATCTCGATGAAGATCAGCCTGTCGGCAGCGGCCGTTTCATTATGGAGCCGATGGCCCTCGCGCGTTTGTTGCAGCTCGCCGATATTCAGCCCGCGGACAAGGCGCTCGTTGTCGGCGCCGGCACCGGCTACAGCGCCGCCGTGCTCGCGCGCATTGCGCAGTCGGTTGTGGTGCTCGAGAACGACACCGCGCTCGCCGACAAGGCCAGCAAGATCATGACCGAGCTCGTCATCCCCAACGTCACGGTGGTGAAGGGCGATCTCGCTTCGGGCGTCGCGGCGAAAGCGCCTTTCGATGTGATTCTGATCGACGGCGCGGTCGGTGAAATTCCGGCGGCCCTGAAGAGTCAGCTCGCCGATGGCGGCCGCTTGGTCGGTGTCGTGCGGTCCGGCCCCGTGGGCCGCGCCACGCTCGTCAGCCGCATCGGCGATGCCTTCGGCAGCCGCGCGGACTTCGATCTGATCACGCCGTTCCTGCCCGAGTTCGCGCCCCAGCCGAAGTTCGTGTTCTAACCCGCGAATATTGAAATTAATATCACATAGCTCGCTATTTTAATGGGCGGGGTTACGTCTCCGTGATGTTGCCCTGACTTACTGAAAAGCGGTGGCATTCCCGACTTTCTTCAGATAGAGGTCGTCGCGTGTGGGAACGACGCGATGGCTGGCAATATATTTTAATCGGGGCAAAGCCATATGACTAAGACCTTAAAACGCCTGCTTCTCAGCGGCGCCGCGCTCCTGCTGCTGGTGCAGCCGACCCACGCCGAAACTTTACGTGAAGCCATGGCCCTGGCTTATGAGGGCAATCCGAACCTTCGTGCGGCCCGCGCCCAATTGCGCGCCGTGGACGAAAGCGTGCCCATCGCGCTCTCGGGTTGGCGCCCGAGCCTGCAGGTGACCGGCAACGCCCAGCGCAACCGCAATGAAAGCGAAATCATCAGCTCGGGAACGGGCGGCGGGGCCGTGAACACGTCCGGCACGACGCTGCGCACGCAGCAGACGC
>JAYRTJ010000074.1:0-16680 GCA_041919675.1 Rhodospirillaceae bacterium | reverse complement strand
AGGACATGGCGGGGTCCATGAGCACGTCGATCAGGCCCTTGCGGCCGGCCGCGCCAAGGAGACGGCTGAGGCCCATGCGGCGCGCGTCGCCGTCGATCAGAAGGACGCTCAGGTCGCGCTCGGAGGCGATGCTGAGCGCGAGATTGACGGCCGTGAAGGTTTTGCCGTCGCCGGGTGCCGGACTGGTCACCATGGCGATGTGTGACACGCCGTTTCGCTGCGCGCGATTGTCGCGGCCAAAAGCGGTGCGCAGAAGCGGGCGCTTGATCAGGCGGAATTCCTCCGCCGTGAGTGAGCGCTGGTTTTCGGGGGTCAGGAAGCCTTCACGCTCGAGATGCAGCCAGTTGAACGCGAGTGGCGTCGGGGCGGCTTTCGGCGCAGCCGGATCGGTTTCCCGCGCGCGTTCGGCGCTCGCGGCCTGCACGATGACCGGTCCGGCCGGCGGCGCCGGACTTTCGGCGACAGCGGGCTCCGGCTTTGCATTGAGGTCGATGTGTTCGGCCGCGCGGCCAACCAGATCGATAAGACCAGCTCTATTCATCATGACGCCATCCGATTCATAAAGCTCTGCGAGATCGCGGAGAAGTTGGGCCCGATCAGCACCACCACAAGGAAGACGGTGGCGAGTGCGCCGGTCGCGACAAAGAATTTCCGCAGTTGTTGGTGATCGAGCTCGCGCCGCCGCGGCGTGGCGACGGCCGAGACGCAGCCCAGCACGGGAATTTCGCCCACGGCGTAAAGATCATCGGGCGCGGCGATCCGGTCCTCGACCTGCATCAGCAGGAAGACGAAGCCGGCGCCGGCAATGAGGCCGAGGACCAGCACAAGCGAGTTGAACAGCGCGCGGTTGGGTCCGGCGGCTGTCGCCGGCACTTCGGGCGCTGCGACGACGCGGAATTGCACCGGTTCCGTCGTCGAGTCCGCGGCCTCGGCGATGCGCGCGGACTCCCGGCGCTGCAGAAGGCCCTCGTAGCTGGCTTTCAAAACCTGGTAGTCGCGGTTGAGGTTCGTGAATTCGGCTTCGATCCGCGGCGCATCGGCGGCCCGCTTCTCCATGTCGGACACGATTGCCTTGGCTTCCTCCAGCTTGCGGCCGGCGCTGCCCAGATTCGCTTCGGCGTCCGACAGGCGCAGCGAGAGCTGATCGTGCACGGTGTTGGGGATCTGAGCGCGGGCGAAGGCCGGAGTATCCTCGCCGCCGCTGCGCGCTTTCTTCTGCTGTTCGATCAGGTTCTCGAGCTGTTGCTGCGTCTGAATGACGTCGGGGTGCTTTTCCGTGTACTGCAGGCGCAGTTCGGACAGCCTGTTCTGAAGGGCGAGAATCCGCTGTTGCGGCGTCCCGGCGACGGTGTTGGAACCGCCGAGCATCTGCGGCAGTGCGTCGTATGACAGAAAGCGCGGCGTTGCGGCGAGCTGGTTCTTGAGCTGATCGCGCTGCGCCACGGCGTCACCGTAGTCGGCCTGGAGTTTCTTGACGTTGTCGCGCGCGCCCTCAAGGCGCACCGCGAAGCTCTCCGCGTTCGAGGACAGGAAGTTCATGTTGCTGACTTTGAAGTCGGCCAGACGGAGTTCCGCCGCTTTCAGCTGGCTTTCGTATTCGGCGATCTGACCTTCGATAAAGGATTTCGCGGTCTGGATGTCTTCGCGTTTGTCGCCGACGCTGCTTTCGACGAAGATCGTGAGCAGGGACTGGACGACATCGCGGGCTTTCTGCGGGGAATTGTCGGTGAACTCGACCTGGAAAAGATTGGCGCCCTGGCTCTTGATCGTGATGCGCTCGTCCAGGCTCTGGATAAGGCCTTGAAGCTCGGCGTCGCTGGACGTTGTTTTGTCCAGATCCGTCATCTGGGCAACCTTCAGAAGGTTGGGCCGGCTGGTGAGCGTGCGCTGCATGAGCTGTACCTGCTCGTCGCGCCCTCTATCGTCGGCATTGACCGAGATCCCCTTCAGGAGCGGGTTCAGGAGCGACTGGGTGTCGACGTAGAAACGCGCCTGGGAAACGTACCGGTTCGGCATCATCGCGACCACGAACCAGCCCACCAGGCATACCGCCCATGTGAAGGCGAGGGCGGTCCACCGCCGCCGCCACAGTTGGTCGAGAAAGATCAGCACTTGGCGCTTCAAGTCGGTCATGGATAGCCCTCAACATTCCAAATTCGGGCGCCTGGGCCGCGGCTGTGCGCGGCCCGATCTCGCCGCCCCCAAGGCCCTCGGTTTTAGAAATAACTCTGCGGAATAATGATCACGTCGCCCGGCAGCACGGGGGCGTTGGCCGCGACGTCGCCTTCCTTCAGAAGATCGCTCAACCGCAGACGATAGTTCTCGCGGCTGCCGCCGGAGCCGTTGCGCACCAGCACCGCCCGGTTGCCGCTGGCGAATTCCGTAAGGCCGCCTACCTGGATCATGACGTCGAGCACGGTCATGTTGCGGCGGAACGGGATGGCCTGCGGTTTCGCGGCCTCGCCGACGACGCGGATCTGGCGATCGAACGGTCCAACGAAGTTGGTGACGATCACGGAAACCTTTGGGTCTTGAATGTACTGCTTCAGTTGGCCCGTGATCGCGCCGGCAAGCTGCGTCGGTGTCTGGCCGGCGGCCTGCAGGTCGTCGATGAGCGGAACGGAAATGCGGCCGTCCGGACGCACGATGGCCTGCGTTGACAGCTCGGGCTGGCGCCAAACGAAGATGTTCAGCTGATCGGTCGGCCCGATAACGTAGGAACTGTCACTCTCATTGGCGGCGACCGCGGCCGGCAGGGTGCTCGGCGCATCCGGCGCGTTCACGGTGCTACAACCAAATAGGGTTCCGAGCGTTATCACGCAGACGACGCAAGTCGCCATTGCCCGCAGCACAGGACAACGGATCAGGTGCATGGTGGGTCTCCGTTAACGGCAGCAAAAGGGGTTTTAAGATGTCGCTGGTGTTTGACGCTCACAACAACGCCATGAGTTGCGATTTGTTGCAGTGTTACCCGCTCCCCGATTTTCGCGCTGCCGCAACACTCACGGGGCGAATTCAACGTTCTCTTTCCGCGCCGAAGCCGCAGGGCGTGTGACCGCCGATGAACTTTCTCGCGCCCCGCGATCTCCTCGTGACGGTCACGACGGAATCTTGCCCCGCATGGGGTGAACTCGAAGCCCGCTGGCGGGATCTTGAAAACAGGGCCGACGGCTCGTTCTTCACGACATGGACCTGGATCGGGGCCTGGCTTGCGACCTTCTGTGGGCAAGCGCAGGCGCATCTTCTGATCGCGCGCACCGGCGAGATTGTTGTCGGGTTGGCCGTGATCGGCGAACGGCGCGCCGGCGGATTCTTGAGGTCCGGCGTTGCCGCCGCGCTCAATCAGAGCGGCGAGCCCGCGGACGATGCGCTCTTC
Organism: Rhodospirillaceae bacterium; assembly: GCA_041919675.1. GTDB lineage: Bacteria > Pseudomonadota > Alphaproteobacteria > Rhodospirillales > Rhodospirillaceae > SHVO01. Next base: position 13,304 of record JAYRTJ010000074.1, on the reverse strand, counting down.
ATCGAGTACAACGATTTCCTGCTGGACCGGCGGTTCGCGCCGCAGACCCGTGCCGCCATGTTGAGGTTCATCGCGGAGACGGCCGCAAGCCGGCGCGAATTTCGCCTCAGCGGCGTGACGCCGGCCTTGCACCGGGCCGTCACGGAGTCCGGCCTTTTCCATAGAGTCGTCCGGGATCGCGTTTGCCCCTGGATCGATCTGACCAAGGTGCCGCCGGGACTTTCAGGTTATCTCGCGGTCCTGTCCCGCAATACGCGCCGGCAAATTCAGCAAAGCCTGCGGCTCTATGAAGCGGAAGGAAAAGTGCAGCTGACGCCGGCGCGCACGGCGGCTGACGCGGAAATCATGCTCGATGAGATGCACACCCTTCACCGGAAAAGCTGGCGCGACCGGCAAGGCCACGAGGGCGCATTCGGTTCGTCCCGCTTCATGCGGTTCGCGCGGCACCTTGCGGCGAAGGGAACCGCGCATGGTTCGGTTCAACTCATGCGGGTGAGTTCAGGGCCCAATCCCATCGGTTATCTCCTGAACTTCATTCACCGCGGCCAGATCTATGCCTACCAGAGCGGCTTTTCCTTTCGCGACGACAACCGCTTTCGCCCCGGCCTGGTCACCCACGCGCTGGCCGTTGTGCAGGCGCGGGAACAAGGCTGCCGCGGCTACCATTTCATGGCGGGGGAGGGACGCTACAAAGCCTCGCTCGCCAATACAGATGAACATTTGTTCTGGATGACGCTCCGCCAAGGCGACTTCATTTCGCGCGCCGAGGATTCGGTCCATGCGCTGAAAGACCGTTTGCGGGCGCTCCTGCGCCGTTAGCCGGGGATATGCATGAAAATTCTCTATCACCACCGTACGCTGGCGAAAGACGGCCAGAATGTGCACATCGAGGAACTCATCGGCGCTTTCCGGCGCGCGGGCCATCAGGTGCACATCGTCGGGCCGGCGGCGCATCGGAAAGCCGCGTTCGGTTCCGACAACGGCTTCGCGGGCTGGATCCGCAGCAGACTGCCCGCCGCCGTCGGCGAACTTCTGGAACTCGGCTACGCCGCGCTGGCGTTCTATCGCCTGCTGAAGGCTTACCGGACCTTCAAGCCCGACGTCATCTACGAACGCTATAACCTGTTCCTGCTGTCCGGCGCCTGGCTGCGCGCGATCACCGGTTTGCCGCTTTTCCTGGAAGTGAATGCGCCGCTCGCCGAGGAGCGCCGGCTGAACAGCGGCCTCGCGCTGCATGGGCTGGCCGCATGGTGCGAGCGTGTCGTCTGGCGCGCGACCGATGTCGTGCTGCCGGTCACGCATGTCCTGGCAAAGGACGTCATCAGGGCCGGCGCCGATCCCCGGCGCATTGAAGTGCTTCCGAACGGGATCGATCTCAAGCGCTTTGCTCCCGCCACTTCAGGCGCGCGCGTGCGCGCCGCTTATGGTCTAGGCGGCAAGGTCGTGATCGGCTTCACCGGCTTCCTGCGGGAGTGGCACGGTCTTCCCGCGATCGTCGAGGTCGTGAAGGACCTGAAGGCGCAAGGTTATGCGCTGCACTTCCTGGTTGTCGGTGACGGTCCCGGCCGGCCGGCGCTCGAAGAGGCGGCGAAAGCCGCGGGGATCGAAGACGGCCTCACGATTACAGGTGTCGTGGACCGCGACGACATTCCGGCCTACGTCGCCGCGTTTGACATCGCCGTGCAGCCCAAGGCAACGGCGTACGCCTCGCCGCTCAAGCTGTTCGAATATATGGCATTGGGCCGCGCGATCCTCGCGCCCGATCAGCCGAACCTGCGCGAGATTCTCACCCATGGTGAAAACGCGCTTCTGTTTGCGCCGGACGACACGGCGTCCCTGTCCCAGGCTTTGTCGCGCCTTATCCTCGATACATCGTTGCGTGAGCGTGCCGGCGCGGCGGCGGCGCGGACTGTGCGCGATCTCGACCTGACCTGGGACGGCAACGCCCGGAAGATCGCCGCGGCCATGGACGCCATGACGGCCCAACGCGTCCGAAAGCCGGCAGCGGCGGCCGCCGTCATGGAGGATCCGCCGCGGCCCGCCTAGCCCGGCGGCGCCCCATCCCTCTATATATAAGGTGAGCGGTTTACCCGCGGGGCACGGCCAGGGGCGGCTATGTATAATATTATCAAAGAGTTCGTCTTGCCCCCGGGCAACCTTTGGCTCCTGCTCCTGGCGGGGTTCGTTCTTCTGTGCCTGCGCAAACGCACGGCGGGGCTCATGGTTATCGGCGCCGGGCTCGCCGCCTTTTATCTTCTCGCAACCCCCGTTATCGCCGGACGCCTGAACGCGCTGGTCCAGACGGCGCCGGTGTTGTCCGACGCCGCCGCGCGCGATGCGTCCGCACAGGCGATCGTCGTGCTGTCCGCGGGTTTGCATCTCGACAGCCCCGAGTACGGCGGACCGACCGTCGATGAAACGACTCTCGAGCGGATTCGCTACGGCGCGCGTCTGCACCGGCTGACGGGTGCGCCGATGCTTGTCTCCGGCGGCCGGCCGCCGGGTTCCATGGTGACCCTTGCCGGTGCGATGAAGGAGGCTCTCGATAAGGATTTCGGCATCACGGATGTTCTTGTGGAGGACCGCTCGCGCGATACGCATGAAAACGCCGTCTTCAGCGCCGAAGTTCTATCCCGGAAAGGCATCCACAAGATCCTGCTCGTGACGCACGCCAGCCATATGCCGCGCGCCGCGCAGGCTTTCCGCGATGCCGGACTGGACGTCGTCCCGGCGCCGACGATTTTCACGCAGGTTTCCGCCGATTCACTCACGAGCTTCATTCCGCGCCTCAGCGGCCTGCGTGAGAGTCATGATGCGTTCTATGAATTGACGGGGCGTCTTTGGTATCGGCTGCGCCACTAGCCTAGTGGATCGTCTCGGAGGACGGCGCGCGGCGCCAGCCCGATGCCGCCGCCGTGCCGTCGAACATCAACGCGGTGATGAAACCCTCGTTGGTTTCGTGCACGCGGCAGGCGGCGCCCAGCAACTGCGCGCGGCGCCGGACGAGCGACAGGCGCCGTACGGCCGCGGTCCGGCGCAAGCTCGTGATGTGGCGCTCCGTCACCGCGAGAATCCATACGCCGTGCCGCCGCCGCAGCGTCACCGTCAAGGATGCGGCGCTCGCGTGACACACCCCGCTCTGCGATATGTCTGCAAGAAGCGTTTCGATCGCCTCGCACACGAGATGCAACGCGCCGCGATGCATCGCACCGCTATCGACGTCAAAGAGGCACTGGATCTTTCGCGGCCGCAGATATTTTTCATCGCACTGTCTGCAGAACTTGAACATCGCGGCGCAGACATCGACAGTGTCCGGCGTCACGGTGATCGGGGTTAGCGCGTCCACACCGGCATGCGTGAAGGGAGACGTCAGAGCGGCCGGCAAATGTTTTTCATGCCTCATGTTTGATCTTTCGCGAGCGCAGCGGGTTCCGCGCGAGATCGCCGGTGAGACGGCCGCCGCGCGCGCAATCATTGTCTTGAGAGGTTGGTCAGCAAGATGCGTGCCATGGCGAAAACGCTGATAATTCAGCGCAAATAACGCCGAAAATGCGCCGCGATGTAAAAAGCCTTGACGCCGTTTCACGATGATCGCGCCGGGATGGCGCCGGCCGCGCTTGATTCGGAACAAAAAAACGATACCGCCCGTTGCCACCTTCGAACGCCTGCAATTTGCAGACTTTCGTCATTACGCGACGACAAAAATTTTGCGCGCTTATTTTTCGAGACAACATTTTGTTTGAAGGTACCCGGGTTATGGCATCGCTGGATAAAGAGAGATACGAAGATACGGCCCGCCCCGCGGGCGGACGGTCGTGGGGCAAGCCGAACCCCATCGACGTGCACGTCGGCAATCGCTTACGCCTGCGCCGTACGCTGCTGGGCATGAGTCAGCAGAAGGTCGGTGAAGCGCTGGGTCTTACCTTCCAGCAAGTTCAGAAGTACGAGCGCGGCACCAACCGCATCGGCGCCAGCCGCCTCTGGGATCTGGCCGGTGTGCTCGATTGTCCGGTGTCTTTCTTCTTTGATGAGATGGATGAGAAGACCGCCGGCGCCAGCCCGCGCAATTGGGACGGTCAGACGACCGACATCATGCTGCGTCAGGACGATCCCATGAATCGCCGCGAAACCCTGGAGCTGGTGCGCGCCTACTATCGGATCAAGGGATACCACGTCCGCCGGCGCATTTATGAGCTTGCCAAGTCCCTGGCGTCGACCGGCGCGGACGGCGAAGAAGCGGAGTGGAAGGGCGACGACGAAGACATGGGCGCCATGCCGCTGAAAGCGATCACGCCGTCGCAACAGGAAATGCGCAAGTCGTAAGAGTTATTGCTCTTGCAGCGGAGAGATGGCGGGCGTTGCATCCAAAGCGGGTGCGCGCCCGTTTTCCGTTGCGGCCGGCGTGTGGCGCGTGGCCACGGCGGCGCCCACCAAGATCGCGACAGCGGTGAGGGCGGCGACGACCAATGCCGTGATGCCAAGCGCGACAGCGATATCGCTGCGGAAGCTGGCGACGGCGATCGCCGCGGCAATGCCCGCGATCGCAATAAGCTTCGACAATCCGTTCATCGTTTGACCTTCAGGGAAAGCAGTCACGCGAACCTCTACAACGGTAAGATTATCGGCTTTGAAAGCCGCTCAATTAAAAATAAGCGACAACCAACGGTGTCGTTTTTATACACCTGCTATCGCGCGTGCGCTTTAGAAACTTTGCAGTAACACGACTGCCGAATCCAAAAAAATAATCTGCAACAGCGGGAACTTTTTTCCGAGTTCCGTAGCCGCATTTCCCTTCGAACTGGTCGTGTGATTTCCGCAGTTCCAGCGTGAGTTGTCGCTCTCGCATAACTGCGCGCGATTGTAAAAAAATTTTACACGGAACTTTTCCGTTGAATACAACGGCCCACACGCATTGCGTTTGTGTGCGCGGATGTTCTGGCTTGCTGAAAGAGTCGCACTCTTGGAAAACGGATGCGGGCTGGGGGGTTGCCGGGAGCGCAACCTGCACAATCGGAATTGGGGAAAAGTTCCGGTTGTGTGCTTCAAGTGCTCCTACGTCTCCCCTCTTTTTTCACCGCTCCCGAAGGAGCGGGGCATGATCCTTGGAAGAGGAGAGATCGCGTATGACCAACATCAGCCGACGGGGTGCGATCGGCATTGGTGCAGCAGGAATTGTAGGACTTCAGGCAGGTATCGCGGTTGCGCAAACCGTCACTTCGACCTTGAAAGCTGTTGTGACCGTTGCCGGCCAGACTTACGAGTTCAAGGAAGAGACCGGACAGAATCTCGGCGATTTCGTTTCCACCACCGGCAATTTCACCCAGCGCTGCGTCCGCAGCGAAGTTCCAAACTTCCCTCTCACAGTTTTCTTCCGTCCCGACCGCAACAGCGAGCGCGCCGAAGTTGTATTCGAGCTTGGGCGGATTTTCACGGCGGCGCCGGCGAACCTCGGCGCCTACAGCGTCACGATCTCGCGCGGCGAACAGGTGCTTGCCCGGATCGACGTGCCGGCCCATTACTGGTTCTCGCGCTGGCGCTGGCAATCCAGCCCGCGTCCGGTCGTCGCCGACGTCGCGAAGCTCGTCGGTCAGAACATGATCCCGGGCTACGACCGGTCGGCGGCGCCCAAGCCGGCCGCCGTCAGCCTCAACCTGATGCCGTTACCCAACGGCGACTACCTCGATGTCGACATTCTGGGTCAGTTCTCGGCCGGCAACTACGCGAACGCCGCGAAGCTTGTTGTCACGGCGCAGCAGTATGTGGCGCTGAACTCCAGCACCGCGACCGGCGCGGCCGTCAGCACCTCTTCGAACATCTACGCCGCCATGGGGCTGGCCGGGGTCACGCCGTACATGCCCAATACCGGTGAACGCAACGACATCGGTCTCGTCACCGAACCGCAGGCGAAGTTCATCTGCACCAGCGACGCGGCCTCGCTCGACCTCGTGCGCGCCCAGGCCGAAGCCGCGGGCACGATGCCCTGGCACATGCGCGACGAAACGCAGACCGGTCCCTTCGATTTCCGGAAGTATCCGAACGCGACCTGGTACTACTCCACCAATGCGGGGTCTCCTCATGTTAAAACGACCACCACGCCCGTTACGCTCGACAGCGCGCACCAGCCCTCGCTGGCCTATGTTCCGTATCTTCTCACGGGCGATCCGTACCACCTCGAGGACATCCAGTTCCAAGCGACCTGGAACTGGGGATCTCTCCCCGCGGCTTACCGGCCCAGCGTTCCGCAAGCTCGTGCGTTTGCCTGGAGCCTCCGTACACTAGCCCAGGCGGCGCGCGTGACCCCTGCAGCGACGCCGTCGTGGCTGCTCCCGCAAAGCTATTGGGCGGCGCAACTCGCGACCACCCGCGACTGGTTCGAGAACAATTATGTGGAAAGCATCCGCCCGGAACGCGCGCTGTTCCGCGCCACCGCCAATATCGACACCTCGCGCGGCGAGACCAATGCGCCGGAAGGCACCTGGGTCGATCCGTGGCAGGACGAATTCGTCGCGGCGGTGCTCGGTTGGATGGTCACGATGGGCTTCAGCGAGTGGCGGACGTCCTTCGACTGGATCATCGGCGGCACCATCGCGCGCACCAGCACGACCAGCGGCTGGGTGCGGGCGCATGCAACGCCGTACCGGATGATCCTGCGCGCGACGAAAACCTCGCCGTTCGCCAACTCCTGGGCGGAAGCCTGGGCGCTTGAACAAAGCCTCGCGAAAGCGGTGTTCACCGACCCCAATGCCTGGGCGCCAAACGACCTGACCTATCTCGCCTACACGCGCGGCGCTCTTTTCTATGGGGTCAAACTCGGCACGCCGGGCGCGGCCGAAAGCTTGGCGTGGGCCACGGCTCAGCTGAAGTCGCGAGGCTGGAATACAGCCTTCAAGTGGCGCCTCGGCACGGGTCTCTAAGCGCCTTTCGCCTGGGGGAGACCGCAAGCCGGTCCGCGGGTATAAAACGTATGCCCGCGGCCGGCTTAATGCCCGCCCAACATTCCGCGCTCATTCAGCAGGCGCAAAACAAGATCGGCCGCTTCGTCCACGGACGCGCGGGTTGTATCGATCCGAAGCTCCGGGTTCTGCGGCGCTTCGTAAGGTGAACTGATCCCTGTGAAATTGCGGATCTCGCCGCGGCGGGCTTTCTTGTAAAGCCCCTTGGGATCGCGTTTCTCGGCGTCGTCCAGGGGCGTATCGACAAACACTTCGAAAAACTCGCCGGGTTGAAGCAGGTTGCGCGCCAGTTCGCGCTCGGCGCGGAAAGGCGAGATGAACGACACGAGCACGATCAGCCCGGCGTCGACCATCAGCTTTGAGACCTCGGCGACGCGCCGGATGTTCTCGACGCGGTCGGCGTCCGTGAAACCAAGATCGCGGTTGAGGCCATGGCGCACGTTGTCGCCGTCCAAAAGATAAGTGTGCCGCCCCAAGCCGAAGAGCTTTTTCTCCAGCGCGTTTGCGATCGTGGACTTGCCCGCGCCCGAAAGGCCGGTAAACCACAAGACACAAGCTTTCTGGTGCTTGAGGTTCGCGCGCGCGGGTTTATCGACTTCCACCGCCTGCCAGTGGATGTTCTCCGAGCGGCGCAACGCAAAGCGTATCAGTCCCGCGCCGACCGTGGCGTTGGTCATGCGGTCGATGACGATGAAACCGCCTGTCTCGCGGTTCTTGTCGTAGGGGTCGAAAGCGATCGGCTGCGCGAGCTGAATGTTGGCCACGGCGATCTCATTCAGCGCCAAGGTCTTTGCGGCCAGGTGTTCAAGTGTATTGACGTTGATTTTGTGCTTGAGGCTGGTGACCGTGCCGGTCACCGTTTTCGTTCCGATCTTCACGAGGTAGGGCCGCCCCGGCAGAAGCGGCTCCTCGCTCATCCATATGATCGTTGTATTGAACTGGTCGGCGACGGCCGGCGGATCCAAAGGCGACGCCAGCATATCGCCGCGCGCGATATCGATTTCATGGTCCAGGGTGAGGGTAACGGATTGCCCGGCCGCCGCGTGAGTGAGGTCCCCGTCATGGGTCACGACACGCGCAACGCGCGCGTCCCGGCCGGATGGCAGGACCCGCACCGAATCGCCGGGACGTATTTCGCCGCTGGCGACGGTGCCGGCGAAGCCCCGGAAATCGAGATCGGGCCGGTTCACCCATTGTACACACAAGCGGAAGGGGGCTTCGTGCGGCCGATCGGCCGTCTCGACGGTTTCGAGGTGCTGGATGAGGCTAGGCCCCTCGTACCATGTCATCGCCGTGCTGCGCGCCGTGACGTTGTCGCCTTTCAACGCCGACAAAGGAATCGCACTCACCGCATCGAGGCCGATCTGGCGCGCGAACGCCCTATAGTCCGCGCAAATCCGATCGAACGCGGCCCGATCGTAGGCGACCAGATCCATCTTGTTGACCGCCAGCACGACCTTGCGGATGCCCATGAGCGATACAAGGAACGAGTGGCGCCGGGTCTGAGTCAGAATGCCCTTGCGCGCATCGATCAGGATGACCGCGAGATCCGCGGTCGACGCCCCGGTGATCATGTTGCGCGTATACTGTTCATGGCCCGGCGTATCGGCGACGATGAAGGTCCGCTTGCCGGTCGAAAAGAACCGATAGGCGACGTCGATGGTGATGCCTTGCTCGCGCTCGGCGGCAAGGCCGTCCATGAGAAGCGCAAAGTCGAGCGTTCCGTTCTGTGTGCCGACGGCCTTCGAATCCCTTTCAAGAGCCGAAAGCTGGTCGTCGAAAATCATTTTGGAATCGTAGAGCAACCGTCCGATCAGCGTCGACTTGCCGTCATCGACGCTGCCGCAGGTGATGAACCGCAAGAGGCGGGCCATCAGAAATAGCCTTCTTGTTTCTTCTTCTCCATCGACGCGGCGCTGTCGTGGTCGATCACGCGCCCCTGGCGCTCCGACGTCGTCGTGCGCAGCATCTCGGAAATAATCGCGGGCAGGCTGTCGGCATCGCTTTCGACGGCGCCGGTCAGGGGATAGCATCCCAGCGTGCGGAAGCGGACTTTTCTGAATTCCGGCCGTTCGCCCGGCTGAAGCGGCATGCGCTCATCATCCACCATGATCAGCGCGCCGTCGCGCGTCACGACCGGGCGCTCCTTCGCGAAGTAAAGCGGAACGATGGGGATGTTTTCCCGGTGGATGTATTGCCACACGTCGAGTTCCGTCCAATTGGACAGAGGGAAAACACGAATGCTTTCGCCCTTATGGACGCGCGTATTGTACAGACGCCAAAGCTCGGGACGCTGTTGGCGCGGATCCCACCGGTGCTGCGCGCTGCGGAACGAGAAAATGCGTTCCTTGGCGCGCGACTTCTCCTCATCCCGGCGCGCGCCGCCGAACGCGGCATCGAACGGCCATTTATCGAGCGCCTGTTTAAGCGCCTGCGTTTTCATCACATCGGTATGGACGGACGAACCGTGCGTGAAGGGACCGACGCCTTGCGCGATCCCTTCCGGATTTGTGTGAACAAGAAGGTCTAGGCCCAGTTCGCGCACGCGCTGATCGCGAAACGCGATCATTTCCTTGAACTTCCACGTGGTATCGACATGGAGAAGGGGAAAGGGCGGCTTGGCGGGATAGAACGCTTTCATCGCAAGGTGCAGCATCACGGCGCTGTCCTTGCCGATCGAATAGAGCATCACGGGCCGTTCGCACTCCGCGACGACCTCGCGCAGGATATGAATGCTCTCGGCTTCCAGCCTTTGAAGATTGGTGAGGCCGGGGTGTGCGCCCGCCATTCGCCCGTCCTGTCTTATTTCACTCCGAGATGTACGGCGCCGTCCAAACGGATGGTGCTGCCGTTCAACATGATGTTTTCCGCGATCGTTTGCACAAGGTGCGCGAACTCCTGCGCTTTGCCGAGGCGCTTCGGAAAGAGTGTTGTCGCGGTCAAAGCTTCTACCGCCGCCGGCGGCAGGCCCGCGAAGAGCGGAGTTTCGATCAGTCCGGGCGCGATGGTCACGACACGGATGCCGCTCGCGGCGAATTCACGCGCGGCCGGCAGGGTGAGGCCGATGATGCCTCCCTTCGAGGATGCATACGCGGCCTGGCCGATCTGGCCTTCGAACCCGGCGATCGACGCCGTGTTCACGATGGCGCCGCGTTCACCTTCGTCCATGGGCTCGAGTTGCATCATGTCCGCGGCGGAAAGCCGCATGATGTTGAATGTCCCGATGAGATTGACTTCGATGACCTTGCGGAAAAGGGCGAGATCGTGTGGACCGTTTTTACCCACGATCTTTGCCGCGGGCGCGATGCCCGCGCAGTTGACGACCAGCCGGGCCGCGCCGTGACGGGCCTTCGCGCCTTGAAGCGCGGCCTCCGTGGAGGCGGCGTCGGTAATGTCGCATGCGAAGGCGGCGCCGCCGATTTCCTTGGCCACGGCCTCACAGCTCGCGGCATTGACGTCCAGAAGCGCGACCTTGGCCCCCAGCGATGCAAGGTGGCGCGCGGTTGCGGCGCCCATGCCCGACGCGCCGCCCGTGACGACCGCCGAAATCCCGGATATTTTCATGATGATGTCCCTTCGCTGGCTCATTTCGTTCAACCACAAATGGGCGGCGACAACAAGGCGGTTTACACCATGGAAAAGCGGCGTTTGGGCGGCTCCGAGCTGTTGGGCGCACTGTGACCGGCGTCATTGTCAACATACGGCCCGAGACCTACCGTGAGCGCTTTCATCAGGCGTTCGCGCCGATCGGTTGGAAGATCGTTGATTCGCCCGTCCTCGTTCCGGAATCGCTGCACGCCGCGCTGCCTGATCCGCAAGGATACGACGCGGTGATTTTCACCAGTCAGGTCGCGATCGATCCATTGCGCGATAAACCCGGATGGCACGGCAAGATCGCTTACGCGGTTGGTCCGGCGACGGCGGACGCCGCACGGCGCGCCGGTTTCACGCAGACGGTGCAAACCGGCCTTGACGCCAAGGATCTCGCGGCCTATCTCGCATCCGCCGGGTTCAAACAGGCCTTCTATCCCTCCGCCGAGGATGTCAGCGCCGACGTTTCCTTGGATGACCCGCTGCGGATCCGCAGATTGGCTGTCTACCGCATGTCGCCGAGCCTTGCGCTGGCGGACGGCCTTCTCCAGGCGGTGCGCGCGGGCGGCCCCGTGGTCGTGCCTCTATTTTCCCGGCGCAGCGCGCGGGCGCTGGAAAAGCTGCTGAAAGAGGCTGGAGTTACCGCGCAAAATGCCCATTTATCGGCGGTATCCATCAGCGCGGACGTGCTCGCGCCGGAGGCAGGGCCTTGGCAGCGGCGGGCGGTTGCTGATAAGCCCACATTGGAGGCCGTTGTTGCGAAAACAGCGGCTGTAGTGGCGAACATGACTTCCGAGGCGCATTGATGACCAGTTTTGGACCGGCGCGATCTTTTCCGGCAACCCGCTTGCGGCGCGTGCGCGCGGCCGATTGGCGGCGGCGTCTGATCCGCGAGACCGCGGTGACCGCCGACGATCTCATTCTCCCGCTCTTCATTATTGAAGGCGACAATGTCACGGAGCCGGTGGCCAGTCTTCCCGGTGTTTCACGCCTTTCCATCGACCGCGCGGTGGCCGTCGCGCGTGAGGCTCAAGCGCTCGGCATTCCGGCGCTGGCCTTGTTTCCGGTCACCGACAAGAAGCTCAAAAATCCGCAAGGCAGCGAGGCGCTGAATCCGAAGAATCTCCTTTGCCGCGCCGTGCGCGCGATCAAAGCCGAGGTTCCCGACATTGGCCTCATTTGCGACGTCGCGCTGGATCCTTATACCGATCATGGCCACGACGGCTTGTTTATCGACGGCGACGTCGCCAACGACGCGACCGTGGAGATCCTGGTGAAGCAGGCGCTCATCCTGGCGGAAGCCGGCTGCGATGTGGTTGCGCCGTCGGACATGATGGACGGCCGTATCGGCGCCATCCGGACCGCCTTGGAGAAGGGCGGCTTCGTCAACACCATGATCCTGTCCTACGCGGTGAAATATGCGTCGGCGTTTTACGGCCCGTTCCGGGACGCCGTGGGATCGCAAGGCGCCCTCGGCGCCAAGGGCAAACACACCTACCAGATGGACGCGGCCAACGTCGACGAAGCGCTGCGCGAAGCCTCGACCGACGTCACCGAAGGCGCCGACCTTATCATGGTGAAACCGGGTATGCCCTATCTGGACGTTATCGCCGCCGTGAAGAACGAGGTGAATGTGCCGGTGCTCGCTTATCAGGTGAGCGGTGAGTACGCGATGATCGCTGTCGCCGCGGCGGCCGGGGCGTTCGACCGGCTGGCGGCTTTCCAGGAATCGCTGCTGGCCTTCAAACGCGCCGGGGCGTCCGCCGTTCTGACCTACGCGGCGTTAGATCTCGCCCGTGCGCTCAAAAAATAATATTTATCACGCGGCATTGATCCCCCTCGCACGGTTGCGGCCCTCGCGCTTTGCCGCGTAAAGCTGTTTGTCGGCGACGGCAAGAAGTCCCGCGGGATTTTGATCGGGTTGTGGAATCGTACAGGCCACACCCAGGCTCAGCGTAATGTGCGGCGCGGTTTGCGAGGCCGTGTGCGGGATTTCGAGAGCAGCCACGGCTGCGCGAATGGCTTCGGCGACGGCCATGGCGCCTTCCAGTTTGGTCTCGGGCAGAAGCGCCACGAATTCCTCTCCGCCGTACCGCGCGACGACGTCGGCCGGGCGTTGCAAGGCGCCTTCCGACGCGCGCGCAACGCGCTGCAGACATAGATCGCCGCCGCCGTGGCCGTACGCGTCGTTGTAAAGTTTGAAGTGGTCGACATCCATCATAATGACGGACAGGGGCTCTCCGGTCCGGGCGAGGCGTCGCCATTCGCGGTTCAGAAGATCGTCGAAAGTGCGGCGGTTATACAGTCCTGTAAGGCCATCGGTCCGGGCGAGCCGGAGCAACTCGTCGCGGTTCTGCTTCAACTCCAAATGATTGCGGATGCGCGCCTTCAAAACCGCGGGATTGATCGGTTTGGTGATGTAATCGTTGCCGCCGGCCTGCAGGCCGTCGATCTCGTCCTCGCCGGAGGTACGGGCGGTGAGGAAGATCACCGGAACGTGTTCCAGACGCGGATCGGACTTCAGTCGACGGCAGACTTCCAGTCCATCGAGATCGGGCAAGCCGATGTCGAGCAGAACAATGTCCGGCACGAATTCGCCGGCCAGATGTAACGCTGTTTTGCCGTTGGCCGCCGTTTTGACATCCCACTCGCTGCCCAGCACGGCGCGCAGAAGCGCCTGGAGCGTGGCGTCATCTTCGACAACGAGCACGGACGGCCTGTTTCGCTCCGGCACCAGCCTCTCCTGGACCAACTTCGGAT